>DATJJB010000527.1:0-2926 GCA_035492655.1 Kutzneria sp. | reverse complement strand
GAGCTGAAGTGGTAATCAGGATTTTCACAAGGTAGGGGCCGCTCGGGTAATCTGGCAATCCCGATTACCAGTTTTTGTCACGCGGGTGAGGAGTCGGTCATCGCCAGACGCGCGTACGCGGGAGTGGCCTCGGAGCAGCGCCGGGCCGAGCGCCGGCAGCGGCTGCTGCAGGCCGCCCTGGGCTTGTTCACCACCGTCGGCTACCGGCAGACCAAGATCGTCCAGATCTGCGCCGGCGCCGGCGTGTCCACCCGCAACTTCTACGAGGAGTTCACCGGCAAGGAGCAGCTGCTGCTCACCCTGCACGACCTGATCAACTCAGCCGCCCTGGACCGGGTCCGCGCCGCCCTGGAGACGTTGGCGTCGGAGGATGTCGTCACCCGGATCTCCGTGCTGCTGGACGCCTTCGTCGCCAGTGTCACCGCCGACCCCCGGCTGCCGCGGCTGAACTACGTGGAAGCCGTCGGCGTCAGCGAGGACCTCGAGCGCCAGCACCAGGAGTGGGTCACCCGCTGGGCCGACTTCATCGAGGCCGAGGCCCGGCACGCCGCCGCCCACGGCGTCGCCCCCGACCGCGACTACCGACTCACCGCCATCGGCCTCGTCGGCGCGATCACCGGCCTGCTGCGCGAATGGCAGGCCCACCAGCCACCCTGGCCCGTCGCCGACATCGCCGCCGAGATCCGGGGCCTGATGCTGGCGGCCATCCTGCGCTGAAGCTACAGCGGCCGCAGCAGCCGGCGACAGCGGTAGACCCGCTTGAACTGGGCCCGCAGGTCGGACTCGTTGGCCGCGTCGGCGTGCAGGAACGCCTCGACGACGGCGAATCCCTGCGTGTGCACGACGGCATGGGCAGTTTCCGTACCGGACAGATGCACGTGGACGTAGTTCTCGGTCTCGACAAAGCCCTGGCCGGCGTACCAGCGCAGTGCGGGCGGGTCGTCCCGCGTCCAGGCGTCCAGCTCGGTAGCGCCGAGGGAACGCAGCTGGGGCAGGGCCTGGTCGAGCAGGCCGGTGGCGATGCCCTGGGCCTGGTGATCGGGATGCACGGCGATCGTCTCGATGGTGGCGAGGTCGTCCCGAACCGCGGCATCCAGCACGCCAACGACGAGCCCGTCGGCCACCGCCACGAGTTCGACGGAGGGATGGTCGTAGTGCGGCTTGCTCACCATCACATCGTCGAAGTAGGCGGTGTGCAGGAAGCTCAACACGCGGCAGCGCAGCCAGAGTTCCTCGTCGCTGGGCCGGTATGCCCGAATCTGCCACACCCTCGACATGGTGCCGGAGCACCGTTCACACAAGCCACCGAATTCAGAGCAGGGCAGCCCGTCGGCGCCAGGCCCAGTGGAGCAGGCCGACGCTGACGACGAGCGTGATGAGGTTGATGCCCAGTTCCAGCAGGCCGGCCCCGCCGGGCAGCCACCAGATGCCGTTCTCGATGTCGTACAGGGAATCGATGCCCAGCAGGTAGATGCCGGCGCCGCCGCCGGCCAGCAGCCAGAACAGGGCGGCCGGCCGGTGGGTGAGCAGGGTGTGGGTGGCGCCGAGCAGGCAACCGAGCAGCCAGGTGTCGGCCAGCGGGAAGGAGTTCTCGAACTCGGCGTAGCCGGGCCGGGTCTCGCTGGCGACGACGTCGCGGGCGAAGATCCACAGCAGCAGGTAGGAAACGGTGATCAGGGCCGACAACAGCAGCACGACCACGATGCGCCGACGGCTGGCGTCGGTGATCTCCACACGGACAGCCATCCCGGCATTGTGCGGCAGTCACGAGTGGCATCACACCCGCCGTCCGGATGGGCCGGACCTGAAGCAGCGCAACGTTTGGCACCGGGGCCGGACCGGGTAACCGGACGGCGTGACCCAGGCGATCGGGATGTACCGGACGGACCGGCTCAAGTCCCGGTCGCTCCACACTCGACGGGACGACCGCCGTCAACTGTCACCGAACCGCCGGCCGGACCTCGCCGACACCGCCCGCCAGCTGGCCGGACCACCGGGTCGCCGCCGCTCCCGCGAGCGACGGCGCAACCGAATTCCCTGAACCTGGGATGAACCAGGAGGCCTCGGTGATCGTGTCTTGGGGTAGAGGGAGAGGAGTTAGGCTCGGCGATGCTTCACCAGGGCGCAGCACATGCGACGCAGGTCACATCTGTCCGGGAAACCATACCGGGCCGCCGCGATGTTGTTGAAATTTGAACAGGAACACGGTCGTAGCGCGGCCACTGGCAGATCGGAGTCCACCATGTCGACGAGCGGCGCCGAGGCAACCGTCCGCACCAGGGTGCGTATCCCCCTGCGTTTCGCGGACGGCTTCTCCGTCACTGCCGACGCGGTCACCTTCCACGGCCTTGTCGACGGCCTCGAGCACGTGGCCATGGTGTTCGGCGACCCGACCGAGGGCACGCCCCTGGTCCGCATGCACTCCGAGTGCCTGACCGGCGACGTGTTCGGCTCCGCCCGCTGCGACTGCGGCCCCCAGCTGCGTGAGGCCGTCGAGCGCATCTCCAACACCGGCGGCGTGCTGCTCTACCTGCGCCAGGAGGGTCGCGGCATCGGCCTGTACAACAAGCTCGACGCGTACGCGCTGCAGGACAACGGCCTGGACACCTACGCCGCCAACGCCGCGCTCGGCCTGCCCGAGGACGGCCGCGACTACACCGCGGGCGCGCAGATGCTGGCCGCGCTGGGCGTGCACAAGGTCGACCTGCTCACCAACAACCCGGACAAGGCCGAGCAGCTGCGTGAGCTCGGCGTCTCGGTGCGCCGCCGCGTGCCGACCGGCGTGTTCGCCACCGAGACCAACCTGCGCTACCTGCGGGCCAAGGTGGACCACACCGGACACACCATCACGCTGTCCAGTCTCGTGAGTTGAGGCCCATGAAACTGCCGTATGTCGTGCTGTCGGCGGCCGTGAGCATCGACGGCT
>DATJJB010000526.1:0-10396 GCA_035492655.1 Kutzneria sp. | reverse complement strand
TCACGCCCTTCGACGCCAGGTGTTCGCCGTACCGGCGCAGGTCTCGGGCATAGGAGTCGAGCGTGTTGCGGGCCGTCCCCCGCTCGACGGCCAGGTGGTCCAGGTAGCCCGCGGTGGCATCGCGGAGTGCCACGGGCAGCTCGGTGACGTGCGGCGCGCTCAGCGGGAGTTCACCTCATTCCGGGCCGGCTCACGCCGTAGCCTAGCCCCGCGATCAAGCCCCGGCCCGGCTAACGAACCGCAGGTGGCCGCCGACAACACGGGTGAGATCGACACTTATCGACGGCCACCGGGTCGGGGAGTGCTCAGCTGTCACGGTTGCTCATGGCGGCCGCACCTCCCCTCGCTGATCCATCCAGGTCACGGTGGCTGACCTGGCTCGCTCGGTGTGATTGGCTGACCGGGTCAGGTCAGTCGCCGCAGGGAGTGCCGGAGCACGAGTATGGACGACACGGGGCCGGTAGCTGGTGCCTCGGTGCACGTCCGTGACCTCCTGGTCACTCCCCGTCGCTGGACCCTGTGGCGGCAGCGACCGCGGCTGATCGTCTTCTGTCTGGTGACCGAGGCCGTCGCGGTCGGGAGTACGGCGCTGGCGGCCGGATGGGTTCATCCCGGCGGGAAAGACGTGCTGGTGATGCTGGCGCTGGCGGTGCTGGGCATCACGCAGGCGGAGTTGGGCCGGCAGGTGGAGCGGGTCCGCCGCCGGGTCAACGGCACGCCGCACATCAACATGACCTCGGTGTGGACGTTCGCCGGCGTGCTGCTGCTGCCGCCGGCGCTGGTGGCGGCGCTGGTCGCGATCCTGTACGCGCACCTGGCGCTGCGCAGCTGGTACCGACTGCAACGGGTGCCGGCGTTCCGCAGCGTGATCAACGGATCCGTGGTGGTGCTGACCTGCTACGTGGCTCGTCTGGTGCTGGAGCTGTTCGGCGTGCACGGCATCGAAGGCGCCCTGCTGGACGGCTGGCTCGGCGTGGGGGCGATCGCCGGCACGGTGGCGGCGTACTTCGTGGCCAACGCGCTGCTGATCCTCGGCGCGCTGAACATGACGTACCACTCCGTCCGCGAGCTGTTCGGTGGCTGGGCCGACAACCTGGTCGAGCTGGCCACGCTGTGCCTGGGCACGCTGACCGCGCTGGCCATCACCACGCAGCCGGTACTGGTCGTGATGGTCGTGCCGCCGCTGCTGGTGCTGCACCGCGGCGTGCTGGTCAAGCAGCTGGAAGTGGCCGCCACCAAGGACGAGAAGACCGGCCTGTTCAACACCCTCGGCTGGCACAACCTCGCCACCAGCGAACTGGCCCGGGCCGGCCGCAGCAACGAGACCACCGGCGTGCTGATGGTCGACCTCGACCACTTCAAGCAGGTCAACGACACCTACGGGCACCTGGCCGGCGACCTGGCGTTGAAGGCCGTCGCCGACACCATCACCGCCCAGGTCCGCTCCTACGACTCGGTCGGCCGCTTCGGCGGCGAGGAGTTCGTCGTCCTGCTGCCCGGTGTCGGCGAGGAGCACGTGGTGGCCGTGGCCGAACGCATCCGCCACGCCGTCAGCGAGCTCCTCGTTCCCGTGGACTTCGCCGACGACGGCCGGGTCATCCGGGATCTCTCCGTCTCCATCGGCGTGGCCATGTACCCCAACGCCGGCACCGTCGTGGACCGCCTCCTGCACGCCGCCGACACCGCGCTCTACAGCGCCAAGAACACCGGCCGCAACAAGGTCGTCAGCTTCTGACCGGCAAAGATCAACTTCGCCTGGGATCCCCCAGAACTCAATTCTACTCGGCGAACCTGGCAAGCCCGGCCGGCGCGATCTTGCCGGCCGCTGGTCGACCGGTGTTGCCAGGTTGATCTGGTTGGATTGATTCGGGGGCGGCCAAGATCCGGGCCTCAGGCGCTGCGCTCCCGAGCGGCCGCCGTGACGATGCGGCTGGCCAGCACGGTGCGGTTGCGGCCCTGCCGTTTCGCCTGGAACAGGGCCCCGTCCACAGCCAGTAGCAGATCACTGAGCTCGGCGCCGGAAGTCGGATACACCCCGGCCCCGATCGACACGGTCAAGTCCTTGACGGTGACTTCCTGGCCATCGAGGTCGTGGATGTCGACGGTGAGGGCCTGCACGGCGGCACGGACGCGTTCGGCGGCGGCGGTGAGCTCGTCGACGCCGACGGCGGGCACCAGCACGGCGAACTCCTCGCCGCCCCAGCGGCCGACGAGGTCGAGGGATCGCACGGAGTGGCGCACGGTCTCGGCGACGGCGGTCAGGACCTGGTCACCGGCCAGGTGTCCGTAGCAGTCGTTGACCTCTTTGAAGTGGTCCAGGTCGATCATCAGCACACCGACGGTGCGAGCCAGCCGCCGAGCGCGGTCGAGCTGGTCGGCGGCCCGGTCGGACCACCAGGCGGCGTCCACCAGCCCGGTCTTGGAGTCGGTGTGCGCGGCGATCCGGAACTGCGGCAGCAGCAGGCCCATGTGCAGCGCGAGCACGGTGACCAGCAGGATCGGCATCGACCACGGCCGGTCCACGGTGAACACGCCGACGGCGTAGCCGAGCCCGACGCTGGCGGCGATGATCAGCTGGTCGGAGGCGTGCCCGAGGGCCTTGCGAGCCGGCTGCTCGGGGTTCGAGGCGACGATGGCGCCGACCACGAGCGCGTAGTTGACCAGCCGGTACGCCAGCCCGGCGACGATGACGGCGACTGCGCCGAGCGGCCCATCGAGCTGGGCGGCGTACGGCGGCCCGTCGGCCGGGAAGAACGCGGCGAACGCCAGCTGGCCGGCGCCGACGGCCAGCACCACGGTGGCGGCGGAGAACACCTTCCGGTACGCGATCGCCTGGCCGCGGAACACCCGGAACCACTCATGGGTGAACGACAAAACGATCAACAACGCCAGCAACGGCAGTGGCAACAACAGCACGCCGGCGAAATACCAGACGCTCTGCATATGCGTGTACGGGCTGCCCTCGGCGGAGACTTCGCGAATACGTTCGATTGACTGCGCGGCCTCCAGATGAATCACGGAAGCGCCGAGCAGCAGACCGAACCAGAGCCAGGACGAGGACGTAATCGGGGTCAGTTCGGCCGTCGCGACCAGCATGAGTACGGTCGCCAACTCCACCACGAGGACGTACGCGAGTAGTCCACGTGGGAGGGACCATAGACGCCAGCGGCGTGGGTCGACCCGATTCACGACGCGGCACCCCCCGTCCCGGAAAACAGTCACTGTAATCAGGGATCGACACAGTGTCGTGCTCCGCTCGGGGGAAACGAAAATCACGTTCCACCCCCACACGGAGGCACATCATGATCAAGCGCAGCGAATCCCCCCGCACCGGCCGTCCCTCCGAGTGGCGCCGCGTCGGCCGTCCCAGCGAATGGCGCTGACGGCTTAACCGGGGGCGGGCGTCGGCCGTGTCGAGGGCACGGCCGACGCGCTCCGCCACACCAGGCCCACACCGACCGCGGCCAGTACCCCGACCCCGCCGGCCAGCGCGACCGTGCCGTGCGGGCCGAGCCCCTCGGCGGCAACGCCGGCCAGCCCGACCCCGATGCCCTGGGACACCTTCAACGCCGTCACGGCCAGTCCGAACGCCTGCCCGCGGCGGTCGTCGGGCACGCTCCGCATGAACGTCGTGCTCGCGGTGACCTGGTAGCCGCTGGCGATGCCGCTGAGCACGAACAACAGCACCACGATCGGCGCCGGCGGGTTGATCAGGCACACGACCAGCGGCAGACACGAACCGACCGCCAGCAGCGGCAACGCGCGCAACTGCGTCGGCCCCGACAGCCGGGTCAGCACGAGCATGCCGGCGACCGCGCCGGCGGCGAAGCCGGCGAACAGCAGGCCGACCAGCGTCGGGCCGCCACCCAGCTCGGCCGCGTACGGCGCGGCCAGCGCCTCCCCCGCGATGTAGATGCCGGAGATGCAGGCGAACGCGATCAGCGCACGCAGCCGAGGCGTCGTCGCCACCAGCCGAGCGCCGGCGACCAGGTCGCTCCCCCAGCCGCGCTTGACGATCTCGGTGGTCTTGGCCGACGCCTCGCGGGGCCGGATACCGAGCAGCACGAGCGCCATGGATGCGGCAAACGTTGCGGCATCCGCCACCAGAACGCCGCTCGTGCCGATCGCGACCACGAGCGCCCCGCCGCCGGCGAAGCCCGCGACCTGCGCCGCCTGCCCGGCCGAGGACAGCCCGGCCTGCCCCGCCGGATAGTCGTCGTCGCCGAGGATCTGCGGCAGCAGCGCCCCACGAGCCGCGTTGGCCGGCGCGCCGGCCAGCTGCACGACCACCAGCAGCACGGCGATCACCGGGAACGACGTGCCCGGTATCGCCATCACCGCCACCAGCACCGCCCGCAGCCCGTCCGCCGTGATCATCACGGTCCGTCGCGGGCACCGGTCGGCGATCCCGGCCAACAGCGGCCCGCCGACCAGGTCCGGCAGGAACGTCAGCGCGTAGGTCAACGCCGTCAGCGCCGGCGACCGGGTGCGCTCGAAGATCAGCACCGACAGCGCCACCCGCGCGAACTGGTCGCCGGCCATGGAGACCGTGTACGCGGCCAACAGCGCGCGGTACTCACGGCTGGCCAACACAGCCATGCACCCACCCCCAGGTGACCCACCGCAGCAAGGTTGTGACGCAAGGTACATCAAACGGAGCACACACCGACCCCGCCGATGGGGTGCGGCTCCCGATCGCATGAATTCCGCCGTCCCGGGGATGGATCCGGCCGCCGGTGTCGTTCCACCGCACATGAGTGACTTCAACACCCAGGTCATCGAGGAGTTCCGGGCCAACGGCGGCAAGGTCGGCGGCAACTTCGCCGGCGCGAACCTCGTGCTCATGACCACGCGCGGCGCCAAGAGCGGCGTCGAGCGGACCAACCCGGTCGTCTACTTCAACGACGGGGACCGGATCTACGTGATCGCGTCGGCCGGCGGCTCGACCAAGCACCCGGCCTGGTACCACAACCTGACCGCGCACCCCGAGCTGACCGTGGAGGTCGGCGCCGAGACCTACCGGGCCAAGGCCAACCCGGTCACCGACGACGCCGAGCGGGACCGGCTCTACGCCGATGCCGTGGCCCAGATGCCGGGCTTCGGCGAGTACGAGAAGACGGCCAACCGCCGCATCCCGGTCCTGCACCTCGACCGGATCTAGGGGACCGGATCTGGGGGACCGGATCTAGGCGTCGTCGCGGTCGAAGCGCAGCCGCCCCTCGATCACGTCCTCGGCCACGTCGGCGAGGCCCCGCCCGGTGAGAAAGGCGTGGCCTCGCAGGCGAAGGAACGCCTCGCTCAACCCGCTGGTGAGCTGCACGGAGATCACGCCGGTGGCCTGGTGCACCACGTCCCAGCGGCTGCCGAAGCCGCCGGCGAACAGGTCCTCCTCCTGCCGGCTTGGCTGGTCGTCGACGTGCTCCAGCAGCAGTGCCATGGCGGCGTCGGAATACAGCAACGCGTCGCGGTACTCGACGGTCGTCAGGTCGCCGGGGACGGAACGGTAGATCTCGAGCACGCCCACCGCGATCGACCCCATCTGCAGCGGGAAAGCGAACACTGCTCGCACGCCGGCGTCCACCGCCGCCTGCGCGAACACCGGCCAGCGCGATGGCGCGGCCAGATCCGTGGCCACCATGGGCCGTTCCTCGGCCAGCGTGTCCACCGCAGGCCCCTCGCCCAACGTCACCTGGAGTTCGGCGACCTGCTCGGCCGCCAGGTCGGTGGCGTACACCGGTTCGCCCTGCCCGAGATCAGAGACCACGTACTGGACGACACCGATCGCGCGCATCCGCTCGGCGCAGGCCCGGCACACGTGACGGACGGCGACCGGCACCCCCTCGTCCTGCGCCATCTTGTCGATGGACGCAGTGACCTCACGCGCCCGGCCGTCCTCCACACGCCACCGTCCCCGGCCTTCGGGCCCCCCGCGTGCAGAGCGGTACCACGTGGTGCGCCAGGCCGGGAGGGCATTTCGGCCTCAGGCGCCAGCCACCGTAACAGCGGCCACTACAAAGCCGGTGTGAGCGTAGGTATCGTCGAACCGCGTCGAGTCCCCGCGCATGGGGTAACCCCTGTTCGACGGAAGGGGACACGATGCTCACCGGCGACCTCACGGGCATCAGGGCGGTGCTGGCCCGGGCCTGCGCCGACGTCGGTCTCGACGACACCGGCGCGCGCGTCGTGCGTTGTGTCAACAACGCCGTGTACCGCCTGGAGCGTCATCCCATCATCGTCCGGATAACGCTCACGCCCGGCCTGCGCCGCCGCGCCTTCGCCGCCATGGAGGCCGCTCGGCTGCTGGACCGGCACCGTGTTCCCGTCGTGCAGCCCGCGCGGGGCGTGCCACAGATCGTGCACGTCGACGAGCACGTCGTGACTTTTTGGCTTCGTGCCGCCGATACCGGCCGCACGCCGACCGTCGCCGAGCTGGCGCGGCTGTTGCGGCGGCTGCACCGCGTGCCGTCGGCCGGGGCCGCGCTGCCGCACTGGGATCCCGTCACCGATCTACGGACCCGGATCCACGACGCACGCCTGCGTGGTTGGCCCGACGCCGACCTTGATCTGCTGGCCCGGCGGTGCGACGCCATCGAGGAGGCGTTGTCGTCCGTTCGCTATCAGCTTCCCGAGAGCGTCATCCACGGTGATGCCCAGATCGGCAACCTGATCGCCACTCCCGGCGGCGCCGTCTGGTGCGACCTCGACACCGCCTGCGTCGGGCCCCGCGAATGGGACCTGGTGCCCGTCGCCGTGCGGCAACTCCGGTTCCGGCACCACACCGACCAGCACCGCCAGTTGGCCGACGCCTACGGCTTCGACGTCACCCGCTGGGCCGGATTCCCCGTGCTGCGCGAACTTCGCGAGTTGAAGCTGGCCGCCGTCGGCATGCCCATCGCCCGCGATGCCCGGTCCCGCACCGAGTTGCGGCGACGCCTGCACTCCATCCGCACCGGCGACACGACAACCCAGTGGACGCCCTACCGCTGATGCAGGGAAGGACGCCTTACCTGCATTGAATGCAGGTAAGGCGTCCTTCCCTGCATCAGGACTACCGGGCGGCGAAGCGGGTGGGGCGGTCGATCCACGGGGTCTCGGCCGGGCGGGCCTCGGCGGCGCCGGACAGGACGGCGTGCGCGGCCAGGATTCCGCTGACCGAGGCGCCGTTGACGATCTCGCCGGCCAGCGCCATCCGCACGGCCTCCGAGAGCGGGAACTTCCGGGCCACCAGGTCGGTTTCCTCGTCACCGTCGGGAATCTCGCGGCCGACCGACGAAAGCTCACGGGCCAGGAAGACCCGCACGACCTCGTCGGTGAAACCGGGAGAGGCGGCGACGTCGACCAACGTCACCCAGGACGCGGCGGCGAGACCGGTCTCCTCGGCCAGCTCACGCTGGGCGGCCAGCACCGGCTCCTCGCCGACGACGTCGAGCAGACCGGCGGGCAGCTCCCAGATCCGACGCCCCAACGGATGCCGGTACTGGTGGATCAAGGTCACCTCCCCGTCGCCGTCCAACGCCAGCACGGCAACGGCGCCGAGGTGCTCGACGACCTCGCGGGTCGCGGTCTTGCCACCGGGCATGACGACCTCGTCGGCCCGCAGCGCGATCACGCGCCCCTGGTAGATGTCCTTCGACGAAGCGACATCGAAGACGTGCGTCTGGTCCGAGCTCACGCGGTCACCTCGGCCAGCTCGACGGGCAGCCGCTCGGCGGCGACGTAGTCCAGCGCCGCCCGGATGAACGCGGCGAACAGCGGATGCGGCCGCGTCGGCCGGGACTTGAGCTCGGGATGGGCCTGGGTGCCAACGAAGAACGGGTGCACCTTGGCCGGCAGCTCGACGAACTCGACCAGCCGACCGTCCGGCGAGGTGCCGGAGAACACCAGACCGGCCTTGCTCAGCTTGTCCCGGTAGGCGTTGTTCACCTCGTAACGGTGCCGGTGCCGCTCGGACACCTCGGTCGTGCCGTACGCCTTGGCCGCCTGCGAACCGGCCAGCAGCTTGGCCGGGTACGCCCCGAGCCGCATGGTGCCGCCCATGTCCCGCTCGCCGGCGACGACGTCGGTCTGGTCGGCCATGGTGGAGATCACCGGGTTCTTGGTCGGCTCGCCGAACTCGTCGGAGTTGGCGTCGGCGATGCCGGCCAGCCCGCGCGCGGCGTCGATGACCATGCACTGCAAACCGAGGCACAGCCCCAGGGTGGGAATGCCGCGGGTACGGGCGTACCGGATGGCGCCGATCTTGCCCTCGATGCCGCGCACGCCGAAGCCGCCGGGCACCAGCACACCGTCCACACCGGACAGTGCGTGCGCCGCGCCGGCCTCGGTCTGGCACTCGTCGGACGGCACCCAGCGGATCTCGACCTTGGCCCGGTGCGCGAAACCGCCGGCCCGCAGCGCCTCGGTCACCGACAGGTAGGCGTCGGGCAGGTCGACGTACTTGCCGACCAACGCGATCCGCGCGGTGTCACCGGGGTTGTGCACCCGGTCGAGCAGGTCGCCCCACACGGTCCACGACACGTCGCGGAACGGCAGGCCGAGCCGCCGCACCACGTACGCGTCGAGGCCCTCGGCGTGCAGCACCTTGGGGATGTCGTAGATCGACGGCGCGTCCGGGGCGGCCACCACGGCGTCGGTGTCCACGTCGCACATCAGCGCGATCTTGCGCTTGAGGCCGTCCGGGATCTCCCGGTCGGCCCGGCACACGATGGCGTCGGGCTGGATGCCGATGTTGCGCAGCGCGGCCACCGAGTGCTGGGTGGGCTTGGTCTTGAGCTCCCCGGACGGCGCCAGGTACGGCACCAGCGACACGTGCAGGAAGAAGCAGTTGTCCCGGCCGACGTCGTGCCGGACCTGCCGGGCGGCCTCCAGGAACGGCAGCGACTCGATGTCGCCGACGGTGCCGCCGACCTCGGTGATCACCACGTCCGGCGCGGCGCCCGACTCGTCCGGCTCGGCCATCGCCCGGATCCGCGACTTGATCTCGTCGGTGATGTGCGGGATGACCTGCACGGTGTCGCCGAGGTACTCGCCGCGGCGCTCCTTGGCGATCACCGCCGAGTACACCTGGCCGGTGGTGACGTTGGCCGACCCGGACAGGTCACGGTCCAGGAAGCGCTCGTAGTGGCCGATGTCCAGGTCGGTCTCGGCGCCGTCCTCGGTGACGAAGACCTCGCCGTGCTGGAACGGGTTCATCGTGCCGGGATCGACGTTGAGGTACGGGTCCAGCTTCTGCATGGTGACCCGCAGGCCCCGCGCGGTGAGCAGCTGGCCGAGGCTGGAGGCGGTGAGCCCCTTGCCCAGCGAGGAGGCCACACCTCCCGTCACGAAGACGTGTTTGGTCATACGTGCCTGTGACAAGAGTGGCTCCCGTGGTGACTGGTCCGTACGTAGGCGATCGGCTGGGCCGACCGGCCTGTCCACGGGATTTCACAGTAGCAGCTCACCCACGCCGTGACTCATCCAGTCTGTTGGGCGGGTGCCGGGGCCTGTGCGTTGCCGGCCGTCCCGTAGTTGCCGGACTTGCCGGCGGCCGCGTCGCGCAGCGCCAGCACGGTGACCACCTGACCGGCAGCGTTGTCCACGTCGTCCACGGTCGACAGCACCGACGTCGTCGCACCGTCAGCCCGGACAACCGCCAGCGGCCCGAAGTTGTCGGCCGAGCCGGTGCGGCCGGCCAGCACGGTGCCAGCGCCGGAGCGCTGCACCTGCGTCGCGAAGCGGGCGATCACCGCCGCCCGGTCGGCAGCCGCGTTGCCGGCGACGGAACCGCCGGTCAGTACGAGCGCCAGCTGCGCGGCGTGCAGGCCCTGCCCCTGCCGGACGTAGCCGCCGCTGGCCAGGCCGGTCAACGCCGCGGCCGTCTCGTCGGGCGACGCCTGCGGCTTGCCGGACGTCTTGTCGAGCAGCAGCAGCGGGCCGATCAGGCCACCGGCCAGGGTGCCCGGATCGGACGCCGTCGGCAGCTGCACGCCGGCCGGCAGCAGCCGGGTCACCAGCGACCGCAGCTGGTCGGACTTGGTCGGGTCGGTGAACGCGTCGGTGAGTTGGAGCTCGCCGGTGACGGTCGCGCCGGCTGCCCGGAGCAGGGCGGCGACGCCGTCCCGGTCGGTGGTCTTGGCGTCCGCCGTCGTGACGAGCACGACCGACTTGCCGTCCAGGGCGCCGCGAACCGCCAGCGGGCCGGTGGCCAGCGCGTACCGGTCGGCGTCGGTGAGCCGCCCGGACAGGTCGGTCTGCCGGGATTGCAGGTCGGTCACCTGCTTGCTGAGGTTGGCCCGGTCGTCGGCGAGCCCGCCGAGCACCCGGTTGCTCAGCGACGTGGAGCCGAGCACCACGCCGACGGCGAGCGCGAGAAACACCGCGGCAATGGAAATGACGTGATTGCGCAACGAGATCA
>DATJJB010000525.1:0-4213 GCA_035492655.1 Kutzneria sp. | reverse complement strand
GGCGGTCGCCGAGGGCGCGAAGCTGCTGGCCGGCGGCCGCCGGCCGGACGAACCCGAGCTGCGGCAAGGGTTCTTCTACCGTCCGACGGTGTTCGCGGACTGCCGCCGCGACATGACCGTGGTGCGGGAGGAGACGTTCGGACCCATCCTCACCGCCGAGCGCTTCAGCACCGAGGAGGAAGCGGTCGAGCTCGGCAACGACACGGAATACGGTCTGGCCGGCGCGGTGTGGACACGCGACGCCGGCCGCGCGGCCCGGGTCGCCGGCGCGCTGCGGCACGGCACGATCTGGATCAACGACTACCACCCCTACCTGCCGCAGGCGGAATGGGGCGGCTTCAAGCGTTCCGGCATCGGCCGCGAGCTCGGACCCACCGGTCTCGACGAGTACCGCGAGGCGAAACACATCTACACCAACACCGATCCGAAACCACTCGGCCTGTTCCCGGGGTGATAGAGGATGTTCGACTTCGTCGTGGTCGGCGGGGGTTCCGCCGGCAGCTGCGTGGCCAACCGTTTGTCCGCCGATCCCAGCATTTCCGTGCTCGTCCTTGAGGCCGGCCGGCCCGACTACATCTGGGATCCGCTGGTGCACATGCCGGCGGCCCTGACCATGCCGATCGGAAACCGTTTCTACGACTGGAAGTACGAGTCCGAGCCGGAGCCGGCGATGGGCGGCCGGCGCATCTACCACGCCCGCGGCAAGGTGCTCGGCGGCTCGTCCAGCATCAACGGCATGATCTTCCAGCGCGGCAACCCGCTGGACTACGAGCGGTGGGGCGCCGACGAGGGCATGAAGTCCTGGGACTACGCCCATTGCCTGCCGTACTTCAAGAAGATGGAGAACTGCCTGGCCGGCGCGGACGAGTACCGCGGCGGCGACGGGCCGCTGGTGCTGGAGCGCGGTCCGGCCGACAGCCCGTTGTTCCAGGCGTTCTTCGAGGCGGTGCAGGAGGCCGGCTATCCGCTGACCAAGGACGTCAACGGATATCAGCAGGAGGGCTTCGCGCCGTTCGACCGCAATCTGCACCGCGGCCGTCGGCTCAGCGCCGCCCGCGCCTACCTGCATCCGGTGCGCAAGCGTCCTAATCTGACGGTCAAGACCCGTGCCTACACGACGCGGATCCTGTTCGAGGGCACCAGGGCCGTCGGTGTCGAGTACGTCCAAGGTGGACGGACCAAGCAGGTTCGGGCCGGCGAGGTGATCCTCTCCGGCGGCGCGATCAACTCCCCGCAGCTGCTCCAGCTGTCCGGCGTCGGCAATGCCGCCGAGCTGTCGAAGCTGGGCATCGACGTGGTGCACGACCTGCCGGGCGTCGGCGAGAACCTCCAGGACCACCTCGAGGTGTACATCCAGTACGCCTGCACCAAGCCGGTGTCGGTGGCGCCGTACATGAAGTGGTACAACAAGCCGCTGGTCGGCCTGAAGTGGTTGTTCCGCACCGGTCCTGGCGCCACCAACCACTTCGAGGGCGGCGGCTTCGTGCGCAGCAACGACGAGGTGGCCTACCCCAACCTGATGTTCCACTTCCTGCCGATCGCCGTGCGCTACGACGGGTCGCTGCCGGCCGGCGACCACGGCTACCAGGTGCACGTCGGCCCGATGTACTCGGACGCCCGCGGCTCGGTCAAGATCACGTCGAAGGACCCGAAGGTCAAGCCGGCGCTGCGCTTCAACTATCTGACCACCGAGCAGGACCGCCGCGAGTGGGTCGAGGCGGTCCGCGTCGCCCGGAACATCCTTACGCAGCACGCTTTTGACGAGTACAGCGGCGGCGAGATATCGCCGGGGCCGTCGGTGCGGACCGATGAGGAGATCCTGGCCTGGGTGGCCAAGGACGGCGAGACGGCGCTGCACCCCTCGTGCACGTGCCGGATGGGGGTGGACGAGCAGTCCGTCGTGGACCCGGAATCGCTGCGGGTGCACGGGGTTGACGGGCTGCGGGTCGTCGACGCGTCGGTGATGCGGTATGTCACCAACGGCAACATCTACGCGCCGACCATGATGATCGCGGAGAAGTCCGCGGACCTGATCCTCGGCCGGCCGCCGCTGCCGCCGACCGAGGTGGAGTTCTACCGCCACCGGGAGCAGACATGAGTGCAGACGACGGTCATGGGCTCGCTGAATTAGGGTACAAGCAGGAGTTCGAGCGAACCCTGGGCAACTTCCACACCTTCGCCGCCGGCATCAGCTACATCTCCATCCTCACCGGCACCTTCCAGATGTTCTACTTCGGCTTCTCCGTCGGCGGCCCGGCCAACTGGTGGTCGTGGCCGATGGTCTTCGTCGGCCAGCTGATGATCGCGCTGTGCTTCGCCGAGCTGTCGGCCCGCTACCCGGTGGCCGGCTCGATCTACAACTGGTCCAAACGCCTCGGCAGCCAGCACGTCGCCTGGCTGGCCGGCTGGATGATGCTGGTGGCCTCGGTCGTCACGGTGGCCTCGGTGGCGCTGGCCTACCAGATCACCCTGCCGCAGATCGCAGACTTCTTCCAGATCGCCCCGGACAACGCGGTGAACGCGGTCATCCTGGGCTCGGTGCTGATCGTGTTCAGCACGGTGGTCAACGCCTGGAGCACCAAGCTGATGGCGCGGATCAACAGCGCCGGCGTGTTCATCGAGCTGATCGCCGCCGTGCTGCTGGTGGTGCTGCTGGCCTTCGAGGTCGTCCGCGGGCCGCAGATCGTGCTCGACACCGCGCACAAGGGCGATGGCGTTTCGCTGGGCTACTTCGGCGCCTTCCTGGTCGGTTCGCTGGCCTCGGCCTACGTCATGTACGGCTTCGACACCGCCAGCTCGCTCGGCGAGGAATCCCTGAACCCGCGCAAGAACGCGCCGCGGGCCATCCTGCGCGCGCTGATCGCGTCCTTCGTGATCGGCGGCCTGATCCTGCTGCTGGCCCTGATGGCCGTGCGCAACATCAACGCGCCCGAGCTGAGCACCATCGGGTTGCAGTACGTGGTGATCGACGTGCTGGGTTCGGGGCTGGGCAAGGTGTTCCTGGTCGCGGTGGCGATCGCGATCACCGTGTGCATCCTGGCCGTGCACACCGCGGCCATCCGGATGACCTTCGCCATGGCCCGGGACAACAACCTGCCGGCCGGCGCCTGGCTGGCCAAGGTGCACGGCAAGCAGCGCACCCCGGTCCGGCCGGCCGTGCTGATCGGCGTGATCGCGATCATCCTGCTGGTGGTCAACATCGGCCAGCCGCAGATCTTCCAGCTGGTCACCAGCATCGGCGTCGTGCTGATCTACGTGGCCTACCTGCTGGTGACGCTGCCGATGCTGATCGCCCGGCTGCGCGGCACCTGGCCGGGCAAGGACGCGCCGCGCGAGGGCTTCTCGTTGGGGCGCTGGGGCCTGCCGGTGAACGTCCTGGCCGTGCTGTGGGGCGCGGGCATGGCGATCAACCTGGGCTGGCCGCGCAGCGAGGTCTACAACCCGACCCCGCCGTTCCACTGGTTCCTCCAGTGGGGTGCGGTGTTGTTCGTGGGCCTGGTGGCGCTGATCGGCTTCGGCTACTACTGGATCGTGTTGCGGCACAAGACCGGCGTGCTCGCCGACCACGCCGCTGAGGCGCCGGCTGTGGTGGCGGAGGAGGCGGTCTGATGCCCAAGGTCGTGATCATCGGGGCCGGCGTCGTCGGCTGCGCGCTGGCCGACGAGCTGACCGAGCGGGGCTGGACCGACGTCACCGTGCTGGACCAGGGTCCGTTGTTCGCCACCGGCGGCTCCAGCTCGCACGCGCCCGGCCTGGTGTTCCAGACGAATCCGTCCAAGACGATGGCCGAGTTCGCCACCTACACGGTGCGGAAGCTGGTCGGCCTTGGCGCGTTCGACCAGCTCGGCGGCCTCGAGATCGCGACCACGCCGGAACGGCACGCCGACCTGGCCCGCCGGCACGGCTGGGCCACCTCGTGGGGCATTCCGTCCTCGCTGATCGGCCCGGACGAGTGTCGGGCCCTGATCCCGTTGCTGGGCAAGGGAGTTCTCGGCGGCCTGCACACGCCGACCGACGGGCTGGCCAATGCCGTGCTGGCCTGCGAGAAGCAGGCCCGGCGCGCCATCGACCGCGGCGCGCTGTTCATCGGCCGGCAGCAGGTCGTCGCCGTGGAACAGACTTCGGGTCGTGTGACCGGGGTCCGTACCGAGACCGACACCTTCGCGGCCGACATCGTCGTGTCCTGCGCGGGATTCTGGGGTCCGGCGGTCGG
>DATJJB010000524.1:0-42334 GCA_035492655.1 Kutzneria sp. | reverse complement strand
CGACGACATCGTTGGCGCTCAACGGCTCCAGGTCGACGACGAAGCCGCTCTCGGCGGCCAGCCGCACCTGCGCGACCTGCGGCCGTCGCGGCAAGGTTCGGGCGCTGGCCACCAGCAGCAGGGGCAGCCGGGCCGTGGCTCGGGAAAGCCGGTGCCACACCAGCAAACTGGCTTCGTCGGCCCACTGCATGTCGTCCAGCACGAGCAGCAGCGGCGCGTCCTCGCACAGCGTCTCCACGAAGGCCAGCAGCCGATCGACCGCGGCCGCGACCGGGTCGCTGCCGGGCAACAAACCGTTGGCCGGACCGTGCAGGCTTTCGGCCAACTCGGCCCGACGCGGGTCGAGCGAACGTCCGTCCACCTCAAGGCAGTCCAGCACGGCCCGCAGCGGAAAGCGCTGCCCGAGCTCGTCGGCCACCGCCCAACCGAGCTGGCAACCGGCCTGCTCGGCCCCGGCCAGACCGGCCGCGAGCAGCGAGGACTTGCCGATGCCGGGTTCACCCTCCAGCCAGGCCACGCCGCCCCGACCGGCCACCAGGTCGGCGAGCATGGCCTGCATGCGGGCGACTTCGCGGGCCCGGCTGACGAAGCCCTCGGGCACCCGGGCGTGATGGCTGGCCCGAGCCGAGACCACCGGCTTGACCTCGCCCGTCTGCAACTGCTGGAACAACGTGGCCAGCGGCGGGCTCGGCTCGATGCCGAGCTCGTCCAGCAGCAGGGTTTCGGCCTCCCGGTAGACGTCCAGCGCCTCGTCGCGGCGGCCGGCCCGGTGCAGCGCGGTCATCAGCAGCGCCCGCAGGCTCTCCCGCAGCGGATAGGTCCGGACCAGCTCGGTCAGCTCGCCGATCACGTTGCCGGCCTGGCCGAGGCCGAGCATGGCCTCGGCCCGCTGCTCCTGCGTGGCCAGCCGCAGCTCGGCCAGGCTGGCCCGGCAACGCTGAGCGAACGGTCCGGGGATGCCGCCGAAGGCCTCGCCGTGCCCCAGCGCCAGCGCGGCATCGAGCGCCCGCAGTGCCGGCCCTGGAGATCCGGACGCGAGCAGAGCGGCGGCGTGCTGCCGAAGTTCCTCGAAATCGGTCAGGTCCACGTGCACATGCAGCACATAACCGGCACCTGAGGACTCCAGGAGCTGACTGGGCGCGCGGTTGGGCCGGCCCGGCTCCAGAGCGCGGCGCAGGTCCGAGATGTAGGTGTAGAGGCTGCCTTCGGCACTGGCCGGCGGATCTTCGCCCCAGATGCCGTCGATCAGCTCGCTGCGGGACACCACCTTGCCCGCGCTCGCCGCCAGCATGGCGAAAACCGCCCGCTGCCGCGGCGGCCCCAGCGGGACCTCGCCGCTGTCGGACCAGGCGCGGACCGCGCCGAGCAGTTCCACCTTCACCGAGGGCGCTGTCCCCACGATCGGGAGTTTACCGATCCCGCGCATCTCCAGATATCGGCCCGCCCCGCCTTGTAGCCTGAGCCGACCGGAGTAACCAGACGAAGGGGGCCGTGTGTCGCTGCGGTACTACTACTACATCAGCGATGCCAAGGTGGACATGCTGCTGCCGCAGGTCGATCCGGGCTTCGCGGCCAAGCGCACCACCGAGTTCGGTGTCAGCCTCAATCCGCTCAGCGGCAAGCGCAAGCGGGAGACGGTCCCGGACCGCGTCGTCCGGCTGGAGCGCGTCATCCAGCACCTCGACGACTTCTGCGACGTCGGCACGATCGACGAGCCCGGCCAGTACTTCCGGGGCCGGCTGGCCATGCGCGTGCTGCAGAAGCCGGGTTTCCTCTACTTCACCGGCGCCACCGACGACACGGTCGTCGGGCTCGGCGGCTCCAGTGGTCACCTCACCGCGGGCGCCAAGCCGAAGGAGGACGAGGGTTTCGGGCCGTCGATGCTGCCGGGCATGGTCAAGGGCCTGACCGCGATCACCGACGACGAGGCTCCCGAAGGCGTGCTGGAGCTGGCGCACCTGGCCCAGAGGAACGCCCGCGGCGACGAGCAGGAGGTGGAGTTCATCGCCAAACGGCTGCGGCACGGGCCGAGCCCGTATCCGGAGCTGGACGGCGGCCGCTCGCTGCGCGTGCTGGTCGGGAGCCCGCTGTTCGTCGCACTGGCGGACTGATGGGTTGGCAGCCGGGCGAGACCGTGCTCGGTCTGTACGAGGTCAAGGACGTCCGCAGCGGCGGCATGGGTGTGGTGCACCGGGTGCGCCATCTCGGCTGGCAGGTGGACCTCGCGGTGAAGACGCCGCGCCCGGACAAGATCAGCACGCCCGAGGACCGCCGGCATTTCGAGCGCGAGGCCGGCACGTGGGTGAACCTGGGCCTGCACCCGCACACCGTCAACTGTGTCTACGTGCGCACGATCGACGCCGCGCCACGGGTGTTCGCCGAGTGGGTCGACGGCGGCAGCGTCGCCGATGCGGTGCGGCACGGGGGTTTGACGCCGGCCCGGATTCTGGACATCGCGGTCCAGACCGCCTGGGGCCTGGCGCACGCGCACGAGGCCGGTCTGGTGCATCAGGACATCAAGCCGGCCAACGTGATGCTCGATCCGGAGGGCACCGCCAAGGTCACCGACTTCGGCCTGGCTCGCGCTCTGCAGTCGACGGAGAGCTCTCCGGTTGGCGTCAGTTTCGGCGGCATGACGCCGGCGTACTGCTCCCCCGAGCAGGCCGATGCGATGGCCGGGCAGGCCGGGGTGCGCATCACGGCGGCGTCGGACGTGTGGTCATGGGGCGTCACGGTGTTGGAGATGTTCGCCGGGCGGCGGACGACCACATACGGAGAGGCGGCCGATGCGGCGCTGACCCTGCTGCTGGCGGAGGGCCTGCGGCTGCCATCGGCGGTGAGTCTGTTGCTGCGGGCCTGTTTCGCCGACGATCCCGGGCAGCGGCCCACCGCCCTTGACGTCGCCGCGCAGCTGATCGACAGCTACCCGGAGGTCGCCGGCACGGCCTATCCGCGGTCACAGCCCAAGGCGGCCCGGCTGCTCGCCGACGGGCTGTCCAACCAGGCCCTCTCGATGCTCGACCTCGGCCGGACCGAGGAGGCGGAGGAGCTGTTCCGCGGTGCGATGACCGCTGATCCGTACCACTTGCCGGCGGTCTACAACCGCGGTCTGCACCAGTGGCGGACCGGGCTCAGCATGGGTGAGGATGTCGTGTCCGACCTCGAGGCCGCGCTGGCCAACGACCCGTCCGACCCTCTCGGGCCGTTGTTGCTGGGGGCCGTCGAGCTGGAGCGGCACGAGAACGAGCGGGCCGGCGAGTTGCTGCGGGCGGCCGACCAGTCCACAGTGGACGTCCAGACGGCGTTGGCAGCGCTGGAGAACCGGCCGGCGCGTGTCAACATCGACCTCAAGCACGACCACGTCACGGCCGTCACGCTCAGTGCCGACGGATCGAATGTGCTGTTCGGCGACAAGGCGGGACAGCTGGTGTTGTGGACGCCGGCGAAGGGCACCGGCCGGCTGGCGCGTCGCATGTTGACCCGCCGCGGCGACCGCGTCGACGCCGTGGCCATGAGTGCGGACGCCACTATCGGCGCGATCATCCGTGACGGCGACGTCGAGCTGTGGGACCTGGCGCGAGGTCGCCTTCGGCAACGGCTGTTCGAGACGCCCGGCATCGACGACACCATCCGTCAGGGCGTGGTCGCGGCTATGCGCGACAGCCAGCGGCGCGGCCTGCGCGAGTCCGGTGTGTGTGCGATCGCCGTGAGCGCGGGCGGGCATTTCTGTGCCACGGGCCATGTTTCCGGCCGGGTCTCGGTCTGGTCGGTCGACGGGGGAACGCAGGTCGCCCACCTGCGAGCGCACGCCGGGCGCGTGCATTCCGTGGCGTTGAGCCCGGACGGCCGCCGGGTCGTGTCGGCCGCGTTCACCGACCAGGACAGTTCCGTCCGGGCCTGGGACGTGGGCACCGCGACCCTGACCGCCGAACTGACCGGGCCGCAACGGGGAACGCTGCACGGCGTGCCGAGGTACTCGTACGGGCTGGACTTCGGCGCGGTCAGCGCCGACGCCGCCCATGCCGTGGTCGCCTGGTGGCAGGGGCCGCTGGTGACGTGGGACGTCCAGCGGGACGAAGTCGTGGGATCGGTGCCCGACCGGCGCGGCGACCTCCTGTCGGTCCTGGTCGCCGGCACGACCATGCTGAGCACCTACGAGCCGCCGGTCCGGGTCTGGGACGCGCCGACCGGCCGCTGCCTGCGCACGCTCCGCCGCGAGCTCGACGGCAACGCCCGGCGGGTGAACGCGGCGGCGATCACCGCGGACGCGAGACTGGCCGCGCTCGGGAGCGCCACCGGCATCGCGCTGCGATCCCTGCCTGCGGCCGACTATCAAGCCCCGTGGTGCTACGCACGACCGCGGGCGGTCGAGGAACTGGTCAGCACCGAAGACCTGTTCCGCCGCCGTATGGATCACGTTCGGGAGCTCATCGAGGGCTCGCGGTTCGCCGAGGCCGCCGCGGCGCTGCGGTCCGTCCAGGACGTGCCCGGCTTCGCCCGCCACCACGAGGTGCGGCAGGCGTGGGCGGACCTCGGCCCGCACGGCACGAGGGCGAACCTGCTCGGCGGCTGGTTGCTGTACGAGTTCGAGGGCGAGGTAGAGCTGACCAAGCCGCCGACCGTGGCGCTGCGCGCGGACGGCCGGTACATGGTGACGTGTCGGTGGACCGGCGAGGTCGACGTGTGGGACTTCCCGGCCTCGGAACGGCTGCTGACCTTCGACCGCGGCGAAGGCGGGCAGGGCCACGACGTCCGCTTCGCCGTTGACGGCCTGTTGCTGCTGGCCCGCACCAATGCCGGCACCATCCGCCAGCTCAACCTGGCCGACGGCAGCAAGCGGATCTTCACCAAGGACACCGGCCGGCTCACCACGTTCGACGTCACCGCGGCCGGCGACCTCACCGTCATCGGCGACGAGGTCGGCACGCTGCGGCTGCGGGACCTGCCGGCGGGCAACGTGCTGCGCGAGTTCTCCGCTTTCGACGGCCCGGTCCGCGCCGTGGCGATCAGCCCGGACGGCCGGCACATCGCCGCGCACGGCGGCCGGACGATCCACGTGTGGGACTCGACCGGTCCGAAGTGGACACTGGAGAACCGGTCCGACAACGAGGCGTTGCGGTTCAGCCGGGACGGCGACACCCTGTTCGTCTCGTTCCTGCTGTCGACCGCCGCCTGGGACGTGGCGACCGGCAAGCTCAGGTACAACGTGCGCAGCGACACCTCGATGATCGACGTCGAACTGCGCCTCGCCCTCAGCGGCGACGGCCGGTTCGGGGCGACGCCGGTGACCGGCGGACTTTCGGTGTGGCGCACCGACTCCGGCAAGGAGCATCGCCGGCTGCCGGTGCCCAACTGGATCCGGGCGTACGCCCTCAGCGCCGACGGGACGTTCGCCGTCACCGCGGACAACGACCGCCTGGTCCAGGTGTGGGACCTGGGTACCGGCGAATGCCTACGGACCATGGAGGGGCACCGGTTCGACATCCGCACCATCCTGCTCAGCGACGACGGCGGCAAGATGCTCACGGCCGACATCGGTTCTTCCGTCTGCGGCTGGGAACTCGTGTGGGAGTACGACATCCCGTGATGCGACTGTCCTATGCGGACCATTCACTGGTGATCACGAGCCCGTGCGTGATCGGCCGCGGCCCGGAGTGCGACTTCCGGATCGCTGGTGACCCCAAGGTGTCGCGCCGGCACTGCGTGATCGACGGCGTGACCGTGCACGACCTGGGCAGCCGTAACGGCACGATCGTCAACGGGGAACCCAGCACGACCGCCGAACTGCACGACGGCGACGAACTGCTGATCGGCGACACCCGGGTGCTCATCACCCTGTTTCCCCATGCGGTCAGGGAATTGGGGCGGGGCGCGCAGGGCGTGGTCGCGCTGGTCGAGCAGGCGCCGGGCGACTTCGTCGCCGTGAAGACACTCAACGACGAGGTGGACCCCGAGGCCCGTGCCGACTTCCAGCGCGAGCTGGACTGCACGAAGGCATTGCGGCACAAACACATCGTCGACTACCGCGGCAGCGACTCCATCAACGGCGTGCTCCGGATCCGTTACGAGTACTGCGCCGGCGGCACCATCACCAGCCCACTACCGATCGACCGAGCGGTTTCCCTGACCCTGCAAGCCCTCGACGCCCTGGCCTACGCCCACACTGCCGACATCCCCGTCCGCTTGGCCGACGGCAGCACCACCATCGGGCACGGTCTCGTGCACCGGGACCTCAAGCCGGCCAACCTGTTGCTCACCGCCGACGGCCGGCTCAAGATCGCCGACTTCGGCCTGGCCAAGGCGTTCGACCAGGCCGGCCTGTCCGGCCGCACCCGCACCGGAGCCATGGGCGGCACCGTCGCCTTCATGCCCCGCCGCCAGGTCCTCGACTTCAAGTACGCCCGGCCCGCCGTCGACCTGTGGGCCATCACCGCCTGCCTGTACTGGATGATCACCGGCCACCCGCCCCGCGACTTCCCGCCCGGAGTGAATCCGGTGACCATCGTCCTCCGCCAGCCGCCCATCCCCATCCGCGACCGCCTGTCCACCGTGCCGGCCGCACTGGCCGAGGTGATCGACGCCGTGCTCGGCGACACGATCGAGCCAACCGCCACTCAACTCGCCGCCGCGCTGACCGGGGCGACATAGGTCGATGTGAGCACACCTCCAGCGCCAATCCGACCTAGCTGACTTTACTTTTGAAACTCACGTCCGGTAGCGTTCGCCGCATCGCACCCAGCTGGGAGGACACCATGAAGATCACCGGATCGACGGCACTGGTCACCGGGGCCAACCGCGGCATCGGGGCGGCCATCGCGCGGGCGCTGGTGGCGGCCGGGGCGGCCAAGGTCTATGCCGGCGCCCGCGACCCGAAGACGGTGACCGACGAGCGGCTCACCGCGGTGAAACTGGACGTGACCAGCGCGGATGACATCGCGGCGGCGGCGAAGCTGGCGTCCGATGTGGACATCGTGGTCAACAACGCCGGCATCGGTGGAGCCGAGGTGCAGCTGCTGACGGGCTCGCTGGACGTGGCCCGCGCGATCATGGAGACGAACGTGTTCGGGCCGTGGCAGATCGCCCGTGCGTTCGCGCCGATCCTGGCGGCCAACGGCGGCGGCGCGCTGGTCAACGTGCTGTCGGCCGGCTCGTGGGCGGCGATGAGCGCCGCGCCGGCCTACACCGCGTCCAAGGCGGCCGAGTGGTCGCTGACCAATGCGCTGCGGATGGGTCTGGCCAAGCAGCGGACGCTGGTCGTCGGCGTGCACTCCGGCTTCGTCGACACCGACCTCAGCTCGGCCGTCCGGGCGGCCAAGATCACCGCCGACGACCTGGCCGAACAGGTCGTGCGGGCGCTGGCCGAGGACCGCGCGGAGGTGCTGGCCGACGACTTCACCGTCGCCACCCGCCGGGCCCTGGCCGGCGACATCGAGGCGCTACAGGCGATCAGCCCCTACTGACCTCGCACGGAGCCAGCATGTCCACATCGGACGGTGCCACCTCGCGGCCGTCGGCGGTCAGAAAGCCGACGTGCACGGCCTCCCCGGTGCTCCGGCTCCGGCGCGCCACCGACGGCCCGGCCGGCCGCGGCCGGTACCGGTCGCCCCACTGCTGGAAAGCGCCGAGAACGGGCAGCAGGTCGCGGCCGGCCTCGGTCAGGTGATAGCTCTGCCGGTGCCGGCTGCCGGCCTCCTGATAGCTGCGCATCCGCAGCACACCGGCCTCGACCAGCGTCTTCAGCCGCGTGCTGAGCAGGTTCGGGGCCACCCCGAGCGCGCTCTGGATCTCGGCGAACCGGTGCTGCCCGAGGAAGACCTGCCGCAGGATGAGCAGCGACCACCGCTCGCCCAGCACCTGCAGGCTGCGTTCGATGGAGCAGCTCGGGAAGTCCTCCTCCGCCACCGCGCCTCCTCCAGCTAGCTTCATATTCTGTATTCAGAATGGCAAACCGGCGGTCCCCGACGCAACTCGCCACTGTGACGAAGGCGTCCGCGCTTTCGGCCACATCCCCCTGTTCGCTGATCGCCATGACGGGTGCTCGTCCCGTATCTTTCCTCCTCGGCCCGGAGTGCGATCGGTCGTGAATCCGGAACGCTGTGCCCTGCCCCACCACCGTTTCGGAGGAGAAATGACCGAGGTCGTCGCGCACGCCGTCCCCCCTTCCACCGAGGGCAAGGGACTGCGCGCCGGCTCGCTGAGCATGGTGTCGTCGGTGGTGATCGGGACCGCGTCGACCGCGCCGGCGTACTCCATCGCGGCCACCCTGGGCCTGCTGGTGATCGCCGGCACCGGCTTCCAGGCCGCGTCGTTCGTGTTGTTCGCCTTCGTGCCGGTGATGTTCGTCGCGCTCGCGTTCCGTGAGCTGAACTCGGCCGAGCCGGACTGCGGCACCAACTTCACCTGGGCCACCCGCGCGTTCGGCAGCAAGGTCGGCTGGATGTCCGGCTGGGTCGTGACGATCGCCCAGCTGCTGGCCATGACCAGCCAGTCGGCCATCTCCGGCAAGTACACGCTGTTGCTGTTCGGCGCGGACGGCCTGGCCGACAACAAGTACGCCACGATGGCCGTCGGGCTGGCGTGGCTGGTCCTGCTGTGCTGGATCTGCTATCGCGGCATCGAGGTCTCGGCCAAGCTCCAGTGGGTGCTGCTGGCGGTCGAGCTGACGGTGCTGGTGATCTTCTCCGTGGTCGCGCTGTACCAGGTGTTCAACGGCACGGCCGGCCCGCAGGCCTCGACGCCGTCGCTGAGCTGGCTGCTGCCGACCGGCATCGGCGCGGGCGCGCTCATCGCCGCCACGCTGCCGGCCGTGTTCCTGTACTGGGGCTGGGACAGCTCGGTCTCGGTGAACGAGGAGTCCGCCGACCCGCGGCGCGGGCCGGGCAAGGCCGCCGTGCTGTCGACGGTGCTGCTGGTGCTCAACTACGTGATCGTCACGATCGCGGCGCTGGCCTTCGCCGGCATCGGGCAGACCGGCATCGGGCTGGGCAATCCCGCCAACTCCGACGACGTGCTGGCCGGCCTGGGCGCCGCGGTGTTCGGCGACGGCGCGTTCGGCAAGATCATGGGGGTGCTGCTGGTCGTCTCCGTGCTGACCAGCGCGGCCGCCAGCAGCCAGGCCACGATCATGCCGTGCGCCCGCACCACGCTGTCCATGGCCGCGCACGGCGCGCTGCCCGAGGTGTTCGCCAAGGTGCACCCGCGCTACCTCACCCCGACCGTGTCCACCTGGGCCTTCGGCATCGTGTCCTTCGCCCTGTACGTCCTGTTGTCGCTGCTCAGCGACAACGTGCTGGCCGACTCGGTCAGCGCGGTCGGGCTGTGCATCGGCGTCGAGTACGCGATGACCGCGCTGGCCTGCGTGTGGATCTTCCGCAGGACCCTGCTCCGCAGCGTCCGCAACTTCTTCCTGCGCGGGGTGCTGCCGCTGCTCGGCGGGCTGTTCTTCGCCATGGTGCTGGTGTTGGCGGTGATCTACTACGCGCAGCCGGACAGCGGCGAGACCACCATCTTCGGCATCGGCGGCGTGGCCGTGATCGGCGTGCTGGCCATCGCCATCGGCGTGCCGCTGATGGCCCTGGTCTACCGGGGCTGCCGCTCGTTCTTCGCCGGGCGCAGCCTGCCCCGCGGCTCCGTGCCGGCCGACGGCGACTCGATCATCGCCAACGGCGCCTGACACCCCTGATGCAGGGAAGGACGCCTTACCTGCGTTGAACGCAGGTAAGGCGTCCTTCCCTGCATTGGTCTGGTCAGCGGTAGGGGCGGAAGAACTCACGGAGCTCGGCGGCGTACAGCTCCGGCTGCTCGAACGGCGCGAAGTGGCCGCCCTTCGCCGGCTCGCCGAGGTAGGCGAGGTCGGCCGTCCGCGCCAGCCAGGCGCGCGGCGGCCGCAGCAGGTCGCCCGGGAACAGCGAGAAGCCGGACGGCACCTCGACCCGGCGGGCGAGCTGGGCCGGCGGGATCGCCGCGTTGGCCTGGTACATCCGCATCGAGGAGCCGATCGTGCCGGTGAGCCAGTAGATCGTGACGTTGGTGAGCACCTCGTCCATGGTGTAGGCCGTGGCGAAGTCGTCGCTCCAGGAGCGGAGCTTCTCCACGATCCAGGCGGCCAGGCCGGCCGGCGAGTCGGTCAGGCCGGCGGCCGCCGTCTGCGGCTTCGTGCGGTGCATCGCCGCGTACGCGCCTTCGGTCGCACCCCAGGTGACCGCCGACTGCGTCCAGTCCCGCTCGTCCTGGGTCAGATCCCGAGGATCCCCGGTGTAGAACGGGATTCCGCCGTCGGTGCGGTGCACCGCGATGACCCGGTCCGGGTGGTCGAGGCCGAGATACCGGCTCACATGGCTGCCGATGTCGCCACCCGCGGCCGCGAAGCGGTGGTAGCCGAGGGTGGTCATCAGCTCGGCCCAGAGGTGGCTGACCTCGATCGAGTTCAGCGCGGTGGCCGGTCGGTCGGAGTAGCCGTAACCGGGCATGTCCGGGACGATCACGTCGAAGGCGTCGGCCGGGTTCTCCGGATGGGTGAGCAGCCGGATCACCTTGGTATAGCGCCAGAACGAGTCCGGCCAGCCGTGGGTCAGCACGATCGGCAGCGCCGGGGTGTCGGCCTTCGCGTGCACGAAGTGGATGCCGTGGCCGCCGACTCGGGTGCGGAACCTCGGCAGCTCGGCCAACTCCGCCTCCCGCGCGGGCCAGTCGAAGCCGTCGGCCCAGTACTCGACCAGCCGCTTCAGGTAGTCCAGGTCCGTGCCCAGCGACCAGCCCGCGTCCTGCGGGGCATCGGGCCAGCGGGTGTTCCGCAGGCGAGCACGGAGGTCCGCCAACTGCGCCGCGGTGGCCCGGTCCCCGAACGGTTCCATGCCACCAGCCTAGGTCGACGGGCCGCGGGCCGCCGCCCTGGCTCTTTGCCGTTTCGGCAAATAACTTTGTCGGCGTTACCGATGATCGGGCAGGTTCTGGGGCATGCGGACCATGGATCAGCAGTACTGGGACGACCTCTACGGCAGCCGGGAGCAGCTGTTCAGCGGCAATCCGAACGGGGTGCTCGTCACGGAGATCGCGGACCTCGCGCCGGGGCAGGCGCTGGACGTCGGCTGCGGGGAAGGGGCGGACGCCCGGTGGCTGGCCGAGCGGGGCTGGCAGGTGACGGCGGTCGACATCTCGCAGACGGCGATCGACCGGGCGGCGAGCGGGCCGGGCCGGGGCATCGCCTGGACCCGAGCCGACCTCGCGGTCGCGCCACCGCCGGCGAACTCGTTCGACCTGGTGTCGGTGCAGTACTTCCCACTGGTCAAGGCGAACCCCCGGCAACTGCCCGACATCCTCGCGGCGGTGGCCCCGGGCGGCACGCTGCTGGTGGTCGGCCACTCCCCCGATGATCTGCCGGAACAGTTCGACCGCGACGACTTCCACTGGCCGGCGGAAATCGCGGAACTGCTGGACGACAGTTGGACGGTGCAGGTGAACGAGACGCGCCCGCGCACGGCGCCGGCCCCGGAGGGCACGAGCCACGTGAACGACACCGTGCTGCGGGCGGTGAAACGTCACGGACAGGCCGGCTGACCCGGGTGGCCGCAGGGCGGACCCTGTGGCGTGGGTTGGTAGTACCCGTCGGTGAACCCGCCGCCGTCGGCGCTCAGCGCGCCGGGAATGGCGACGGTCTGGTAGGAGCCGAAGGCGTACTGCTGCATGCTGATCGGCTGCGCGCCGCCGGCCCGGATGGACGAGCAGGAACCGCCCTGCACGTAGGCCAGGGCCCAGCAGCTGTTGGCGAACGTCACGGTGTGGAAGTCGGCCAGCGGCAGAATCCCGCCGGAGTAAGGAGCTTCCACCACCCACTCGGCCGTCGTCCCGGGCGGCGAGGACGTCAGCGGCACGCTCACACAGGTGCCGATGGTGAAGTTGCAGACCCCGGCCTGGGCGCCGCTGGCGGTGTAGAGGCCGACGCCGCCGACGAAGTCGCCGGGATGCACGGGCAGGTTGTTGATCCGCCGCTCGCTGCCGGTGTCGCCGATGCCGCCGACGATCTCGTACCACGCGTAGTACGTCGTCGCGCCGTTGGCGGCGACGTCCTGCGTGGTGCCGGCCTGGATCAGCGCCCCGTTGCCGGCGTTGAAGCCGCCGCCGATGCCGGCCCACGTGGACGAGTAGTAGCCGGTGTTGGAGTAGCCGGGCAGCGGCGCGGTCACGGTCGGCACGGTCCAGCCGCCCTGCGCGTAGTTGGCGCGCTGCGTGACCTGGTAGCCGGACCAGTTGTTGGACAACAGGTTGTTGACCCGGGGCGCGCCGTCGTGCCGGATGCCGGTCGCGGTGCAGCTCAGGGTGGTGAGCCAGGTGACGTGCCGGCTCAGCGCCTCCGCGAACAGTCCGCCGGAGGCCGCGGACGGCACCACCGCGCCACGGGCGCTGGCGCAGCCGTCGGCGCTGGGCGCGGCCGCGGCGGTCGCCGGGACCGCCCCGGCGATCAGGCAGCCGGCGATCGCCAGCGCGGCCAGCCATCGTGATCTTCGCATCTGTCCACCTCTCGGTCACGGCAAGGCATTCCCGCCGGGGCGTATGATTTGCCGCCACCGCACACAGCGGCGCACATCGGCAGGGGTGCGATGGAACTGGGCGTGTTGGGTCCGCTGCGGATCCACGGCACGGCGGCGCCGAGCCGCCGCATGACCGGCCTGGTGCTCGGCGTCCTGGCCCTTAGGCCGAACATCCCAGTGCCCGTCGACCGCCTCACGGACTGGCTGTGGCGGGGCCGTCCGCCGGCCTCGGCGCCGTCCAATCTCCGCACGCATGTCGCCGAACTGCGCGGCCTGATCCGCACGCCCGACGGTGTGGGCCCGAGCATCGAGGCCAAGCAGGGCCGCTACACCCTGCGTGTCACGCCTGAGCAGCTCGACGCCCTGCGCTTCGACGTGCTGTTCGAGGAAGGCCGCCGCGAACTCGCCGCCGGCCGGCCGGAGCTGGCCTTGGGTCGCCTTGAGCTGGCCGTCGGCCTCTGGCGCGGGCCGGTGCTGGACGGCCTGACCGTCCCGGACGACCTGCGGCACGACGTGGAACGCCTTGCCGCGCACCGGATCGAGGCCATCGAGGACTGGATCGATGCCCGGTTGGCCCTCGGCCGGCACGCCGGTCTCGCCGCCGAGCTGGACGGCCTGGTAACGCAGTACCCGTTACGGGAGCGGTTGTGGGGCCAGCTGATGACCAGCCTGTACGTCGGCGGCCGACAAGCCGAGGCACTCGGGGCCTACCAGCGGCTGCATGTGTTGCTGGACAAGGAACTCGGCGTGCAGCCGGGGCCCGCGATCCGTGAGCTGCACCAGCGGATGCTGCGTGGCGACCCGCTCAGCGGGCCGGCCGTCCGGCTCCGAACCCGGCCTCAGCAGCTGCCCCGCGACCCCTTGATCTTCGTCGGCCGCGACGCGGAACTCCAAGCCCTGTCGGCAGAACCGGTATCGGCGATCAGCGGCACGGCCGGTGTCGGCAAGACCGCCCTGGCGTTGCGGTGGGCCCATCAGGCGGCGCCGAGCTTCCCCGACGGCTGCCTGTACGTGGATCTGCGCGGCTTCGGTCCGCAGCCGCCGCAGGATCCGGTCGCCGTGCTGGACGGCTTCTTACGCAGCCTCGGCGTCGAGGAGCGTCCACGCGAACTGGACGAGCTGGCCGCCCGCTACCGCACCGAGCTGGCCGACCGACGGCTGCTTGTGTTGCTGGACAACGCCGAATCGGCCGAGCAGGTCCGCCCGCTGCTGCCGGGCGGCTCCGCCAGCCACGTGGTCGTCACGAGCCGCGACTCGCTGGCCGGTCTGGTGGCCCGGGACGGCGCGCGCCGGCTGGACCTCGATCTGCTGCCGATGGATGCCGCGATCACCTTGCTACGCCGCCTGATCGGCGCACGAGTCGACGCCGAGCCGACCGCCGCCCGTGAGCTGGCCGAGCAGTGCGCACGCCTCCCGCTGGCCCTACGCGTGGCCGCCGAGCTGGCGGTGTCCCGTCGCGGCCCGCTGTCCGACCTCGTCGCCGAACTCGGTCTCGAAACCAGAAAACTCGACCTGCTGGCTGCCGGCGGCGATCCGATGACCGCGGTGCGGGCGGTGTTCTCCTGGTCGTACCGGCAGCTGCCGACGCCCGTCGCCGACGCCTTCCGGTTGCTGGGCCTGCATCCCGGCCGGGACTTCGACGCCTACGCCGCGACCGCGTTGACCGGCAGCGCCGACACGTTGGCCACGTTGGTCGGCGGGCACCTGCTCGACGAGCAGGATGGCCGGTACCGCATGCACGACCTGCTCCGCACCTACGCCCGTGAGCTGGTCACGCCGTCGGAGAGCGACGTGGCCACCACCCGGCTGATCGACCACTACGTCTACGCGGCGTCGCTGGCCATGGACGTCGCCGTGGAGTACGAGAAGGACCGCCGGCCAACCGTCGCCCCGACCTCATCCGCGCCTGCCTTCGCCGACATCGACGAAGCCAACGCCTGGCTGGATGCCGAGCGGGCCAACCTGATCGCCATCGCGCCACTGGCCTCGGCCCGTCAGGTCGGGCAGCTTTCCGCCATCCTGCACCGCTATCTCGACAACGGCGCGTACTACCACGAAGCCCAGCTGCTGCACGCCTGCGCGGCCCGCAGCGCCGAGCCCGACGCCAAGGCCGCCATCCTGTGCAACCTCGGCGTGATCTTCTGGCGTCTCGACCGGCCGCGGGAGGCACTCGACCGCTACCGACAGGCCCTGGCAACCGGTGATCGCGGCGTGGCCGTCCGGGCCCTGAACAACATCGGGCTGGTCGACGAGCACCTCGGCAACTACGAGGAAGCACTGCGACGCTTCGCCGAAGCGGCCCGCGTCGCCGACGAGGTCGGCGACCGCCCCGGCCGGGCACGAGCCCTCGACAACCTCGGCAACGTCACCGAATACCTCGGACGCTACGAGGAAGCTTTGCGGCACAAGGAAAAGGCCCTGGCCATCGCCCGCGAGATCGGGGACGTGGTCGGCGAGGCCAGCACCCTCAACAACATCGGCAACGTGCACGAGCGGACCGCCGACCACCACGCCGCCCTCGCCCACTACCGGCAGGCCCTGGCCATCGGCCGTCGCATCGGACACGCCGAGATCGAGGGGCACGCCCTGGACAACGTCGGCTCCGCGTACCGCAACATCGGCGACCACGCCAAAGCCGTCGACCACCACCGCCGCGCCATCGACCTCGCGCGCGAGACCGGCAACAACTACCTGCTTGCCCGTGCCCTCAACAACTTCGGCGAAACCCTGCGCCAGCAGGGCTCCCGTGCCGAGGCCGCCGACGCCCACCGCGAGGCCCTGGACATCGCCGTCACGTTGCGGGAACTCCTCGTGCAGGCCCGCGCCCACGACGGCATCGCCCATTCGGCACGCAGCCGGGCCGAAGCCCGCGAGCACTGGCGGCAGGCGTTGGAGATCTACCGCCAGCTCAACGCGCCGGAGGCCACTGCTGTGGCCGCCTGCCTCGCAGATTCCTGATCAACAGCAGCAGCCCGCCGAGGCCGACCAGCGCCACCCCGCCGACACCCAGCCCGATCATGAGGTTCGCCATCACGGTACGGGTGAGCTGGCATTCCGCCTGCATGGTGGCGATCTTGGCGTCCCTCATCCCGGGCGAGTCCGACTCCACCGCGGCCATCACGTCCGGTTCGAACTGAAAGAGCGGGTCCGCCCCGCGCGGCGGCCACGGCTGGCCGCAGTCGGCCACCAGGATCCCCTTGTCCGTCGGAAAGCTGTGGTACACCGGCGCCAGCCCGACGCCGATGCCCGACGAGACGGCCACCAGGCCGGCGATGAGACAGATGGTCGCCAGGATGGCCAACCCACGCGATGACACGAGGAGTTCCTCACCTGTCGTAGGGGGCGACGTGCCACTGGTTGGCATTGCCGAGGCCGGCGGCGGTGCCCGGGCCGAGCGGCTCCGGCACCCGGAAGTTGTTGGCGTTGACCGTGAACGAGATGCCGCTGGCCATGTAGGTCGCGATGTCGTCGAGTCCCTTGGCGAACAGGGCCACCACGTTCTTGACGAACTCGTCCAGCTTGTCGATCACCTTCAGCAGCAGGTCGGGTCCGGCGATCAGATCGACGCCGGGCACCAGCAGCAACCCGGCCTCGACACCCAGGCTGAGCAGGTCGGCCGCGGTCTGCCCGATCAGGTTGACCGCGTCGGAGTAGCTGCCCATCACCGTCTTGGCGCAGTCGCCCAGGGTGGTGGCGAAGCCGTTCATCAGCGACTGGTTGGCGTCAAGATCGCCCACCAGGTTGTCGGTGTACCTGCCGAACTGCGTGTAGGCCGGCCCCTGCCAGTAGCTGCCCAGCACGTCCCTGGTGGTCTGTAGCGCGGTCCTGGTCTCCGGCAGGGCCCGGCACGCGGCCCATTGGCGACCCAACTCGGCCACCTTGTCGGCGTCGCCGAGCAGCTTGTCGCGGATCAGGTCCAGCAGGACCAGCGGATTGCGCTGGCCGACCAACCCGGCGACGTGGCGGATGATCTCGTCGGACGGGTCGGGATACTGCGGAACGTTCACCGGGCTCCTCACTTGGGCTGGTAGGGGGAGTTCGCGTCCTGGGCGAGCCAACCGAACTGCTCGTAGTACTTCTCGTCCTGGGCCTCGTAGATCTTGGCCGTCGTGTTCAGCGCCGCACTGATCTCGCCGAAACGGGCCGAGCTCTCCCGCAGCTTGTCCCGAACGTGGTTCAGGGCCGCGTTGTACTCGGCCACGACGCCGGACCGGCCGCCAAGCAACCCCAGGTCGAACGCGCCGAGCTGCCATTGCGGTGTCTCGTTGAGCGCCAGGTGCTGAAACCGCTCGCGGGCGTCGTCGAACGTCTGCTGCGCATGGCGCAGCGACTCCGGGACGACCTCGTAGCCGTCGTTGCTCATCGGCGTTTCCCCCTGTTCACTGCACCTTGGGCGCGGTCGCCATGGCCCGCGCCGCCTCGGCCCGGGCCACCGACTCGGCGTGGTGGATGGCGGCCATCACCTGCGCGCCGAGCGCGCGGCCGACGGCGTTGGGCAAGGCCCGTGGGTCGAGGTTCACGGCGATCAGGTCGCCGGCGCCGGTCACCGTGACGGTGCCGAGGTCGGGCTCGATGTCCACGGTGTGCGGCCGGCTCAGCGCGGCCTGCGCGAGCTCTCGGGTGCGCCGGATGTCGGCGTCGATCTCCTCGGACAGCGCGTAGATCTCGTTGTAGCTGGTCACCACTCCACCTGTTGGTCGCCGGGCGCGTCGTCGAGGAAGTCGATCTCGTCGAAGTCGGCCTGCTCGTCCGCGTCCGGCCGCGCGACGGGATGCGCGTGCTCCACCGGCGGCTCGAAGGCCGGCGGCGCGAAAGAAGGCGGCACGAACGGCGGCGGCGTGGCCCGCGGTGGCTGGAGAGCCTGCGCCGCACTGGCTTGCGCGGCCGCCGCGGCCCGGGCCTTCGCGCCGCGCACCGCCTCGACGATGGCGGCGCTGAGCGCCGGCGCGTCCCCGGCAGTCCGCTGCCGGTCGGCGATCGCCAGTCCCAGCAACACGCCCGTACCGTCCACAGTGGCCTGAACCTGGCCGTCGCGGGACGTCTCGGTGAGCCGCACGCCGGCCAGCGCCTGGCCGGCCTCGGCCAACCGGGCCCGCAGCTGCGACGTGTCGACAGGCTCGATGCCCAGCGACCGCAGCACATCCTCACTCGTCACAGCACCCGCTCCCCAGACAACACGCGGTGACTATAGGGCACACACACGGTGAGCGTGACCGAAACGAGAAAGGGCCCGCCCGCGCCGGGGAAACGGTGCGCGAGCGGGCCGGGTGGAGATCGTGAGCGATCCGGCTCACGGGCTGGGGAACCCGTCGAGCCGGACGGCGCCGGCGAACGGAGGCGAAGTGCCCCTCGCCCCCTCCCCCCTTACGGGCCGCCGACACGGCCTCACGACCGTCCAGGCCTCTTACCTTTCCATCAACTCCAACTCATAACACCGTTACAAGAGGAGAGATCACTCGAACAGACTAGCGCTTTCAGTCGACTTCACCAAGCCGGTGGCGCAGCGAAAATCGCAGCTCACAGCCGGTGAAGCTATTCGATTGAGGTCGAAAAGTTGCGCGTCGCAACGGCCAGCTGGTTTCACCAGTCGTATCGGCATACACGGCACCTCAGTTACCCTCGGCGCATGGGGACACCAGGCGTGCCGGGGCCGCTGGCGGCGAAGATCCAGGCGCTGTTCGCCCGGCAGCTGCGCCCCGTCTCCGACCACCAGCACGCCCGTGACGTGGCCGCCACCGGCAACCCGCACACCCCGCGCCGTCGCACCGAGTACAGCCACAGCGCGGTGGCGCGGGCCATCGGCTCGACCGACACCTACGTCACCCAGCTGCGCTCCGGCCAGCGCGACAACCCGAACCTGAAGCTGATCCAGAAGCTGGCCGACTTCTTCGGCGTTGACGTCACGTACCTGGTCAAGGACGCGATCCCGGTCGGCGACCTGCCGCTGTACGTGCGACAACCGTCCGTGCGGGACCGGGTGAACAACCTGTTCGACAAGGTCCGGCCGAACGGCCCGGCCGCGCCGCCCTACACCGACGACGCGGTGGCCGCGGCGATCGGCGTCGACGTGGCCCAGCTCCGCCGGGTCCGTGACGGCTCCGAGGACGACCCGGGGCTCAAGCTGCTCCAGGCGCTCGCCGAGCACTTCGGCGTGCCCGCCGCCTATCTCACCGACACCGACGCCAAGCTGATCGCCGGCGTGTCCGAGCAGCTCGACCTGCTCGCCGACCTGATGCCGATGGCCGCCCGCCGGCTCGGCGACACGTCATCGCTGAGCGTGCTCGCCGCGGTGCTGCGCCACGTCCGCGAGCGCGACGCCGAGCACGAGGCCTGACCGAGCACCATCCCTGGGGGTATTCCGTTGCGTCTCATGTCGTGGTTGCGCCGAGGCCACCGACAGCGGCAGGTCACGCGGGCCGTCCGGGACCTGCTCGCGGTGGTGCCCGCCGGCACCGATCTGGCGGAGTTCGTCCGGCGGCTGGCCGCGTCCCGTGGCCGCCCGGTGAGCCTGGTGCCGTTCTCCGAGGTGGTGCCGGGCGTGGCGGCGCCGTTCTCCGGCCTGTGGGTCAAGGCTCCCAGACTCGACTGCATCGTGTACGACGACACCGCGCCGCAGGCCACCCAGCGGCACGCGGTGTTCCACGAGGTGGCGCACATGGTGCTCGGCCATCTGTCCACAGAGGACCCCGACGGTCTCCAGCTGCGGCTGATGTCCGCGCTGCTGCCCGATCTCCAGCCGCAGGTGATCCAGCGAACCGTGCGGGCCGGACTGTGCCGGTCCGGCTGCGGTTACGTGGACGAGCAGGAGGACGCGGCCGAGCGGTTCGCCACCGAGCTGGCGCTGCGGGTGTCGCGGGCCCATCTGATCCATCCGATCCCGCCGCCGGATCCGGCGGATCTGGCGGTGATCGCCCGCTTCATGTCCACCCTCGGCCCGCGTAAGCGCTCGTGAACCTGGCCGCGGCCGTGCCGATCGGCGCGGCGACGTCGCTGATCGCGGTGATCACCGTGCTGCACCGGCTGGCCCAGGGTGGCCGCACGCCGCAGTTACGCGCCTTCGGCCTCGGCACGCTGTTCGCCTTCGCCGCTTCAGCCGTCCGCATGCCGCAGGTGTCGCCCCACCTGGTCATCGGCGACGCCAACGTGACCTGGCCGGCGCACATCGTCACCGGCATCCTGTGCCAGTACTTCATGCTCTGCTTCGTCTACTTCACGCTCGACGAGCCGGAAGTGTCGGCCCGGCGAATGTCCAAGCACCTCAAGGGCGTGCTGCTGTCGTGCACTGTCCTCATCGGACTGTTCGCGCTGGCCCCGCACGCACGGGACTTCGACTTCGGGCCGCGGGGCCGGTTCATGACCGGCGGCCCGGCCGACTCGCCGGCCGGGCCGATCGCCTGGCTGCTGCTGGCCTGTTATCTGGTGTACCCGTTGCAGGAGCTGGTGCGGGTCAACCTGCGCTGGGCCCGCAAGGCCGCGTCCATCCGGTGGTTGTCGATCACGCTGTGGATCTACTCGCTGGGCGCGCTGATCTCCATGATCACCGACGTGCACGTGGTCGGCTACCAGATCGCGCTGCTCAGCGGCGTGGTGCCGCCGTGGTCGCAGGCACAGGTGGAGAGCTGGCCGATCGCCGTCGCCGGCACGTGCACCATGCTCGGCCTGTCAGCCACCGGGCTGTACTCCGTGCTGACGTCCAGCCCGTACCTGCAACCGCTGCGGAATGTGTTGCACAGCATGCGGTTGTGGTGGCAGTACTACCGCACCTACGTCGCCCTCTATCCACTGTGGTCGGAGCTGTGGCAGACGCTGCCGGCCGAGGCGCTCGACCCGTCCCGTTCCCGACTGGCCGACCTGTTCCGCCTGCGGGCCAAGCACAATCTCTATCGACGCACGATCGAGCTGGCCGACTTCCAGCAGTCACTGCGCCGGTTCACGCCGCCGCGAACCTACATGGACGCCAAATCCGTGGGCCGGGCAAGGGGATTGACCGGCGACGTGCTGGATGCCGCGATCGACGCCGCCGCTCTCGCGGTCGGCCGGGCCGCTTACCTGGCCAACCGACCCCGCCGGATCGCGCCGCCGGTGCCGCCGGCCAGCCGCACCGAGGACGGCACGTCGGCGCAGGAGGCGCGGCGCTGGCTGCTCATCTCCGACCTGTACTTCCACTCCCCCGTCGTCGCGGAAGTCCTGGCCGCGCCGACGCCCGTGCTCGAGCGAGGAGACGTTTCTTGAAGGTCCTGCTGGTTGGCGGCACCGGCTTCGTCGGCCACCACATCGTCCACAAGCTTGTACAGCAGGGCCACGGGGTCACCGTGCTGGCGCGCACCCCGTACGAGCACCTGCCCGCGGCGGCGGACTTCCACGCCGGCGACGTCAATCGGCTCACCGACGAGGAGCTGGCGGAGCTGGTGGCCGGTCACGACGGCGTGGTGCACGCGGCGACGGCCGCGGTCTACTCGCCGCTGAACGTCGACACGGCCGCGTACTACCGGGCCAGCAACGTCGAGCCGGTCGTGCGGCTGTTGGCGGCGGCCCGGCGCGCGGGCTGCGACCGGTCGGTGCTGCTCGGCAGCTTCTACGCGACCATGCACCGCCAGCACCCCGAACCGCGCCTGTTCAACGGAAGTCCGTACGTCCAGAGCCGACTCGAACAGGCGTCGTGGGCCCGCAGTGCGGTCGGCGACGAGATGTCGTTGGCCGTGCTGGAGTTGCCGTACGTGCTCGGGCACACGCCCGGCCGTCCGTCGGCGTTCGCCCCGCAGCTGGCTCAATTGGCCCAGGGCAAGGGAATCCTGGTCTATCCGGGCGATGTCGCGGTGGCGGCGGTGTCCGAGGTGGCCGACGCCGCGGTGGCCGCGCTGGACAAGCGCGCGGATGGCGAATTCCCCGTCGCCACGGCCAATGTCGGCTGGGACCGCCTGCTCCACGGCTTCGCCGTGGCCAGCGGCCATGCCCCGGGACGGGTCTGGCGGCTGAGCCGGTGGGAGACTCACCTGGTCGTCCGCTATCGCCTGCTCCGGACCCGGAAGGACGGCATCCGCCTCGGGTTCGACCCGGCCATGATGGCTCGACTGCACGCCGACGGCATGTGCGTCGACACCGACATCGCGGGCCAGGCGCTGGGCATCACCCACGCCGACCTGGACCAGGCGATCCGCGACACCGCTCGCGACTGAGCTGGGCATGTTACCAGCGGTGACGACTCAACCACCATGAGTCGGTGCTCACAATTGCGCCGTGTGGACGAGCTGTTACCGACAGGTAGATAGTTCGTGTATGCAACCAACTGGGGAAGACACGCCTCGCGCGTTCGCGGACGAGGGCCGCCTGGCCGAAGTGCTGGCCGCCGACCCCTCGCTGCGCGCCGCCCTGCCCGATCCGGCCACCGGCACCGTGATCAGGGATGCGAGCACACCTCTACACCGTCAGATCGAGGCCGTGCTGACCGCCTACGCGGACCGCCCGGCGCTGGCCGACCGGGCCGCCGAGCCGGTGCCGGACCCCGCGACCGGCCGCACCACACTGCGTCTGTCGCCGCGCTACGACGCCATCACCTACCGCGAGGTTCGGGACCGGGTCGCCGCGATCGCCGCCGACTGGCACGAGCACGGCCTCGAGCCGGGCGACATCGTCTGCACACTGGGATTCACCAGCACCGACTACACCGTGGTCGACCTGGCCTGCGTGCACAGCGGGGCGGTGGCCGTGCCGCTGCAGAACTCCGCGACCGCCGGGCACCTCAAGCCGATCGTCACGGAGGCCGAGCCGGTCATCGTCGCCACCAGCATCGAACTGGTCGACCTGGCCATCGAGACCACCGCCGAGCTGGCCGGCCTGCGCCGCGTCATCGTGTTCGACTACCACCCCGATGTCGACGACCAGCGCGAGAAGTTCGAAGCGGCACAACGCCGGCTGGCCGAGAGCGACCGCCCTGTCGTTCTCGACCCGCTCGCCGACGTGATCGCCAACGGCCGCACGCTGCCGGCCCGGCCCGCCCACGAATGGGACGCCGACGAGCTGGCGCTGCTGGTCTACACCTCCGGCAGCACCGGCGCACCCAAGGGCGCGATGTATCCGGCGCGCCTGGTCAGCGGCCTGTGGCGGGGCTGGTTCCCGGAGGAGGGCGGGCATCCGGCCATCGGCTTGAGCTACATGCCGATGAGCCACGTCGCCGGCCGGGCGATGCTGATCAAGTCGCTGTCCAACGGCGGCACCACTCATTTCACCGCCCGCAGCGACCTTTCCACGCTGTTCGAGGACATCGAGCTAGCCCGCCCGACCGAGCTGATGCTCGCCCCGCGGGTGTGCGAGATGCTCTACCAGCGGCACCGCGGCGAGGACGTCGCCGAGCTGCGCCGAACCTTCCTCGGCGGGCGCGTGGTCTGGGCCGCCACCGGCTCGGCGCCGCTGTCGGCCGAGACCGCGGCGTTCATCACCGCCTGCCTCGGCTTCCCACTCATCGACGCCTTCGGTTCCACCGAGGCCGGCGCGATCATGGTCGACGGCGTCGTGCCGCGGCCGCCGGTGATCGACTACCGGCTGGACGACGTGCCGGAGCTGGGCTATTTCCGCACCGACACCCCGTATCCGCGCGGCGAGCTGCACCTCAAGACGTCGACGATCATTCCCGGCTACTACAAGCGGCCCGAGCTCAACGCCGAGTTCTTCACCGAGGACGGGTACTACCGCAGCGGCGACATCATGGCCGAGACGGCGCCCGGGCATCTGGTGTACGTGGACCGCCGCAAGAACGTGCTCAAGCTGTCCCAGGGCGAGTTCGTCGCCGTGTCCAAATTGGACGCTCTCTACGCGGCGAGCCCGTTGGTGCGCCAGATCTACGTGTACGGCAGCAGCGAGCGGTCCTACCTGCTCGCCGTGGTCGTGCCGACCGACGGCGCGTCGCACGCCGAGATTGCCGCGTCGTTGCAACAGATCGCCCGCGAGGCCGGCCTCAACTCGTACGAGATCCCGCGTGACTTCCTGATCGAGACGGAGCCGTTCAGCACCGAGAACGGTCTGTTGTCGGACATCCGCAAGCTCATGCGGCCGCGCCTCAAGGACCGGTACGGCGATCGCCTCGAGCAGCTGTACGCCACGCTGGCCGAGCGGGAGACCGGCGAGCTGGCGCAGCTGCGGCAGGGCGGCCGGCAACAGCCCGTGCTGGCCGCTGTGCTCCGGGCCGCCCAGGCCGTGCTCGGCAGCTCGGCCGGCGCACCGTCGGCCGACGCCCACTTCACCGACCTCGGCGGCGATTCGCTGTCCGCCTTGACGTATTCCAACCTGCTCAAGGAGATCTTCCAGGTCGACGTGCCCGTCGGCGTCGTGATCAGCGCCGCCAACACGCTCCGCCGGCTGGCCGAGATCATCTCCGCCGAGGTGGAATCCGCCTCTTCGCGGCCGACCTTCGCCACCGTGCACACCGGCGCCGAGGCCCGGGCCGCCGACCTCAAGCTGGCCAAGTTCATCGACGCGGAAACCTTGGCCGCCGCCGCTTCGCTGCCGCAGTCCGATGGTCCAATTAGGACAGTTCTGCTCACCGGCGCCAACGGCTACCTCGGCCGCTTCCTCTGCCTGGAGTGGTTGGAGCGACTGTCCTCCGTCGGCGGCAAGCTCATCTGCATCGTCCGTGGCCGGGACGCCGCCGCTGCTGCGGCACGCCTCGAGGACGCCTTCGACAGCGGCGATCCCGCCTTGCTCCAGCACTACCGCTCGCTGGCCGCCGCGCACCTCGAGGTCCTGGCCGGCGACATCGGCGAGCCCGACCTCGGTCTCGACAGTGCCACCTGGCAGCGCCTGGCCGACACCGTCGACCACATCTCCCACCCCGCCGCCCTCGTCAACCATGTGCTGCCGTACGACCAGCTTTTCGGGCCCAACGTCGTCGGCACCGCCGAGCTCATCCGGCTGGCCCTCACCACCCGGTTGAAGCCCATCACCTACCTGTCCACCGTCGCCGTCGTGTTCGACGACGCCGCCATCGCCGACGAGGACGCCGACATCCGCGTCACCAGTCCCGTGCGCGCCGTCGATTCCGGCTACGCCACCGGTTACGCCACCAGCAAGTGGGCCGGCGAGGTCCTCCTGCGCGAGGCCTTCGACCTCTGCCGCCTGCCCGTCTCCGTCTTCCGCTCCGACATGATCCTCGCCCACTCCCGCTACCGGGGTCAGCTCAACGTCCCCGACGTCTTCACCCGCCTGCTCCTCAGCCTCATCCTCACCGGCGTCGCCCCGTCTTCCTTCTACCTCCCCGATTCCGGCCCCGCCCACTACGACGGCCTGCCCGCCGACTTCACCGCCGAGGCCATCACCACCATCGGCACCGAAGTGTTGTCCGGCTACCGCACCTTCAACGTCCTCAACCCCCACGCCGACGGCATTTCCCTCGACGTCATCGTCGACTGGCTCGTCGCGGCCGGTCACCCCATCACCCGCATCGAGGACTACGGCACCTGGTTCACCCGCTTGGAGCAGGCCCTCCGCGCCCTCCCCGAGCGCCAGCGCCAGCACTCCCTTCTCCCCCTCCTGCACGCCTTCGCGGCTCCCGCCGAGGCCGTCAACGGCCCCGCCGTCCCCGCCCCCCGCTTCCGGTCCGCCGTCCAGGCCGCCAAGATCGGCCCCGACAAGGACATTCCCCACCTCACCCCCGACCTCATCCGCAAGTACGCCACCGATCTGGCCTCCCTCGGCCTGATTTAGCCCACTCGGACCGTCCCGGCCTGGCATCATCCAGGCCGGGACGACCGGGGAGAGGGATGGCCACCACCACACGTCAACGCTGGTCTCAGCTCGAACGCCGCCTGTGGCTGGCCATCCGCCGCGGCGACGAGGTCGACGTCCGCGCGGAGGCTCTCGATCCCGGCCACATCTGGGGCCCCGCCAGGACGGTCCGCGCCGAGGTGATCCGCGAACTCCTTGTCGCTCCCCCTTCTCCCCTACCGGGCCGAGTCCCCAGCCTCCAGCTCTCCGGCGCCCGCATCACCGGCATCCTCGACCTCTCGCACGCCCGTATCGACACTCCGTTCAACTTCGAGGAATGCTGGTTCGACGAGCGCATGAGCCTCTACGCGGCCCGCACCCGCACCATCTACCTGCAAGGTTGCCGCGTCCCCGGCATGTACGCGGAGGAGCTCCGCACCGACGGCGAGCTCAACCTGCACGGCGTCCTGTGCACCGGCGTCCTGGACCTCGACAACACGCACATCAGCGGGCCCCTGACCCTCACCGACGCACAGCTGTCCAACCCGGGCGGGGTCGCGCTGCGCGCCGACAACGCGGAGTTCGGCGGCGATGTGCTGTGCAACGGCGATTTCCGGGCCCACGACACGATCCGAATGGCCGGTGTGCACATCGAGGGGGACCTCGATCTCACCGCAGCCCACCTGGACAACCCGGGCGGGGTCGCGCTCTGGGCCGACTCGGCGCGGATCGGTGGCGACCTGGCCGCCTTCGGCCTCCTGGCCGTGGGACGGATCCATCTGAGCGCCGCGACGATCGGCCGCAGCCTCATGATCGCAAACGCCACCTTCGACAACCCAGAAGAGGAGGCGCTGGATTGCCGCGGCGTGCACGTCGCCGGTCAGATCCTTGCGGGTGAGTGCACCATCGTCGGCGGCCTCATGCTGATGAGCGCCCGGGTCGACGACTGGATAGATCTCGCCAACACCGTGATCTCAGCGCGGAACATCACCGCTTTCAACGGCGTCGACCTGCATGCCGCCGCCGGACTGGGCTGCATGCGGCTAGAGGTGACAGGCACGGTGTCGCTGTCCAGCGCCCACATCGGCAAGGTCCTGTCCTTCAGCGGGGCCACGCTGTCCAACCCCGGCTCCGACGCACTCATCGCCACCAGACTGACCGTTGGCGGCAACGCCCACTTCGACGAGGAATTCTCCACCACCGGCAGCATCGGTCTGGCGGGCGCGCACATCCACGGCCAGTTGAACTTCACGGACGCAACCCTCAGCAATCCGGGCGCGATCGCGTTGTACGCCCCCGCTCTCGAAGTCGAATCCAGCTTTGTCGCCGACGGCTGTCGCTTCGACGGTCAGCTGCACATCATCGGCGCGCGCGTCGCGGCCGACCTGTACCTCGACGGGGCCACACTCGTCCACGACGGCCGCGCGCTCATGGCAGAAGACCTCACTGTCGGCCGCAACCTCCGTTTCTGCAACGGATTCAGCTGTACCGGCCAGATGGCGCTCGGCGGCACACACGTCGGGCATCAGGTGATGCTTCGCGGCGCGACGCTGCGCGATCCGGACGGCTATGCGCTGCGGGCGAGTCATCTGACCGTCGGCGAGGACATCTTCGCGGACGAGGAGTTCGCCGTGCACGGATCGCTGGACCTCTCGCCGTGCCGCGTCAACGGCATGATCGACCTGGCGACCGAGAACATCGAGGGCACCGTCGATCTCGGCCAGGCCCGCGCCGATGTGCTTCGACTGAGCGGAAAGCCGCGCGGCGAGATTCTGCTGACCGACATGACGGTCCGGGTGCTGGAGCATCATCCGGTGGACTGGCCGCAGGAACACGGACTCGACCTTCAGGGGTTGACCTACGCCTCGTTGCAGCCGCTCGACCTGCCGGTGGGCCAGTGGCTCAAGTGGCTTCGGCGGGGACTTCCCGAAGGCTACCGGCCACAGCCGTATGCGCAGCTGGCGACGATGCTCCGCACCGTGGGCAATGACCGTGACTCGCGGGTGGTGCTGCTGGCGCGGCAACGGCATCGGCGCAAGCACCTGCCGTTGTGGAGCAAACCCTGGGGGTGGTTGCAGGATCTGGCCGTCGGCTACGGGTATGTGCCGTGGCGGGCGGCGGGGTGGCTGGGGGTGTTGTGGCTGGCCGGGTGGTTGTACTTCCGGGACCAGCAGCCGCTCCCCCAGCCACCGGGTTCAACGACCGACTATCAGCCGGCGCTGTATGCGCTCGATCTGCTGCTGCCGGTGCTGAGCATCGGGCAGCGCAACGCGATCCACTTCGGTGGGGTGGCGCAAGGGGTCGCGGTGCTGATCACGGTGTGTTCCTGGATCCTGGGGATCGCGGTGCTGGCGGGGCTGACCCGGGCGCTGACGCGGAACTAGCTGAAGGGGCAGCCGGGGTTGGGGGCGTCGATGGCGACGGGCTGCCCGACGGGGGCCTCGTAGAGGACCTCGAGGATGACGGGAGTGGTGCCGAGGTTGCGTCCGATGTGGACGTAGCCGTCGCCGGGCTGCTCCTGGATGAAGTCACCGGTGCGGTAGATGCCGTCCAAGGAGCAGTCGGACTTGTTGTGGGTCAAGGTGCCCTGCTTGACCCAAGCCAGCACGGGACCGGGATGGTAGTGCCAGCCGGTGGCGCCGCCGGGCTGGAGGGTGATCTCCTTGAAGACGTAGTCGGTGTTGCCGGCCACGTGGTCGAAGACCGTGACGGCGCTGATGCCGTGGCCGGGAGTGGCGTTGGCGGTCGCCGGCAGCAGGGTGGCGGACAAGCCGAGGGCGGCGGCGGTGGCCAGCAGGGCTCTGCGCATGGGGAAGGGCTCCTTGGTCGGAACGGGCCTGATCGACGGCCAGTGAAGCAAGACGCGACCGGATATGCGTGCCGGAAAGCCGGATTTCCGAGGATCTCTGCCCTTGAGGGCGAAAGGTGTCGACCGCCAGCAGACCCAGTCCCTGGGCTGTATCACGGTCGGCCTGCCGCGGCCGCATTTCGCCACCGACTTCCCTGTCGATGCCTCCACCGACGGCAGCGACCCGGACGACCGTCGGTTCGGTGCACGGCCGCGGATGGGCTCCGTCCCGGTCGACTTCACCACCCCGGTGACCGCCCGCTACCTGCGCATCGTCACCGACAAGCCAGACGACGGCGGCCAGCGAACTCGCCGTCTGCGCCGGCAGGTAAGACGTCAGGCCCCGGCAGGTCTTACACCGGACCCGCTGGGGTGTCACTCGACGCGATGGAAGGTGGCGTCGGCCCGGGCCTGCGGGCTGCCGATCGGCTCCAGGTACAGGGTGAAGTCGCGGTGCCGGAGATAGCGGTCCGGGAAATTGAGCGAGCGCAACGAAATCCCGCCGTCATCGGCCATGCCGTCGATCAACCGGAAGGTGGAGTCGTTCATCCAGGCCGCGTCGTCCGGGGCGGTCGGCGGATCCAACTTGATCAGGAAGTTCTGGTGGCGTAGGCAGCGGTCGGGAAAGTTCACCGACCGCACGGCGACCAGGCCGAAACCGCGGTCGACGAGGGTGAATCGGAAGTCGTCCGGCGGGTCGCCGATGGGCGTGAGCGTGCCGAGGAAGTCGCGGTGCCGAAGGTAGTGGTCGGGATAGTTGTGTGAGCGGAACTTCCAGGTCGGTGTGGGCACGGCGATAGGTCGCACGGCGGTCGGCGTGGCGTTAGCGGCCGGCATGGGCGACCACTCAGACGGGTGTAGGGCAGTCAGGTCAGCAGGATGTGGAAGAGCTGTTCGAGTCTGTCGGTCAGCGCAGCCTCATCGGCTTCGGTCAACGCCGTGCTGCCGATCACCGTGCGCATCAGCCAGAAGCCGTTGATCAGCGCCAGCGCGATGGCGACATCGGGGCGAGATGCGCCGGAGACCTCGAGGGCGTGTTTCTCGACGTGCTTCTCGATGCCGGCGCGGAGGATCTCGGCGGCGCGGGGGTTGGCGGCGGAGCGGAGGACCAGCAGGAACGGGTCGAGCGTGTCGGCCGCCGGGGCGGTGCGGCGGACGAGGGCGGCGGCGATGTCGTGAGCGAGGGTGCGTGGCTCGCTGCCCAGCACGGTCCGCTCGGTGACGGAGACGTCGACGACCTCGGCGAACAGCCCCTCTTTGGAGCCGAAGTAGCGGTTGACCAGCATCGCCGTGACGCCGGCGGCGGCGGCGATCTCCCGCACGCCGACGCCGTCGTAGCCCGCGCGGGTGAAGGCCTCGACCCCCGCCCGCAGGATCGCCTCCCGCGTCGCCGCCGCATCCCGTCGATGAACCATGTCTACGAGTGTAGACTAGGCGTAAGTCTACAGCCGTATACATGGAGTGATCATGGATTTGCAGTTGGCCGGACGTCGTGCGCTGGTCACGGGGTCGAGCTCGGGCCTGGGCGAGGCGATCGCCCGGCTGCTGGCCACCGAGGGCGCGGACGTGGTGGTGCACGGGCGTGACGTGGCCCGCGCCGAGGCCGTGGCCAAGGACATCGGGGCCACGACGGCCATCGGCGACCTGGCCACCGACGCCGGTGCGGACGCGGTGGCCGAAGCGGCCGGCGAGATCGACATCCTGGTCAACAACGCCGGCGCGTACGACACCGTCGGCTGGCCCGAGTCGAGCCCGGACCTCTGGCAGGACACGTACAACGTCAACGTGGTGAGCGGCGTCCGCATGATCCACCGGCTGGTGCCGGGCATGCGGGCCCGCGGCTGGGGCCGTGTCGTGCAGATCGGCGGCGGACTATCCGTGCAGCCGATGGCCATGCAGCCGCACTACAACGCCACCCTCGCCGCCCGGCACAACCTCGCCGTCTCACTGGCCCGCGAGCTGGCCGGCACCGGCGTGACGTCGAACGTCGTTGCGCCGGGCGCAATCCTGGCCGATGCCACACGCGATCTCCTGATCGGACTCGCCCCGAGCCACGGCTGGGGCACCGAGTGGCCGGAGATCGAGGCCAACGCCGTGAAGTCCTTCGTGCCCAACGACATCGGCCGCTTCGGCCGACCGGACGAGATCGCCGGCGCGGTGGCCTACCTGTGCAGCCCGTACGCCGACTACGTCAGCGGCGCGACGCTGCGCGTGGACGGCGGCGCGATCCGGTCCGTGGCGTGATTATCCTGACCGGGTGTTGGAGGCGCTGGGCCTGACCGCGGCCGAGGAGCGGGTGTACCGGGCGGTCGTGGTGGGACACCGGGCCGTGGTGTCCGAGCTCGCCGCCCAGCTGGACGTAACGCCTGGAGCGTTAGATCCCCTGCTCCAGGCCCTGATCGACAAGGGCCTGGTGAGCCGGGTCGGCGGACGTTACGTGCCGGCTCCGCCGGATGTCGCCCTCGGCCCGCTGCTGGTGCACGGGCAGGCCGAGTTGGAGCGGGCGCGGGCGGCCGTCGGGCAGTTGGCCGAGCAGTACCGCAAAGGTGTGCGGCGGCGGGATTCCACGCAGCTGGTGGAAGTGGTGACCGGTGCGGAGGCGATCCGCCAGCAGGCGCTGCAACTTCAGCGCGAGGCCCGCACCGAGATGCTGTGGTTCTGCCGCACCAACCCGATCGCCATGACCTCGACCGAGAACGAGGAGGAGTTCCGGGCGCTGGCCCGTGGCGTGCGCTACCAGGTCGTGTACGAGACCGCGATGCTCGAGGAACCCGGCGCCCTCAAGGGATTGGCCAGCGGCATCCAGGCCGGCGAGCAGGCCAGGACCGTGCCCACCGTGCCGGTGCGGCTGGCCATCGCCGACCGGCAGGTCGCGCTGTGCCCGCTCGGCGACGAGGCCGACGGCGAGCCGACGGCCGCCCTGGTGCAGGGCACCAGCCTGCTGACCGCGTTGATCGCCTTGTTCGAGACCTACTGGCACCGCGCGACGCCGGTACAGATCGACGGCATGCAGATCGATGGCTCTGGGGGTCCGCTCACCGCCGACGAGGTACGGCTGCTGTCGCTGCTCATCGGCGGCGTCAGCGACAAGTCGATCGCCACGCAGCTCCAGGTCAGCCAGCGGACCGTGCAGCGGCGGGTGCAGGACCTGATGCGCCGCGCCGATGTCCGCAACCGGATGCAGCTGTCGTGGCAGGTCGGCAAACTCGGCTGGCTGGACGGCGCCGCCGGGCCGGCGGCCGGCCCGGCGGCATCCCGTCAACTCAGCGGCAGCCGATAGACGCCGCTGCTGCCCGTGCCGACGAACAGCCAGTCACGCGTCGCCAGCAGCGATCGGACATCGCGATCGGGCAGGCCGGTCACCGTGGTCCAGTGTCGACCGTCGCCGTGGAGCAGGCTCGTCCGCGAGCCGACGTAGATCGAGCCGTCGGGGCCGAAGGCGGCGGCGTCGTACTCGGCGGCCGGGGTGCCGGGCGCGTCGGTGAAGGTCTTGCCGTTGTCGTGGCTGATCTTGACCAGGTTCTGGCCCACGGCAACGACTTCGGTGCCGCGAACGGCGACGTTCTCGACGTTGCCGTCGAGCACCTTGGTCGCCGTCACGCCGGCGTCGGTGCTGTGGAACAGGCCGCGCGGCGTGGAGATCCACACCTCGTCACCCCGGCCGGCGGTCACCGCCCACGCGCCCTCGGCGCCGTCGTACACCCGCGGCGTCAGGGTTTTGCCGCCGTCAGTGCTCGTGTAGACACTCGCGTCGGTGAGATACGTGGCCACGTAGAGCTTGTTCGGGTCACGCGAATCCACGGCCATCGACCGCGACGATCCCGGCACCACATCGGCGGTCTGCCGCCAGCTGGATCCGTTGTCGTGCGAGCGTTCCAGCCAGATGCACGCGTCGGGGCAGAAGCCGATGCGCACCCGGGCAACGTCCTTGCCCGGCAGGGCGGCCACCCCGCCGATCACGTTGCCGATGGTCGCCGGGGCCTGGCCGGCCCAACCCCAGTCCTGGTAGCCCGTCGGGGGTTTCACGGTCATCGACGACGTCGATCGATAGCTGTCCACGGACGTGCCGGCGATCAGCGACGACCCGGAGATCGCCAACGCGCCCACGCTCACGGCCGGCACGCCGATGCGGCGGAACTTGGCCGAGTCGCTGGTGGTGTAGATGCCGGCGGCCGCGCTGATCACCAGCTCCTGCGGGCGATCCGGGAAGCTACCGAGGTCGGAGTACAGGTCCACGGCCGGCAACGCCTTCGGCTGGGCCGTCCAGTGCCGGCCGTTGTCGTGGCTGACCCACGTGTTCTTGCGGGCGTTCGGGCCTGGCGACGGCTCCAGCGTCTGCGCCTGGATGTCGCCGCCGGGCGTGATGCCGAGGTAGCTCACCCAGTCCGTGCCCCACGGACCGGTCATCGCCCGCCAGCTGCGGCCGCCGTCGGTGGAGATCACCGCACTGCCGTCGCGTTCCTGCGACGCCACCACAAGCGGTCCGTGCGCGGCGAGGTGCTCGACGAAGATGTCGCCGGGCACCGGCAGTTTGACAGTGCCCTTGTACACGGCGTTGTCCGTGGCCACGAACAGCGCGTCGCCATCGACCACGAGCCGCTTCGCCCCGGCCGGTGAGCCCTTGACCAACGTCCAGTGCGCGCCGCGGTCCTGGCTCTCGAACACGCCCGACGCCCCGGCGGCGTAGACCTTGCGCCCCAGCACCGCGACGTCGTAGATGTCGGCCGGGTCGTCGAAGACCTGGCGGAACGAGCGAGCGCCGTCGGTGCTGCGGTAGACATACCCCTTGCCGCCACCCAACACGCTCGCCGCAACGTAGACCACGTTGGCGTCGTGCGGATCAGCGGCCAGATGGCTGCCGCTCACCCCCTCGGCGAACGGCGTCGGCGGGGCCCAGGTGATGCCGTGATCGTCGCTGCGGAACACCGCCCGCGCGCCGTCCGGCAGCACATAGAGTCTGGACGGCGCCGCCGGCGTGAAGGCCAGATAACCGCCGCTGGCGTTCGGCCCCATCGACAACCATTGTGGAGCAGTCGCTGCATTGGCCGGCACGGCCAAGGCAACGGTGAGCCCCATCGCGAGCACTGCTCGTCGCAGGAAACGGTGCATCTGCCCAGGATTGGCCAGCCGCCGGGGTTTGTCACCGGCCGGGGCCTGTCCGAACCACGACACGTCGCAACTCCGCCACCGCCGGACCGGCCGCCTATAGTTACGCCGCGTGGCACCGAAATCCGGCGAGGACGACCGCCGGGGCATCCAGTCCGGCGAGATCGCGATGACCGTGCTCGGCGCGATCGGGCGCGGGCGGGGGCACTAGCCACGTGGACCTGATCTGGCCGGCCATCGGCATGTTCGCGGTGACCAATGTCGACGACATGCTGGTGCTGGCGGTGTTCTTCGGCCTGGCCGCGGGCAGCCGGCGGGCCGCGCTGCACATCGTGCTCGGCCAGTACCTCGGCTTCGGCGCGATCCTGGCGGTGTCGGTGCTGGGCGCGCTCGGCGCCGGCCTACTGCCCCAGTCGGTCATCCCCTACCTCGGGCTGCTGCCGCTGCTGCTGGGACTGCGGGCCGCGTGGCACGTCGTCCGCGCTGACGAGGACGACGCCCCGGCCGTCAAGAAAGTGGGGTTCGCGCAGGTCGCCGCGGTGACCTTCGCCAACGGCGGCGACAACGTCGGCGTCTACGTGCCGGTCTTCGCCGTGGCCGGCGGCGCCATGACCGGCTACGTCGTGGTGTTCCTGATCGGCGTCGCCGTGTGGTGCGCCGCCGGCTGGTTCCTGGCCGGCCGCCCGCTGGTGGCGAAGGTGCTGTCCCGGTGGGGACATCTGATCCTGCCGGTCGTGCTGATCGGCATCGGCCTGCTCATCCTCGTCGACGGCGGAGCCTTCGGCCTTTGACCGCCGCCGAGCCGGTTCTGTCGGACCCGCTCCGTAGACTGCCGGCATGGGAACCAGCAGCGCCGTGTTCCAGCGAGTCCTGGACGCGCTCGACGAGGTGACGAGCTCGGCGGCGCACGACTGGACGTCGTTCAGCGTGCGCGGCAAGCGGTTCGGCTACTACTGGCCGCGGACCGAGACCGTCGGCCTGAAGCAGACGATCACCGAGCAGCAGGCGCTGGTGGCCGAACGCCCTGAGGTGTTCGAGGAGCAGTACACCTCGGGCGGCTTCGGCTGGGTCGTGGTCTACCTGGACGGCATCGAGGCCGACGAGCTGGCCGAGCTGGTGTACGAGGCGTGGCGGCTGAGCGCGCCGGAGGAGCTGGCCGACGGGCTGCCGTTCGCCAAGGTGGCCAAGGCGTTGCCGCGCAAGCGGGCCAAGGCCTCCCGCTGACGCCCGCCCGGCCCAGACCGCTCGGCCCAGAATTGCCAGCTTCACCGGGTACACTCCGGATTCGGGGGCCCTCCCCCAGCCCCACCCCGCTGACCAGGCTTTTCGCGCAGCAGCACGGATCCCGATGCCACTACCGTCGCGATGGTGGCGTCAGCCGGTGAGGTCCTCCATGGCGATCAGGCCGTCCTGGATCGCCCGCTCCACCAACGCCGCCTTGGTGCGCGCCGGCCGGCCGGTGTTGGCGTACTTGATCCGCACCCGGTCGATGTAGGTCTCCACGGTCTTGATCGACACCCCGAGCTTGCCGGCGACCAGGCGCTTCGAGTCGGACTCGAACCACGCCACCAGCGTCTCCATCTCCCGCTCGGACAGCTGCGGCCGGCTGGGGCGGCGGTCGGTGCTCATCACGCCGCCAAGCGACGGCGAGGTGTAGGGCAGGTCGGCGGCGGCCGCCCGGATCGCCGGGATCAGGTGATCGGGCCCCTCGGCCTTGGTGAGGTAGGTGAACACGCCGAGGTCGAGGCAGGTCAGCACGGTGTCGCGGTCGGACCGCCCGGAGTAGACGATCACCTGCCGGCCGGCGTCGACCAGCCGCTCCAGCTCACGGAACGCGGGCGGGCCGTTGAGCTGCAGGTCGAAGATCACCACCTGGGCCGAGGCGCCGGGCTCGGTCCAGGCCCGGGCGATCCGGCCCTCGGCGTCGATCAGCTCGACCGGCGGCGTGGCGGCGGCGCACCACGCCCGCACGCCCGCGGCGATCGCCGGATGATCGTCGACGATCACGGCGGTGATCAGCTCAGCCACGTCGCTTTCACCCACAAGCGGTCCTCGTCCTCGACGGTGGTGATCGTGACAGCGCCGTCGGCCAGTGGGAATGCGCCCGCCGCACCACCATCGGCGACCACGCTGACCGAAACACCCGAATCCGTGCCCAGAACCGTAACGCGCGCCCAGTTCCGTGCGGTGCTCAGTACCCGCACCGGCGCCTCGGTCAGCCCCCGCCGCACCTCGCGCGGCAGTCCGGGCCAGCTGCCCTGGGTCGCCAGGTCGACCAGCACCCCGCGCCGCTCGGCGATGTCCACGCACGCCTTGACCTCGTGCAGCAGCCGGTCGTCGACGTCGTCCCCCTCGGCGAACAGCCGCCGCATGCGGGCGGCGGCGATGGCGCAGTCGCGCCGGGTCTGGTCGTCGGCCGGGTCGTAGGAGCCGTCGGCCAGTCCGGTGAGCAGCGGCCGGACCTCGGCCTCCAACTCCTGTGTACGCCGTTGCCGGTCCTCGTGCACCCGGGCGGCGATCGCCTCGGTCGCCCGCACCTCCGCCTCGGCAGCCGCCGCGCGAGCAGCGGTCCGAGCGGCGTAGCGGACCATCCAGGTGGCGGCGCCGGCGGTGACCTGGAACGCGCCGATCGTCACGATGTCCGTGCCGACGTTGATCAGCACCAGCGGCGTGAGGTTGCCGCCCAGCGCGAGGTGCACGAAGTTGGTGGCGAAGTGCCCGGCCAGCACGGCCAGCAGCACGCCGAGGTGCTGGTCGAACAGCAGCACCACGGCGACCCAACCGATGCCGTCGATCGGCCAGTTGGCGTAGCCCGGCACCTCGATCACCGGGATCAACGCGTTGACCAGCACCGACACCGCCAGCGTCAGGCCGAGCGCCGGCCACCGCCAGCGGCCCCACGACCGGCCGCGCACGATCAGCACGCCTTCGATCACCAGCAGCGCGATCAACGTCAGGTAGCCGGCGACGACCGGCCAGGCCACCAGGTAGACGTCCAGGTGCGTGATCAGCGCCGGCAGGTCCAACGCGATCAGGTCGGCGGTGGCGACGATCAGGATGGCGATTCTGAGCCGTCCTCGCAGCCGGGCCATGGTCTCAATCACGGGCCCACTCCAGCCGCACGGTCGTGCCCTCGCCCGGCGCGGAGGTGATCACGGCCCGGCCGCCGGCCGCGGCCAGCCGGTCGACGATGGAGTTGGCCACGCCACGACGCCGTTCCGGCACGCTCTCGGGCCGGAATCCCTTGCCACGGTCGGTGATCACCACCGATTCGTCGGTGATGTCCACCACGGCCGAGGTCTCCCCCGAGTGCCGGGCGACGTTGTTCAGCGCCTCCCGCAACGCCCCGCGCACGGCCGTCGCGACCTCCGGCGGCAGCGGCAGGACGTCGGGCGCGGTCAGGTCGACGGCGACCGGGCTGGCCTGGATCACCTCCAGCAACGCCGGCAGCGCATCGCCCTCGGCCACCGAGGTCTCGCCGGCCAGCGCCTGGAGATCACGTCGGGCCTGCTCACGGACCCACTGCCGGCTCGCCCCGACCTCGCCCAACCCCACCATCAGCAACGTCGTCGCCGCGGTGTCGTGCAACATCGCGGCGTACGCTCGTTCGTCGGCCCGGACGGCTTCCGCCACCGCGGCTTCGCGTTTCGCCGCCTGCACCCGGGCTTCCTGCGTGTCGGCCGCCCGTGCCGCCTGCACGAGCAAGGTGATGAGAACCCGGGACAAGATCGCCTGCACCGGCGTCCAGGCCCCGATCGCCGCCGCGCCGATCCACAGGTCCGGCGCGGTCCACCACGCCCCGACCAGGAACGCCGCCGTCGCCACCAGCGCCGACACGATGCCCGGCACCGGCTTGGTGTGCCACTGGTGGAACACCACGGCCACCGACACGAGGGTGATCACCCAGCCCTGGCCGTTGCCGACCGACAGCGGCGGCACCGTCCAGGGCTGGAGCAGACCGATGACGCTGAGCACGGCGACGTCGGCCCACGCCAATCCGGGTGGCGGGTCTCGCCACAGCAGCCTCGCGTAGAGCACACTCCAGGCCGAGACGGTGATCACGATCACCGCCGTGCGCAGCTCGTGGCCCGCCGGCGCCGACATGACGCCCAACAGGCCCCCGACCAGGGCGACCACCAGCCGCGCCACCGCCAGGATGCGCAGCGCGGCGCGCGTCAGCTGCCCCTCGACCGATCCCCTTGTGGGGTGTTCACCCGACACCATTTGCACGGAGTATGGCGCATCGTTGTTCTCGGACGGGGAACCGCTTGCGGGGGGACACCGGGGCGAGGAGCTGTCCGCGGGGGAGCAATATCGAAGAGGGGAAGATGGGCTCGGTGAATCTGTGCACCGAGCCCATCTCACTCCCCTTGACTACCTCTCGGTGAGACCAGCGAGCGCCGTCGGCAGCGGCCCCTGGTGCAGCACCCCCAACCGCTGCGTGGCCCGGGTCAGCGCCACGTACAGCTCGGCCGCCCCGCGCGGCCCGTCGGCCAGGATCTGGTCGGGATCCACCACCAGCACCGCGTCGAACTCCAGGCCCTTGGTCTCCGACGCCGGCACGGTGCCCGGCATGCCGGGCGGGCCGATCACGATGCTGGTGCCCTCACGGCCGGCCTCCTCCCGGACGAACTCCTCGATGGCGCCGGGCAGTTCGTCCGCGGTGACCTTGCGCGACCACGGCCGCACCCCGGAGGCCCGCACCGAGTCCGGCGGCTGCGTGCCGGGGGCGAACTCGGCCAGCACCGACGCCGCCACCGCCATGATCTCGGCCGGCGTGCGGTAGTTCACGGTCAGCGACCGGTAGATCCAGCGGTCGGCCGCGTACGGCGCCAGCATCTCCTGCCAGGTCCTGGCCCCGTACACCGAGCGGCGCTGCGCGAGGTCGCCGACGATGGTGAAGGACCGGTTGGGGCAGCGCCGCATCAGCACCCGCCAGTCCATTTCGGACAGTTCCTGGGCCTCGTCCACCACCACGTGCCGGTAGGTCCAGTCGCGGTCGGCGGCGGCCCGCTCGGCCAGGTCGCGGGTGTCCACCTCGTCCTGGCGCTCGGCCAGCGACAGGGCGTTGACGACGTCCTTGGCCAGCAGCGTGAAGTCCTCCGAGATCTCCTCCCGGTCCAGCTCCAGCATGCCCATCACGCCCTCGGCGTACTCGGCCGCCTCCCGCCGCGCCTTGGCCTCGGCCGCCGCGGCGACCCGATCGGCGGTCCTGTCCCGGCCGAGCAGGTCGACCAGCTCGTCCAGCAGCGGCACGTCCGACACCGTCCACGCGTCGCCCTTGGCCCGGTACAGCGCCGGATCCGCGCCGGCCCGGCCGAGCCGCGCCTTGGACTCGTACAACGGGCCGAGCAGGGTCTGCGGGGTCAGCAGCGGCCAGAGCTCGTTGATCGCCTCGGTGAACCGGTCGTTCTCGGCGAGCTGCTTGACCAGGTGCGCCCGCTGGCTCTCCCACTCCTCCTTGTCGTTGCGGGTCAGCCAGCCCTTGGTGAGCCGGCCGATGGCCCGCTCGGTCAGCACGTAGGTGATGATGTCGGTGAAGACGTCACGGGCCTCGTTGTGCGGCAGGTCGCTGGCCCGGGCCTCCTCGATCGCCCACTCCGCGACCGAGGCGTCGATCCGCAGCGTGAGGCCGGACAGCTCGATCGGGATCGGCTCGTCGGGCAGCTGCTGCCGGTCGGCGATCGCCGCCTTGAGCACGTCCACGATCTTGCGGGAACCCTTGAGCCGCGCGGCTTCCGGCGTGTCCTCGGCCGTGACGTGCAGGCCGGGCACGTAGTCGCCCGGCGTCATGAAGACCACGTCCGACTCGCCCAGCGACGGCAGCACGCGGCTGATGTGGTTGAGGAACGCCGGGTTGGGCCCGACCACCAGCACGCCGTGCCGCTCCATCCGCTCCCGCTGCGTGTACAGCAGGTAGGCCACGCGGTGCAGCGCCACCACCGTCTTGCCGGTGCCGGGGCCGCCCTCGATCACCAGCACCCCCGGCTGGTCAAGGCGGATGATCTCGTCCTGCTCGGACTGGATGGTCGCGACGATGTCCCGCATGCCCTCGCCGCGCGGGGCGTTGACCGCCGCCAGCAGGGCCGCGTCGCCCTGGGCGTCGTCGCCGGGGCGGCCGAGGTCCTCGTCGGTGAACTCGACGATCACCCGGCCGCGGGTGTGGAACTGCCGGCGGCGGCGCATGCCCTCCGGGTTCGCGCCGGTGGCCACGTAGAACGGCCGCGACGCCGGGGCCCGCCAGTCCAGCAGGACCGGCTTGTAGTCGTCCTCCTCGTCGAACAGGCCGAGCCGCCCGATGTACAGGCGCTCGTCCTGCCGGGTGTCGAGCCGGCCGAAGCACAGCCCGTTGTCGGCCACGGCCAGGCGCTTGGCCTCCCGGCCCAGCGCCCGCACCTCGTCGTCCCGCTCCAGTGCCGTGCCGCCGGTCCCCAGCAGCGCCGCCTTGTGCCGGGCCTTCACCCGCGCGCGCTCGGCGTCCAGGCGCGCGTAGAGGTCGGCCACGTACTCCCGTTCGGACCGCAATTCGTCCTCGTACCCCTGAGTTGACACAAGCCCCTCACAGTGCCTAAACTGGAAACTACAGTCGACGGGTTCCGCACATCTTCGTGCAGGCACGTCGATTTTTTATTGTCCCCGCCTTGTCAAGGGGCAAGCATTTTTGCGGCCCGAGCTGCGCCATCGGTCGAAATCAGCGGCGCAACCTCCTTGGCTTTGTCGGCGCTGTCGAAGGCGATACCGAGCGCGGCCGACAGCGACTCGACCGTCGGAACCGGGCCGTCGTGGGCCGCGCCGATCCCCAGCTCCGCCACCCGCCGTGCCCAGTACGGCTGGTCCGCGCCCTGCGGCACGACCACCTGTGGCGCGCCGGACCAGGTCGCCGTCACGGTGGTGCCCGCGCCGCCGTGGTGCACCACGGCCGCCGACCGGCGGAACAGTGCCTGATGGTTGGCCTCGCCCGTGACGAAGCAGTCGTCGCCGACCGACGCCAGGTCGGCCCAGCCGCGGGACAGCACCATGCGGCGGCCGTGTCGGCGGACGGCGTGGACGACCTCCGCATGATCTGTGCCGTGCATCGCCATGCTGCCGAAACCCACGTAGACCGGCGGTTCGCCGGCGTCGAGGAAGGCCAGCAGGTCCGCCGGCAGCGGGCGCTCGTCCGGCAGCAGCCAGGCCCCGGTCTGCACGACCTGCAACTCCGCCGCCCGCCACGGGCTGAGCACCTCATCGGCCGCCAGTAACGGCTTTGCCGTTATCACGTAGTCGCGGACGTCGTCGACCGGCGGCAGACCCACGTGAGCACGGTCGTTGTTGACGGCGTCCCGGAACAGCAGGTTGACGCTGTCGCGATCCCAGTCCCACAGCTGCTCGACGTCCGCGTCCGCCGGGAACGGCCGGCCCGGGTAGGCGATCGGCGGATGGTGCGGCGAGGGCAGCGTGAGCTGCTGGAACGTCGCGTAGACGTACCGGGCGCCCAGCTGCTCCGCGATCGTCCGCGCACCGGCGCAGGCCGGCATCACCCCGGTCGCCACCAGCACATCGGCGTCGAGCTCGCTCAACACCGCACGCTGACTCGCGATCACCTCCGCCGCCCGGCGCGGCAGGTCGGGCGGCCCCGGCTTCGTGGCCAGGGGCCGCACCGGCACCCCGAACGGCACCATCCGCACGCCCACCCCGGATAACCGCCGCTCGAACTCCTCGTCCGGCGGGAGGCACACCGTCACCTCCGCGTCGCGTTCCCGCAGCCGCACCGCCAATGCCACCAACGGCTCGACGCCACCCCTCGAGTCGAATCCCGTCACCACGACACGCACGTGGTTCTCCCCCATTTCCGCAGATGTGACGGCGATTCTGCGGCAGGGCGGGGGTCTTGCGGCAAGACCCCCCATGCGCTATATGTTGATGGTGGCGGGGAGAACCCGTCTTTATTTTTGCGCGAATTCCAGCAGGTCGGCGTTCAACCGGTCGACGTGCGTGAGGTACAGCGCGTGCGCGGCATCGGTGTACACCTTCAGCTCAGCCCCCGCGATCAGGTCCGCGGTCACCCGGCCGCACAGGTCCAGCGGCGCCGACGCGTCGTGATCACCGTGCACGACCAGCGCCGGCACAGTGATCTTGGCCAGCTCGGGCCGGAAGTCGGCCGCCACGTTCGTCGCCGTGCAGGCGAGCGCCGCGTTCAGCGTGACGCTCATGCAGTCCCGAACCGTCCAGTCCCTGGTCGCCCGCGGCAGCTCGCAACCCGGCAGCCCGTCACCGAAGAACGGCCCCGCGTTCTCGTCGATCCAGCCGCCGAAGTCGGTCCGCAGCCGGGCCAGCAGCTGGTCGCTCGCCGCGACCGGGACGCCGTTCGGGTTGTCCGGCAGCTGCCGCAGGCACGGCACCGTCGAGCCGACCAGCACGATCTTCGCCACGCGGCCCTCGCCGTGCCGGGTCAGGTAGCGCACCACCTCGCCGCCGCCCATCGAATGCGCCACCAGCGTGACGTCGGTCAGGTCGAGGTGCTCGATCAGCCCGGCCAGGTCATCGGCCAGCGTGTCGAAGTCGTAGCCGGTGCCGGGATCGTCCGAGCGGCCGTGGCCGCGGCGGTCGTAGCCGATCGCGCGGAAGCCGTTGTCGGCCAGGTGCTGCATCTGGTACTGCCACATGCTGCTGCTCAGCGCCCAGCTGGTCACGAACACCACCGGCCGGCCGGTGCCCCAGTCGCGGTAGAAAAGCCCGTTCAGGTAAGGCATCTTGTCCCCCTTGCTCTCGTTGACGAGACCAATCCTGCTGGGGGCGACGGCGGTTTGGCGATTACGTCTCGGGTAACGGATCGCGGCCGATGGCCAGGCCGATGATCGTGACCACCGCCGTGACCGCGACGTACGCGGCCAGCGCCGGCCAACTTCCGGTCCAGGCCAACAACGCCGTGAACAGCAGCGGGGCCAGCGCGCCGCCGATGACGCCGGCCAGCGTGTAGGCCAGCGAGCTGCCGGTGTAGCGCAGCCGCACCGAGAACTGCTCGGCGACGAAGGCGGCCTGCGGGCCGTACATGGCGGAGTGGATCACCAGCGCGATGATCACGCCGACGAACACCCACAGCACCGATTTCCCGGCCACCGCGGGAAAGAACACCAGCGGCCACACCGCGGCGGCGATGGCGGCGACCAGGTACACC
>DATJJB010000523.1:0-2213 GCA_035492655.1 Kutzneria sp. | reverse complement strand
CCCTCCAGGACGACCAGCTGCGGCTCCTTGCCGTCGACGGCCACCGCCACGCACGTGCTCGACGTGCCGAAGTCGACCGCTACGTGAAGCGTCAACTCACTCGCCCGGCAGCCACGCGGTCTGCATGAGCTGCTGGCCCAGCTTGCGGGTGACGATCACACCGCGGCCCGGCGGCAGGATCGTCGGCTTGTACGTGCCGACCAGCACACCCTCGTCCTTGCTACAGCTCATCACCATGCCCGGCGCGGCGATCTCGCGCAGCTTGCCGATCACCGGGTCGAACAGCGCCCGGCTGGCCCCGCCGGAGCGGCGGGCCAGGATCATGTGCAGGCCGACGTCCTTGGCCTGCGGCAGGAACTCGGACAGCGGCTGCAGCGGGTTGCCGCTCTGGGTGGCCACCAGGTCGTAGTCGTCCACCACCACGAACACCTCCGGCCCCTTCCACCAGGACCGGGCCTTGAGCTGCTCCTGCGTGACATCGGGGCCGGGCAGCCGGCCCTTGAGCGAGTTCTTGATGTCGTTGATGGTGTCGCCGAGCTGGTTGGCCGACACCACGTAGCTGAGCAGGTGGTCGGTGTCCACGAAGCCGAGCATCGTGCGCCGGTAGTCGACCAGCAGGATGACGGCCTCGCTGGTGGTGTACCGGGTCATGATGCCGCGCACGATGGTCCGCAGCAGGTTGGTCTTGCCGGACTCGCCCTCGGCGAAGGCGTAGAAGTGCGAGTCGTTGTCGAAGTCGAGGAACACCGGCGCGAGGCCGTCCTCGTTGACGCCGATCGGGATCAGGTGCGGGTTGGCCTGCTGTTGCTGTGCCGGCAGCTGCTCGTACGGCAGCAGCTCGGGCAGCAGCCGGACCTGCGGCGCGATCGGGCCGCGCCAGGCGGCCGTGATCTTGCCGATGGCGTCCTGCACGCCCGCGCCGACGTCGCCGACGTTGGACGAGGCGTCGATACGCGGCAGCGCGGTCAGGAAGTGCAGCCGGTCCGGCGTCATACCGCGACCGGGCCGGCCGACCGGCACGTTCACCGCGACCTTGCGGTCGAACTCGGACTCGCTGGGGTCGCCCAGTCGCAGCTCGAACCGGGTGCCCATGAGGTCCTTGACCGCCGGCCGGATCTCGGCCCAGCGGTTGGCCGAGATGACCACGTGGATGCCGAAGGACAGGCCCTGCGCGGCCAGGTTGAGGATGGACTGCTCCAGCGCCTCGAACTCCTGCCGGAAGTTCAGCCAGCCGTCGATGATCACGAAGACGTCGCCGTACGGGTCGTCCTTGATCTCGCCGCGCCGCTTGCGGTTGCGGAACTCGACCATGCCGTCGATGCCGGCGGCCCGGAAGCGCTGCTCCCGGTCGGCGATCAGGCCGGTGAGCTCGGCCACCATGCGCCGGGCCTTGTCCGGCTCCAGCCGGCTGGCCACGCCGCCGACGTGCGGCAGCGCCTCCAGCGGCGAGAGCGTGCCGCCGCCCAGGTCCAGGCAGTAGAACTGGACCTCCTCGGGCGTGTGCGTCACGGACATCGACATGATCAACGTCCGCAGCAGCATGGACTTGCCGGACTGCGGGCCGCCGACGACCGCGCCGTGGCCGGCCGCGCCGGAGAAGTCGGCCCAGAACGGGTCCCGCCGCTGGTCGAACGGCTTGTCCACCAGGCCCAGCGGGATCTGCAGGTAACCCTGGTAGCCCTGCGGGAAGATGCCCCGGTCCGGCGTCGCGGCCAGCGGCGGCAGCAGCATGTCCAGCGACTGCGGCTCGTTCAGCGGCGGCAGCCACACCTGGTGGGCCGGCGCGCCCTGGCCGCCCAGCCGGCCGACGATGACCTCGAGCACGCTCGGCTCGATCTTGTCCTCGTCCTTGGGCTTCTCCTTGACCGCCTCGCGCGGCTTCTCCGGCTCCTTGGGGATCTCCACGAAGTCCGGCACGAAGAACTTGGGCCTGCGGTCGCCGCTGATGCCGGCGGGCGTGGCCGGGCCGGCGATCATGCCGGCCGGGCGGTACGGGCCGGAGACGTAGGCGGCCTTGAACCGGGTCATCGGCTCGCCCTGCACGGCCAGGTAGCCCGAACCCGGGATCGGCGGCAGCTCGTAGGCGTCCGGCACACCCAGCACGGCGCGGGACTCCGAGGCGGAGAACGTCTTCAGACCGATCCGGTACGACAGGTAGGTGTCGAGGCCGCGCAGCTTGCCTTCCTCCAGCCGCTGCGAGGCCAGCAGCATGT
>DATJJB010000522.1:0-6352 GCA_035492655.1 Kutzneria sp. | reverse complement strand
AGCGCAGCCGACACCGGCCGACGCAGGCGGATGCCCCGCGCGGCCCGCAAGGCCCAGATGCTGGCCGTGGCCGAGGAGGTCTTCGCCGAGCGCGGCTACCTCGCCGCGTCCATGGACGAGATCGCCGAGCGGGTCGGTGTGTCCAAGCCCATGCTGTACGAGTACTTCGGCTCCAAGGAGGGCCTGCTGGTCGGCTGTATCGACAAGGCCCGCACCGAGCTGCGCGAGGCCACCGAGCAGGCCGTCATCCACGCCGACAGCCCCGAGAACATGCTGCGCCTCGGCCTGCTGGCCTTCTTCCGCTTCATCGCCGAGCGCCGCCAGTCCTACAGCCTGCTCCGACACGAGGCCGCGGTCACCGTGCCGTCCGCCGTCGAGGAGATCGAGGCCATCCGCCGCCAGCAGACCGACCTGATGGTCGGCTGGATGGGCCTGGCCCTGCCCGCCGCCGACCCCATCGAACTCGAGGCCGCCGCCGAGATCCTGGTCGGCTCCTGCGAGCGCCTCGCCCAGTGGTGCGAGCGTCGGCCCGAGGTCACGCCGGAGCGCGCCACCGACCTGCTCATGGCCGCGGTGTGGACCGGCCTCTCCGCCCACGCCGGCGACTGACCCCCAATGTCACATGAGCGTCGTACTTGCCTCTATTCGGCACATCCGGACCGCATGTGACACCAAAGGTGAGGTGGGCCCGAGCGGGGATGTCGGGGCGGTCAGCGTCGTTTGTCGACGGACCAGCCGGTGCGGGCCGCCCAGTGCTCGGCGCGGCCGAGGATCTCGTCGATGAGGTCGCCCTTGGCCTCGGCGTACTGGTTCATGTCGAACCAGTCCCGGGTGGCGAGGTCGCGTTTGAGCTTCTCGTAGGCGAGGCGGTCGGCCGAACTGGTGCGGAGCCAGTCGACGAACAGCAGATGGTCGCGTTCCCATTTGCCGCCGGCGGGACAGATGTGCACGTGCACGTCGAACTCGGCGGTGCGGACCATGCGGTGGTCGGGCTGGCGCACCCGCAGGTGGTAGCCGGCGGCTTCGAGTCCGGGCAGATAGGTCTCCTCTCGGTGGGCGTCGGCGACGCTGACCTGGATGTCGACAACAGGCTTGGCGGCGAGGCCGGGCACGGCGGTGGAGCCGACGTGGTCGATGCGAAGGGCGTTGCCGCCCAAGGCTTTGCTGATACGTGAGCGTTCGACACGGAAGCGCCGGACCCACGCCGGGTCGTGATCGACGATGGTGATGTCCCGCTTCTCACGGCCGCCGATGAGGCTGGCGCCGACCAGCTGCTCACGAACGGCCATGAGCACGAACCCGAGCAGGTTCGTCCCGAGCCACGTGCGCGGCGAGGCGGTGCGCTCGTCGTCGGCGGCGAGGCCGATGCCCCAGATCCGGTCCAGGGGCGAGGCCTCGACCAGCACCCGGTCGCCGGTGCCGAGCAGGTACCGACCCAGCAGGGCGTGCTGCCCGAACTTGGCGAGGTTGCCGGCGACGACTAGGTCGAAGCGGTTGGCCGCCCACACCTGGTCGTCGTAGCCGCGAACCTCACGGCCGAGGTTCTTGGCCTCGTTCGGATGCCGGGCCCGCAGTATCCGCGCGGCGGTGTCCTCGTCGCCGAACAGCAAGGCCTTGCCGTGCATCATGAAGTGCTCGGCGGTCGGGAACACGAGCCCGTCGACGGTGAACTCCGCGGGCCACCACTGGCTCAGGCACGAGGCGCCGATCCGCCCGTCGTGCCGTGGCTCATGACCCCAGAAGCACACGTACTTGAGCCGCTGCCCGGCGTCTTCGGCACGGATCAGGTCCTCGACGCTGCTCATCACCACACCGGCTGTCCTACCACCTACCGGCGGTCCGGGTCCCACGCATTTCCGGTACTCCGGCGAAGGTCTACAGAGGACGGTGTCAGGTCATGGGCGTCACCCCGATCGCGGACATCAGCATCGGGAACGACGTGTGCAGCTCCCGCTGCCAGTACGGCCAGGTGTGCGTGCCGGGCCCGTACATGTCGAGCGTGGCCGGGATGTGCAGCCACCGCAACCGATCGATGAGCGCGGACGTCTCCGCGCCGTGCAGAGCCTCGCTCTGGTTGAACCCGGTCCCGGGCGGGTCCAACGGGCCCGGCTGTCCGTTGCCGGAGGCGATGAACAGCTTGGTGCCACGCAAGGCGAAGGCCAGGTCGGCCGGGTTGTGCGCGGCCCACACCAGCCGCTGATTGACCGGATCACCCCAGAGGGCGTCGGGATCGTGACCGTTGCTCGTCACGATGGACGTGACGTTGGTGATCGCCTCCTGGGACAGCAGGGTGTCCAGCGCCCCGCTGTAGGAGGCGGCCGCCTGGAACATGCCCGGATGCCGTGCTGAGTAGTCGAACGCACCGAGCCCGCCCATCGACAGGCCGGCGATGGCACGCCGCTGCCCGGCCCGGTAGCCGCGCTCCAGCAACTGCCGCAGCTCCACGGTATGGAAGGTTTCCCAGGCCGGACCGCTCAGCCAGTTCGAGTAGTAGCCGTCGGGTCCGGCCTCGGGCATGACCACCAGCACGTCCGTGCCGGCGGTCAACGCGGCCACGTCGGTCTGCCGGGTCCACGACGTGTAGTCGTCGCAGCACCCGTGCAGCAGGTACAGCACCGGCCAACGGGTGTTCGGCCGGGCATCCCAGTCCGGCGGTAACAGCAACCGGGCCTTGGCGGTACGGCCCAGCGCGGGCGACTGGATGGTCAGATCCAGCGTCCGCGGGGCGACCATGGTCTGGCCGACGACCGTGGCACCGTCGTCGGCCGTCGCCTGTTGCGCCGCCCCGGCGTTCGAGACGACCGAGCCGGCCACCAGGCCGACCACCACCAGCGCCACCCCGATCAGGAGGCGCTGGATCACCGCACGTGTCCGCATGGCTACACCGTGGCACACGAAGCTGGCAGTGCCGGCGATCCTGTCCTGGGCGGGACAGAACGACACCGGGTCGGCCGAGTGAACGCGGTCGGAAAGGGGCGTGTTCCTGGGGTTTCACGCCCAGGAACACGCCGTCCGGGATTGTCAAGCGGGGTGCCGGAAGATCAAATTAGTGGCCGCGAGGCCGCGCCGGTGCTTCGCACGGTTGCTGGATTTCAATCGCTCGCCACTGAACGCACCCCACCACCGAGCCCACGCGAGCGATCGAAATGCAGCAAGGGCGAGGCACCGGTCACGAGCGGCCTCGCCCCGCGCGGAACGCGCGGCAACAAGCACAGCACCGGTCACGAGCGGCCTCGCCACGACGCCGAAAGCGGGCGCCAAAAACACAGTCACCGCACGCGGAAGACGACGGTGCCGTGGGCGGGGACGGAGGCGCTGATCGACCCCGTGGTGCTGGACTTGGCCTTGGACCACAGGTCGGTCAGCGAGTGCGTGCCCGAGGAGGCGCCGATGGCCGACAGCGTGGTGGAAATCTTCGCCGTGGTGCCGGTCTCGTTGAACAACGCGACGGCGATGTCCCCGTCGGCCAGCGGCTTGCGGATCACGTGCAGGCCGTTGGCCGAGGAGATCTCGTTGCCCTGCACGCCTTTCGTGTCCTGGTCGAGGGCGATCACGTCGGCGTTGCGCAGGATGGTCAGCGTGGCCGACGAGGCCTTGCGGATGTCCGAGCCGATCAGCAGCGGCGCCGCCATCATGGCCCACAGCGTGAAATGGCTGCGGTACTCGGTGTCGGACATCTTGCCGTTCCCGACCTCGAGCATGTCCGGGTCGTTCCAGTGCCCGGGCCCGGCGTACTTGCCCAGCTTGATGTTGGCCTTGTAGATGGACAGCATCTTCGCGTACGAGTCGTTGATGTCGCCGGTGGTGCGCCAGGAGTTGCCGACCGGCGCGGCCCAGGTCCACGGCTGGTTCTGGCCCCACTCGCAGATCGAGTACAGGATCGGCCGCTTGGTGGCGGCCAGCGCGTCGCGCATGGCGGTGTAGCGCTTCTTGGCGTCGACGCCCTGGTTGTTGCAGTTGTCGTACTTGAGGTAGTCCACGCCCCACGACGCCCACAGCGCGGCGTCCTGCTTCTCGTGCCCGAGCGCGCCGGGGAAGCCGGCCTTGTTGCACGTCTTGGTGCCGGCGCTGGTGTACAGCCCGAACTTCAACCCCTTGGCGTGCACGTAGTCGGCGACCGCCTTGATGCCGTGCGGGAAACGGTTCTTGTCGGGCACCAGATCGCCCTTGCCGTCCCGGCTCGACTGCGCCCAGCAGTCGTCCAGATTGACGTACTGGTAGCCGGCGTCCTTGAGGCCGGTCGACACCAGGGTGTCGGCGATGCCCTCGACGAACGCCTCGTTGAACTGGGACCCGCACTGGGTGAGGTTCCAGTTGTTGAAGCCCATCTGCGGGGTGAGGGCCAGGCCGTTGTCCAGGGCGAGCGCCGGGGCGGCCCCGAACACCCCCGACCCGGTCAACGCCACGACCGCGGCCAGCGCGGTCAGCACAGTCCTGCGCACGTTGTTCCTCCAGCTCGTCTGGCTTGGACGTGCGCGGCGGCGACAGGCGACCGGGTCAAAACGTAGGAGGTCATCCGGGCCGGCACAAGGCACACTGGCCGATATGCCACTTTTCGCCGACAGACATCGGATCGGCGATGCTCCGGTCGGCGTACCGGCAGGTAGTTACGACGGATCCGAACGACTGGGCCGAACGGGTGGCACCGTGAACGCGCACGGTGACGCTGCGCACCCGCTTCGTGGTCAAACCTGACGCTACTACACCAATGAGTTAGTTGTCCCTTAACGAAATGGAGTATTGAGGACACCGCCGTCTGGTGGCTGAATGAACCCGAGACGGATCCGCTCGCCGGACCGCTCGAACTCGAAAGGGTGACACGCGCCATGCCACTGGCCCCGCCGGACATCGACCTCGTCGATCTCCCGTTCGGGACGGCTGCTCGCCTTTCGGTTAACACCACCCTTCGCCTTCTCGGGTGACGAATGTGTCTTCCTCGCGCCGTGGGGTTACCCCGCGCAGCAGCCCTGCCGTGCCGGCCGGGAACCGATCACAGGAGGTGCTATGCCAGCAGACCTGGACCCGCGACTGACGGAACCACCAGTTCGAGGACGCGACGGCGTGCTCAGACAGGTGGGGTCCACCGCACGCCGGGCGGCGGTCAATCCCAACCGCTGACCCGACGCCGGCCGCTCAGCGCGCGTCCTTGCTTCCGGTGGGGAGGGCCCCAGGGCCACGGTGGCCCTCTCGCCGGGAGTCCGCCGCGAGCCCGACCGCGGCGGCGATCAGCACGACGACCGCTAATGCCGCCGCGACCTGCGGCAATGCATCGGGTCCGGCCGTGAGGAGCACCGCGCCGCCGACCACTCCGGCCAGGCCGACGCCGAGGAAACCGGCCGTCTCGTCGAGCACCGGATCGAGGATCAGCGCCCTGGTCGACGCATCCGCTGCCCCAGCCGCCGCGCCCCCGAGCATGAGCACGGCCGCCGCACCGGTAATCGAGCCGTGAACCAGCGGCAGCGCCGCCACGAAAGCCGCGATGAGTGCGGCAGACGCAAGCAAAACGGATCTCGTGCCACGTCCTCGCGCCGCCAGCCCGCCGACCACGGCTCCCGCACCACAGGCCAGGAAGAGCCCGTCGACGGGCGGGCCATGAATGCCGGCGTCGGCAGCCAGCACCGTCGTGAGCAGCGTGAACGTGGCGAAAAGACCGGCTAGCAAGATCGCCTTCAGGCCGGCGGTGAGCAGCACCCGCGGATCACCGATCGGGTGTCGATCGATCGTGGCCGGCGGTACGCCGAGTAGTGCGTCGGCGGCGCCGATCATGGCCAGTACAGCCAGCAGCACGAACACTGCCCGATAGCCCGCCTGGTCCGCGATCACCGCCGCCAACGGGGCGCCGAGCGCGGCCCCGACGGCCATGCCGGCAGTAAGTCCGCGGCCGCCGGCCCGTACCACGCAAGCCGCACCGATACCGAGCACAATTCGTGTGGCGAGCAGCAAGAGGAAATTGCCGACAAATACCGAAATGCCGTTTCCGACGGCCAGCATGACCAGGCCTATCGGGAGCAGCCGACCCCGATCGACCCGCCCGATGAATGGCAGCGCAATCGCGCAGGTCAATCCGAAAACGGTGAGCAGTTGCGCCGCTTCGGCATCGGAGACGTCGAGTTCGATGGTCAGCGACGGCACCAGTCCGGCAACCGAGAACACCGCCCCGCCGACGACAAATCCGCCGAGCGCGGCCGCCGAGCGGCGAATCGGGATGTCCGACATGGCGGCAATGGGCTCCGTCGTGGCAATTGAACTGTTCGGGTGACCGACCGCCGTCCACGCTACGCCGAACGGGACACCCCACGCCGGGCCAGAACCGCCAGGCCGGGAAGGAAGGGGTGGGAGCAGCGAGGTCGGC
>DATJJB010000521.1:0-20080 GCA_035492655.1 Kutzneria sp. | reverse complement strand
ACTGCTCCGGACCGCCAAGCAGCTGGCGCCGCACGAGGACCAGTTCGGTGTCCTGTACTGGCTCCGCTACCGCTGGGCGTGGCTGCGGGATGTGCTGGTGCGACGGCGGCGGCACGAGGCCGTGGAAGAGCCCAGCCTCGGCTAGAACGGCGGCGACCAGCGATCCGTCCAGGACGGTGTCTCCCGATCGCGATGCAGCGCAGCCAGCCGCTGGCGTCGAAGTATGCGTACACGCCGCTCAACTGGATGCCCAGGATCTCGGGAACCGGCGCCGCTCAGGCATGTCCGGCAACGCCGTGGCGGCTTCGGCGATGGTCATGCCGAACCGCAGTGGGCCGACGCTCTCCAGTGGCGTGAGCACCCACGTTTGCCGACCCGTGCAGCCCCCAGATGAGCAGCCCCCGAATCAATTCTACTCGGTGAACCTGAGAAGGGAGGTTGGCGCGATCTTGGGCGACCTCGCGCGACCCGGCTTCCCAGGTTGATCTGGTTGGATTGATTCGGGGGCTGCTCAGTCGGGCCTCAGCCGTGGCAGGGAAGTGGACCCACCGTGCCGGTGACGTTGTAGTTGCCGTCGATGGTGACCAGGGCGTTGTCGGACCACTGGATGGTGCCGCAGTCGGACTCCACGGGCCCGTACACCCAGGACTTGTCGACCATGCGGTTGCCGCTCACCACAACGGTTCCGCCGGCGCCCTTGACCTGGATCGAGTAGGTGCCGCCGGCGACCAGGTTGTTGGTCACGGAGACGGTGTTGGTCAGGTCGGTGAGGAAGACGGGGGCGGTGATGTCCGTGGCGTCGCGCTGATCCAGGGTGTTGTGGTCGAGCACGAGATTGTGCCCGCCCCGGTAGCTCTGGATCCCGTCGGAATGGTCGCCGGGATTGGAGCACAGGTGCACGTACGAGTCGTGGATCTCGATGTCGTTGCCGGAATCCCGGAAACCGTCGCCATGGTTGCGGATGAGCACCCCGCGGGCGTAGAAGCTGCCCTCGCCGACGCCGGGTTGGGAGTCGCAACCGGAGGCGGGGCCGACGGTGGAATCGAGAATGGTGTACGAGTAGTCGACATTCTCGTACTCGTCGGTGACGAAGCCGTCGATCTGGCTGTTGCGCACGGTCACGTTGTGCGCGGTGATGAGCAGATTCCCGGGAATGTGCATGCCGTCGAGCACGGCGCCGTCCTGGCTCACCCGATAGGCGTCGCCGGTGTTCATGGTGACGGAGGAAAGCTTGGTGCCGGGCGGAACCCCGGTGCACGCGGGCGTGGGGAAGGCGGCGCAGCGGCCGCCGCCGGACCGGCCGGCGGGCGGCGGAGCGGGCTTGGACGAACTCCCCGGCTTCGACGAGGAAGTGGCGGAACTCGAGGAGCTGGACGACGACGTCGTGCTGGAGGCAGCCGTGGTGCTGCTGACGGTGGTGTCGCTCGGGGTGCTGCTCACCGGATCGGCCACGGGTGTCGACCCGGTGCATGCTGTCAGCAACATCGCCGCCACCCCGACAACGGCGATGGGTAAGGCATGTCTCATGGTGATCGCTCCAAAGTGGTCAGCAGCTGCGCCCACGACCCGGCGCCGGCATCGCGCGCGCTGACGACCGAAACCGGTTGCGGCCAGTCGATGGCCAGCTCGGCGTCGTCGTAGCGGACGGCGATGTCCTCGGCGGGGTCGTGCTCGCGGTCGATCCGGTAGCAGACGTCGGCCAGGTCGGTCAGCGCCTGGAAGCCGTGCAGCAGGCCCGGCGGAACATATAGCGTCGCGAAGGTCTCGTCGTCGAGCCGGAACGACTCGATTCGCCCGAACGTGGGGGACGAGGGCCGGGCGTCGACGAGCACGTCATGCACGGCGCCACGGGCGCAGCGCACGAGTTTGGCCTCGCCACGGCCACCGCGGCCGTGCATGCCGCGGATGGTGCCGCGACGTGAACGGGACTGGCTGTCCTGCAAGAAGTCGCCGACGCCGTGCTGCTCGCCGATGGCCAGGTCGTAGGTCCGGGTGAACAGCCCCCGGTCGTCCCGGTGCGGGGTGGGCACGAACAGCAGCACACCCGCGATACCGGCCTGCACGACACGCATTCCCAGTCCCGTCAACGGGTGCTCGCGTCGGCCGCCCAGTCCACCTCGGCCTTACGGCGCGCGAGGAACTTGTCGACCACGAGCACGGTGAGATAGCAGGCGGCGTCCACAAGGGACACCGACCGCCGAGTGATCAGCGAACCGAGGGAGCTCAACCGGAGCCGCCCTTCCGCCGCGGGCCGGCCCATCGCGGCCAGCTGGCGGTTGCCCTGCCGGACCCGTTTGCGCCGGCGGAGATGGGCCCGCACGGTCCGCGCCGGCCGCACCACGGAGTGCGCCGACGGCACGACGACCCGTTCCAGCGGGGTGAACGACCGGTGCACCCAGCCGTCGTCGGAGATGACGTCGGGCAGCGGGAAGGCCTTGGCGTGACCGTCCTTGGACAGCACGTACACGCCGACGCCGGCCAGCACACGGCTCGGCGCAATCAACCGATCGTGTACCCGGTGCACCCGCCGCGCGATCCGGCTGGCGCCGGACAGGTCCCACCGCGGCACCGGCGCACAGGCCAGCACACCGGGCCGCCGCAGCGCGGACACCAGCTCCCGCACGGACTGCGTGCTCAGCTCGATGTCGGCGTCCAGGTACACCCGCGGGAAGTCCCGGCAGGTGTCGTCGCCGAGCCGCAGGGCGTGCGCCTTGCCGCCGTAAGGGGTCTCCACCACGCGCACGCCGTACTGCCGGGCGACGGCAGCGGTGTCGTCGGTGCAGGCGTTGGGCACGACGACAACGTCGAACTCGTCCTCGTCGGCGTCCGCGAGAAGCGTGCTCAGGCAGCGCCCGAGCACGGCCTCCTCGTTGTGGGCGGGGATGACAACACTGGTCATGGTGGTTCCACGGTGGTCACCGAAGCGGCGTCAGTCAAGCCGGGGGTCGGCTCAGGTCAGTGCCGCAGCGTACGCCGCCAGCAGCGCCTTGCGGGAGTTCTCCCACGACAGCGGGCCGGCCACCCGGGCCCGGCCCAGCTCGCCCATGCGCTTGCGCTCGGCCGGGTCGTCGAGCAGCTTGACCACCAGCCGGGCGAACTCGGACTCGTCGTTGGCCACCGCGTACACGGCCGCCTCGTCGGCCGACACCCGCGCCTCGACCAGGTCGAAGGACACGATCGGCTTGGCCATCGCCATGTACTCCATGATCTTGTTCATGGTGGACACGTCGTTGAGCGGGTTGAGCGGGTCCGGCGCGAGGCAGACGTCGGCGGCCGACAGGTAGCGCAGCAGGTCGGCATCGCTGACCCGGCCGGTGAACTCGACCAGGTCGTCCAGGCCGAGCTCGTGCGACAGCGCGACCATCTGGTCGAAGGTGTCGCCGCCGCCCATGAACACGGCGTGCCAGTCGGTGCGGCCGAGCTCGTCCCGCATCCGGGCCAGCGAGCGCAGCGCATAGTCGACGCCGTCCTGCGGGCCCATCACCCCCAAGTAGCACAACAGGTGCGCCTTGCCCTGCTTCAGCTCGTCCTCGGGCGGCACCTCGCGGAACCGCTCGACGGCCGGCGCGCTGCGCACCACGAACACCTTGTCCGGGCTCATGCCGCCGCGCTTGAGCGCCACCTGCCGGTAGCTCTCGTTGGTCGAGATCACCACGTCGGCCGCGCGGTAGGTGGACTGCTCCAGCCGAACCACGCCGCGGTACAGGAAGTCCTCGCCGCGGTCGAACCGCGACAGGTACAGCTCCGGCACCAGGTCGTGCTGGTCGAAGATGAACTTGGCGCCGCCGCGCTTGAGCCAGCGCGCCACCAGGAACAGCAGGTCCGGCGGGTTGCAGGCGTGCACGACGTCGACCGGCCCGATCTTGCGCGCTAATCGGAAGGTGTGCCACACCGCCGCCGAGTACTCGAACAGGTAGCCCTTCGGCCCGCCGGTCGCCGCCTTGAGCGGATACCGGTGGATCTTCACCCCGTCGATCTCGGCGTACGGTTCCCGGTCCTGTTTCGTCCCCTGTGGACAGATGACGTGCACGTCCCAGCCGGCGTCGCGCAGCGCCTTGCTCTCCTGCCACACGCGCCGGTCGAACGGGACGGACAGGTTCTCCACCAGGATGAGTGCTTTACCAGCCAAGGCCCACGTATCCAGGTCGGTCCCGGCGCAGCTCGGCGTCGGGAAGGCGGACGAGGTCGATGATGACGCGCTCACCCACAGTGTTGAATTCCTCGGGGTCGAGCGCGGCCAGGACGGCGTCGTCCCGGCACCCGATGACACAGACTTCGGCGTGCGCCATGACATCGGAGACGGAGTTGGACAGCAGCTCGCCCAGGTGCGGCAGCCGGCTTTCGATGTACTCGCGGTTGGCCCCCATCAGCCGCGACAGCGTCACGTTCGCGTCGTAGATGCGGAGGTCGTAGCCCTTGCCCAGCAGCCGTTCGGCCAGTTCCACCAGCGGGCTCTCTCGCAGGTCGTCGGTGCCGGGCTTGAACGAAAGGCCGAACAGGCCGATTCGTCTTCGCCCGGTGGCGGCGATGAACTCGAAGGCCCGCTTGAGGTGCTCCTCGTTGGACGGCAGCACGTGCGACAGCAGCGGCACCGAGACGTCGGCCCGGCGGGCCGCGTACACCAGGCCGCGCAGGTCCTTGGGCAGGCACGAGCCGCCGAAGGCGAAGCCGGGGCGCAGGTAGGCCGGGCTGACGTTGAGCTTGCGGTCGGCCAGGAACACGTCCATCACCCGGTGCGAGTCCACGTTCAGCGCGCGGGCCACCGAGCCGAGCTCGTTGGCGAAGGCGATCTTGAGGCCGTGGAAGGCGTTGTCCGCGTACTTGGTCATCTCGGCCACCGGCACCGGCACCCGGAACACCTCGCCCGGCAGGCCCTCGTACAGCGCCGCCACCACGTCGCCGCTGGCGCTGTCGAACTCGCCGATCACGGTCTTGGGCGGGTCGAAGAAGTCGCGGACACTGGTGCCCTCGCGCAGGAACTCGGGGTTCACCGCGACGCCGAAGTCCACGCCGGCGGTCAGGCCCGAGGACTTCTCCAGTATCGGCAGCAACAGGTCGAGGCAGGTGCCCGGCAGCATGGTGCTGCGGAAGACGATGGTGTGCCGGCTGTTCTTCGCCGCCAGCGCCGCGCCGATCTCCTCGGACACCCGCTCCAGGTAGGTGGTGGCCAGGCTGCCGTTGGGCGCCGACGGGGTGCCGACGCAGATCAGCGAGACGTCGCTGTCGGCGATCGCGTCGGCCACCTCGGTGGTGGCCCGCAACGCGCCGCTGGCAACGACTTCCGCAGTCAGCTCACCGATACGCTCCTCCACCACCGGGGCTTTGCCCGCGGCGATCAGGTCCACCTTGACCTGGTTGACGTCCACGCCGACCACGCGGTGCCCCTGTGCGGCAAGACATGCCGCCGAGACGCAGCCCACGTACCCGAGCCCGAACACGCTGATCTTCATCTGCGATGCCTCCATCGCGCTCGACGTGCGCGCGCCCCTTTGATCGGGGGAGGCCGCCGACCCGTTACCTGTTCAGCTTGCGCAACCCTCGCACCACTCGGCGCAGGCTCGGCGCCAGTGCGGAGTTCTTGGCCGTCGCTACCACGGAGTCGCCCAGTTTGCGCAGGGCCAGCCGGCTGGAACTACGGGTGACGATTCCTTGACACACGGTGGATTCGCCGGTCTTGGCGCGACGCTTGTACTCGTCGTCGCCCCGGCCCAGATCGATCCGGTCGATGCCAAGCGCCGGCGCGGCGATGATGAGCTCGCGCAGCAACATCCAGCCCGGGGCCAGTTTCGCGTGCTCGGGGGCGTAGACCGGAAACCACCAGTGCAACACGGAATCCGCGCGGATGCCGAAGTGAGCGGCGATCAACTGGTCGCCGGCGTGCAGTGTGGACAGTATGCCGCCGAACTCCCGGTTACGGGTGTTCATCAGGCGGTGCACCAGATCGAGCCGGTCCGGTTCGGCGAAGAAGTCCCTTGCGCCGGTTGCCCGGTACTGGCCGCGTTTGAGTTCGACCAGTTGGCCCAATAGGTCCGCGTCGACCACGTCGACCTGGAACTTGACCGGCCCCAGTTCGCGCTCGGCCTTGGCCATCCGCCGGCGGGCCTGGGACATGTTGTCCCGCCCCGACTTCGTCGCCCGGCCGAGATAACCGTCGAGCCCGCCGCTGACGTCCACGTACGGCGACACCCGCCGGGACTGGATCCACGGCTCGAACTCGCCGAGTCCGTCCACGAGATGGTCGAACTCGAAGGACTTCACGCCGCCGGAGAGCAAACCCAATGGCGAGAAGGACTCCCCGATCGGCCCCTGGAAGTCGGCGCCGGGCCACCCGACCGGCCGCAGCGTCGAGCCCTCGCGGTGACCGGGTAGCAACGACCGGATCCGGCCGGCCTTGTCCTCGTCCACCGCGACGTGCACGGTGCGTCCGCTCGCGTGCACGGCGGCGGCGAAACCGGGGTGGAAGTACGGACTGTCCAACGCCGGGTTGCCGGCCCGGAACCGGTGCCAGGCCTCGAGTTCGCGCGGCCCCAACGCGTCGAACGTCAACCAGCGCATCAGCTGGCCAGGCTTTGGATGCGGCGGGACGGCCGTAGCAGTGCGGCGACCGAGGCCTTGGCGGTGGGCCGGCCGGCCAGCGCCCGCGCCGATTCGCCCAGCACCACGGCCAGGTAATAGGCCAGCGCCGGCACGAAACCGCGGCGGCGGCGGAACAACCGGACCTTGTTGACCGTCAACAGCGCGGCCAGCATGGGATTGGTGTCGGCGTCGCCGCCGATGTGCTCGACGACCGCGGTCGGCTCGTACCACAGCGACCAGCCGCGGTCGGCCGCCCGGAGCGCGAACTCCGTCTCCTCGCTGTAAAGGAGGAAAGTCTCATCCCACGGCCCGGTCTGCAGCAGGGCGTTCACCGAGATGAGCATCGCCGCCCCGGTGGCCCAGACCGCAGGCGCCGCCCGCTCGTACTCACGGGGATCGGTGACCAGCTCACCGAGCGTGCCGATCCGGCCGGCCCGGGTGCCGCCGATCACCGCTTCGGCCAGCGCTCTACCCACAGTGGGCTTACGTCGCAACGAAGGCTGCAGAGTTCCATCCGGATTGACCAATCGCGGCACCGCGATGCCGCGCCCAGGCACTGTGAGTACCTCTTGCAGCGCGGCCAACCCGCCCGGCGACAACCGGCAGTCAGGATTGATGACCAGCACGGAGTCGAGCGTGGCCAGATCCAGCTCGTTGACGCCGGCGTTGATGCCGGCGGCGTAGCCGGCGTTGCGACCGATTTGGACGGTGGTCACCGGTAGCTCGGTGAATGTGGCGGCCAGTTCGAGGGTGCCGTCGCGGGAGGCGTTGTCGACCACGACAACGTCGGTGAGCTCGACCCCCTCGGCGCCGCCCGGCAGCGAGCGCAGGCAGTCGCCGAGCACGGGCGCGCTGTTGTACGTCACGACCACGATCGCGGTCCGAGCCTTCATGTGCACGTCATCGTGCCCAGCTCAGCGCGTGTTACCGTTGCGTCCCAACGGGTCAACCCCGTAGTCGCTTCACCACACGCGCGGCCTGCCGACGGGCGCGCAGGGGCAATGTCGGCTTCCCGGTGAGCACCTCGTGCGCCCAGGCCGCCTGGACGTCGTGGTGCAGGCTGTTGCGGGCCTGCAGCCACGAGTCGCCACTGGCGCGGCCGCCGTCACTGGTGTAGACGCGATGCACACCGGCCAACCGCAGCCGCCGCAGCACATGCCGGTCGTAGGAGCCGAACGGGATGGCCACCTCGGTGATCGGATCCCCGGTCAGCTTGCCCAGCACCCGGCTGGCGTGCGCGATCTCCTCGACGGCCTGCTCATCGGTCAGCCGCCGCCAGTCGCGATGGGCCCAACCGTGTGAGCCGATCCGCATACCGGACCCTTGCAACTCACGGACGTCGCCGCGGTCGAGCCGGCCGGGCTCGCCGAGAAGTCCGGCCAGCACGAAGAAATCCGCCGTCAGTCCGCGTTCCATCAACCGGGGCAACGCGATCTGGACATCGGAGGCGTTGCCGTCGTCGAAGGTGAGCCGGACGTCGGGCTTGCCCATGGCCGCGTCGAGCACCTGCTCGAACTGCTCGACGCTGACCCAGGTCTTGTCCTCGTCCGGCTCCATCGCCCGTTCCGTCGGCCCGATCCCGTGCACGGTGAGGTTGACCACCGACTGAGACATGACCGTCCCCACCTCCAGCGAGCTGTCCTGGTTCGAGGGGAATATCGGACGTAACGCCTGAATTCGTTACAGGGTAGAGGAATACCAGTCGGCTGTCCGGCGTAGCCCCGTCTCCAACGACGTACGCGGATGCCAGCCCAGCAGTTCACCGGCCGGCCCGATATCGGCCACTTGCGGCCGGTCCAGCGGGCGGTCCGCGACCGCCCCGTAGTGCGGCAGCTGGTGCGCCCCGACGATCTTCGCCAGCAACTCGATGGTGTCCCTGATGGACAGCTGGGTGCCCGACGCGATGTCGAACTCCCGCCCCGGCGCCTGCTCGGACAGCGCCGCGGCGAGGAAGGCGTCGACCACGTCGTCGACGTAGACCCAGTCCACCAGCCGGGTGCCGCTGGTCAGCTCCGGCGACTCCCCGCGGAGCAATGCCGTTGTCACATAGGGGATCAGCTTGCGCAGATCCCGCTGCCCCGGTCCGTACACCATGCCGATGCGCAGCGTCGTCACCGGCACGTCCCACAGCTCGTGGAACATCCGGGCGTAGCCGGCGACGGCCCATTTCGCCACGGCGTACGGGGAACACGCCACCGCGCCGTCCTCGGGCCGCGGCTCCTCCACGGATCCGGCCAGCACCACCCGACCGGCCGGCGCCGCCGAGGCGATGGCGGTCAGCAGGTTCACCGCGCTGTCCAGATTGCTCTCCAGCGTCGGCCGCACCAGCCGCACCTCGCGGGCGCCGGTGACCTCGCTGGCCAGATGGAACACGACTTCCGGTTCCGCGGCCGCGACCACGGAGCTGACCCGATCGGCGTCGCACAGATCGGCCACGTGCCAGGTCTCCCCGGCCGCCACGTGCTCGCGGACGTGCCGGCTCACCGCGTGCACCACCGCGCCGAGCCCGGTCAGCCGTCTTACTAGATGGGAACCGATGAAGCCGGTCGCCCCGGTAACCAGTGCCCTGACCCCCAGCCAGCCGGCCACCTCAGTACGCCCCCTGACCGCTGAAGACCGCGCGCACGGTCTTCCACAGAATGATCGCGTCCAGGGCCAGCGACCAGTCCTCGACGTAGCGAAGGTCCAGCCGTAGCGCCTCTTCCCAGGGCAGGTCGCTGCGTCCGCTGATCTGCCACAGCCCGGTCAGCCCCGGCTTGACCAGCAGTCGCCGTCCGGCGTCCGAACCGTACTGCTCGACCTCGTGCGGCAGCGGCGGCCGCGGCCCGACCAGCGACATCGCGCCGGTGAGCACGTTGATCAGCTGCGGCAGCTCGTCCAGCGAGTACCGCCGCAGCAGCCGGCCCGGCCCGGTGACCCGGGGGTCCTGGCGCATCTTGAACAGCGGCCCGGCGCCCTGGTTGCTGGCCCGCAGCTCGTCGAGCAGCCGGTCGGCGTTGACCACCATGGTGCGGAACTTCCACATGGTGAACGGCTTTCCGCTCTGGCCGACCCGCTTCTGCCGGAACAGCACCGGACCGCCGTCGTCGGTCTTCACGATCACCGCGATGGCCAGCAGCACCGGGGCCAGCAGGGTCAACAGGATCAGCGCGCCGAGCCGGTCGACGCAGTTCTTGATCACCCGCTTGGCCCTGCCGAACGTGGGCGCCTGCACCCGCAGCAGCGGCAGGCCGACCACGCCGGACACGTGCAGCCGCGGCCCGGCCAGCTCCATCAGCACCGGCGCGACGACCAGCTCCGACTCGGTGTCCTCCAGCTCCCAGGCCAGCCGCTGCAGCTGGCGCGGCGTCCAATAAGGATCCGCGGCCACCGCGACGACCCGATAGCCACCCGGTTGGGCCCGTTCGGTCAGGTCCCCGAGTGCGCCCACCACCGGCACACCGGCGACCTCCTGCGTGCCGTCGGTGCCGAAGCCGTCCGGCGTGCACACGGCCTCGACCCGCCAGCCGTTGTGCGGCTCCTTGCGGGTGCGGGCGATCAGGTCGGCCGCCCACTCCACACTGCCCGCCGCCATCACCGGCAGCAGGCACTCGCCCTTGCCCCGGCGGCTGTGCAGCAGCCGGCGCAGCAGATAGCGGCCGGGGAACGCGATTGCCCCGACCGCCGGTACCACGAAGAACACCCATAACCGCAGGTGCGTCAGCTCGAAGGCGACGCCGGCCACCGACAGTGTGACCGCGGTCGCGACGAGCGCCTTGCCGAGTCTTCGGAACTCCTCGGCGCCCTGGCCCAGGATCTTGGGGTCCCAGGCCCGGTTGGCCGGCAGCGCGGCAACCACTATGAGTAGAGCGGCCACGCTGACCAGCCGCGGCAGCTGGCCGAGGTAGTCCGGCAGCTCGCGTCCGATCAGGACGGTCGCGAGCAGCGTGGCCAGCGCGGTGGCCAGCACGTCGGACATGATCACCGCGGTGCGGTAGCGGCCCTCCCAGACGGCCAGCGGCGATCGGTGGTTGCGGTGCCGGCCGTGGAAGCCGGCGGACGTGACGGTCAGCAGGTGGGATTGCTCGTGCGGCAGCAGTGCCATCCTTGGGGTCCCCCTCGGTTGCCCTCTCATCGACATTCCCTTGTGCAGGACCGACTGCGACGACCTCGCGCCGCCATCGGCGCTACGTCAACTGTGGATGGATCTGGAGAACGAGGTGGACGTCCACGATCCTTCTCGGCTTTGGTGGCTGCCTCGTTACAGCGGCTGTTTCGCTTTGCTGGCAACAAATCCCCGGGTGATCACTCGCACGAGGGAATGGTTGAGCTGTTGAGACCAGTGCGATTGGGACAATTGCCGTAACAACCCTCGGGTCAATTACCGGCGGTGACAACCGGTCGGCCGGTGTGGTCGCGGATTGGGCTGAACGGCCGCATAACCCGGGCAGGGGCGGCGCAGTTGAACCGGGTGCGGCCCCACGGGGTCGTAACGTCGGGGCCCCGGGCTCGATGTGCGGGGCATCTGACGTCTCTAGTGGAGTGGAGTACCGGTATGCGCGTCACCTTCGTGTGTCCGACACCGGTTGTCGGTGCGCAGGTGATCCAGGGATATGCCGACGAGTTGGCGGCCCGTGGCCACGAGATCAGCGTGGTCCGGCTGCGGGATCGGGCCGGGCTGCGGGTGCCCGGCTGGTCGCGCAGGGGACGCGGACAGTCCTCGGTGCGGGTCGTGACGACCGCACGGCTGTCCCCGGACGTCGTGCCGGACGGGGATGTCGTGCTGGCGACCGATGCCAGCACGTCGAAGCTGCTGCCCGCGTTGTCCGACCGCCACGGCCGGGCAGGGCAGCTGGTTCAGTCCCGTGAGCAGTGGGGGGCGGACCCTGAGCTACGGCTGGCCGTGCCCAAGATCGCCACGTCGGAGCGGATCGCCGGGGTCCTGAATGGACTCGGTGTGCCCAGCTCCGCCGTGACAGTCGTGTCGCAGGGGCTCAACCTCGCGGTCTTCCGGCCGCCACATCCGGCGCTACCGCGCGGGCACCGGGTGAGCGTGCCGGTCGAACCGGACTCCGGGGCGGCGACCGCGTTGGAGGCGTTGGCACGGACCCGGGCGCTGTTGCCCACCATGGAGGTCACCGCCTTCGGCGCCGGTCGTCGCCCGGAGCAGCTCCCCAGCTGGATCCGCTACCTGCGGGCGCTGCCCACCTACGAGCTGGTGCACCAGGTGTACCAGCGCGACGCCGTCCACCTGGGCACCGCGGCCAGCGCCGCCCGGGCGATGGCGTGCGGCTCGGCGGTGGTCGGCGTTCGGGGCAGCGCGCTGGCGGACTTCGCCGAGCACGACCGGGACAGCCTGCTGGTCGAGCCGGACGACGTGAACGGCATGGCCGAGGCGCTGGTCCGGCTGATGCTGGACCGCGAGCTGCGCACCCGGTTGGTGGCCGGTGGTTTCCGCACGGCGTCGGCCATGGACAGCGCGGATTCGGCCGTGGCGCTGGAGAAGGCGCTGCGCGGCTGGACCGAGGCCGTCGCGCCTCAGGTCTGAGTCTGGCGGCGCTGGCCCCGAAACTCCGCGATGACAACACCGTCCGTTCGGCTCACTGTCACGTCGTAGATGCCGTTTCGGCCGAAACGACCGCGTTCCGTTGCCCTTGCGACCAGTTCGTCGCCGAGCACCGCCGGCCGCAGGAACGTCACCTGACCCGACCGGGCGACGGTGACCGGCCCGTAGCTGTCCCGATGCAGGGAAGGACGCCTTACCTGCATTGAACGCAGGTAAGGCGTCCTTCCCTGCATGTGGGGTGTCTCGTCAACCCTGCCGCAGTGCGATCTCCAGTTCCAGCCGGCGGGCCGGGTCGTGGATGCGATCGCCCACGAGTTGGTCGATCTGGTGCATGCGATAGCGGACGGTCTGCGGGTGCACCTCGAGGCGGGCGGCGATCTCGTTGACGCCACCGCGCGTGTCCAGCCAGGCGAGCAGCGTGGCCTTCAGTCGCTCGCGCTGCTTGGGCGTGAGGTCGTCGAACGGGGCCAGGCTGCGCCGGCTCAGCTCGTCGAGCAGGAACTCGTCGGCGTGGAACAGCAGCGTGAGCAGGTGGTCGTCACATCGCACGATCGGGCCGTCGATGACGCCGCGTCGCGCGAGGACGACGGCGCGTCGCGCCAGGGTCAGGGACTGTCGGGCCTGGGCCAGCGGGACGGTCGGGCCGACCGCCAGGGGACGGGCCAGCAGTCTGACCGCACGGTCCGGGTCGGCGGTGAGCACGCAGCCGCCGTCGGACAGGCAGCCCGGCAGGGGCGGGGCTTCGTCGGTGAGCGCGATGGCCGCGGCCTGACTCGGCAGCGGCCAGTCGGCGGCGGCCGCTTGCGCCTCTATCGATTCCGTAGGGGCCGGCGGATCGGCGAGGATCAGTCGCAGCAGCTGCGCCCGCTGGCGCTCACCGCCCGCCGCGGCCTGGCGCTGGGCCTCGGCGTAGCCCTCCACGGCCACCCGGCACAACTCGTCGACGTAGGCGAAGATCGCCTCGGCGGTGAGCAGCAGCACGTCCGGCGGGATGCCGAGCTCGCGGCCGGCCTTGGACAGGTTGCGCCAGGCGACGCGCGCGCCGACCCGGACCGCGGTCTGCATCGAGTCGGTGGTGCGGCCCTCGGTGAACTCCACCCGGCCGACGTAGCGGAACCAGGCCGTCCACTCCGTCGACGACGCCTGGGGATTGCCGACACTCTCGAAGCAGTGCACGATCGCCCGCTCCACACCGCCGACGAGCACCTGGCCGAACTTGCCGCGCAACGGCCGCGCATAGGCGGGAACGGAGCGCTGGATCTCGTGCACCACCTCGCGGGCGAGCCGGCCGGCGTACGGGCGGAAACGCGCGCCGAGATGACCGGGCAGGCGGGCCCACAGCTGGCTCGCGTCATTGCGGACAGCCGTCATGGCCTCGACGATACGGTTACGTGTCAAAAACACCCCGAATTCTTGTCAATTCCGGAGCATGTTCTCGCTGCTTTTTATAGGCCGCTGACAAAGGGCCGCCCCGGTGCGAGGCGGCCCTTCGCACGATCAACTCGCTTTCAGCGTGAGGTCGATGGTGTTGCCCGGACCGGTGGCCAGCGCGCTGAGGAACGGCGTGAACGGGCCGCAGCCCCGCAGCGGCGCCAGCGCGTAGCTGCCGGCCAGCGTGCCGCCCTTGAGCACGTCGAAGCCGGGACCGGAGGTCATCGTCACGACCGACGGCTTGCTGGTGCCGCAGGCCGCGGACCGGCTGATCGGCAGGCCGAACACGGTGACCATCGGCATCTTCACGGTCAGCTCGGACCTGGCGTCCAGTGCCCCGTCGGCCACCGCGCCGGTGGTCTGGCCCTGCGGCTCGAAGGCGATCTTCGTGGTGACCGGGATGAAGCCGAACAGGGCGAACCGGGCGCTGGTCGGGTTCAGTGCCAGGTCGGCGGTGTAGCGGCTGGTGCCGAGGTCGAGCTTGGCCGTGATGCCGCCGCGGATCGGCACATCGGCGTGCAGGCGCCTGATCTCCGAGCTGCCCTTGATCGAGTAGCTGTAGGTGATGGTGCCGGGGGCCGCGGTGGTCGTGGTCGTCGGCTTGGTCGTGGTGGTGGTGGTCGTTGTGGTGGTTGTTGTGGGCGGGGGAGTCGTGGTGGTGGTGGTCGGTGGGGGCGTGGTGGTTGTCGTCGGCGGTGGGCCGTCGTGCGTCTGGAAGCTGATCAGCTGCGCGTCCTGGCCCGGGTTGAGCGTGCAGTCCGAGGTGAAGGTGCCGAGACCGGTCGGCGTGCCGTCGGCCTTCTTCGGCGTCAGCGTGGTCGAGAAACCGCCGACCGACACGGTTGTGGTGCCGGCCTTGGTGATCGTCGCCGTCGGCACCGGGCCGGAGGCGACGGTGTCGAAGGCGCCGGAGTCCGGCACCGGGGTGGACGGGACCACCAGGCCCGGGATGGTGATGTCCAACGGCGTGCCGGCCTCGTTCAACGTCACGCCGGCCTGCGCGGTGCCCTCGATCGTCTTGGCCCCGACCAACGCCAACCCCTGCGTGGCGGTGGGCGGAACCGTTGCCGTGGCGGAGAAGTCCGTCGTCACGAGGTCGCCGCCGACAGTGTCCGGAGTGGACATGGTGGCCCGGATCCGGATCTGCAGCGTCTGGTTGCCGATCAGTGGGAAGGGACAGGTGAACGCCAGTGTCTTGTCCACCGGGGTGCCTGCGGCCGCCGACACGCCCGCGCCGACGGCGAGGCCGGTCAGCACGAGCGCGGCCGCCGTGGCCACCCCCAATGTTCGATGATGCACAGCCGTCCTTCTTTCGTCTGGTCAACCGCGATGGGAGAACGCGTTTACCGGCGCGTGACCCGAAGCTAATGACGGCGGTTGTCGGCCGGCAAGAACGACCGGGAAAGTTGCGGTTCGCTGACATATTCGGTCAGGTGCGAATTGCTCAGGTCGTGACAAGAACCTACGCTCGGATGCGTGACGCGCGACTACCCCTCAGCGCCCGTGGAAGCCGGCCACAGCGAGCCGGCGCCGCGCCGGGTGCGGGCCGTGCTGGCCGGCCGGACCGTCTTCGACACGCAGAACGCCCGCTACGTCTGGGAATGGCCGTTCTATCCGCAGTACTACATCCCGGTCGCCGACATCGATCCCGAGGTGCTGGTGGACGAGGACCACGTGCAGAAGCTGCGCCACGGCGCCGCCCGGCGGCACGGGCTGCGGGTGGGCGAGGTCAGCAAGCCCGGCAGTGTCAGGGTGTTCGAGGACGGCCTGGTCAAGTTCGACTGGGACGCCCTGGATTCCTGGTTCGAGGAGGACGAGGAGATCTTCGTCCACCCGCGCAACCCGTACACGCGGGTCGACGCGCTGCGCTCCACCCGGACCGTCCGGGTCGAGCTGGACGGCGTGGTGCTGGCCGAATCCTCGTCGCCGGTCATGGTGTTCGAGACCGGGCTGCCCACCCGCTACTACCTCAACCGCACCGAGGTGGACTTCGCCCACCTGGTGCCGTCGGCGACCGAGACCGCCTGCCCGTACAAGGGCCGGACCACCGGCTACTGGTCGGTGCGCGTCGGGGACACCGTGCACACCGATCTGGCCTGGTGCTACGACTTCCCGACCCGGCAGCTGCTGCCCATCGCCGGTCTGGTCGCCTTCTACAACGAGAAGGTCGACATCTTCGTCGACGGCGTCGAGCTGGCGCGGCCGTCGACGCACTTCTCGTAGTGCTTCCGTAAGGGTTTTCGCGGCCGTTGCACGGTTAGGGTTCGGTGGTGCGGAAGGTGCTGCTGGCCCTGGTCCTGCTGCTCGTCGGCGGTTGTGCGACTGCTCTCCCCTCGCAGTCGCCCGGGGTCGCGACGTGGTCGGCCTGGCCGGCAGCGCTGCACGACGCCCGGCACAGCGGATCGTCCACAACGGACGGTCCGGTGCGTGGTGTCGTTCGGTGGCAACGGCAGCTGGAAGGGGCCGTCACGCCGGGGCCGGTGATCGGCGCCGACGGGACGGTCTACGCCTCGTCCACCGCCGGCATCCTGCACGCTGTGGACCCGGTGAGTGGCAAGGATCGCTGGACGTACGACTCGCACCACACCGGCGGTGGAGACCTCTCGGTGTCACCGCTGGTGCTGCCCGGCGGCGACATCGTGTGGCCGACGCCGGGGCCGCAGCTGCTGGTGTTGTCGCCGGCCGGCGCTGTGCGCTGGTCGGTCGTGCTGCCGGGCACCCCGACGTCGCCGGCCTCGGTCGACGGCAAGCGGGTGTACGTCGGCGACCTTTCGGGGCATGTCAGCGCCATCGACGTGGGCACCAGAAGTCTGCTGTGGACGGTCACGGTGGGCCGGGTGTCGTACGGGTCCGTCGTCACCGACGGGTCGCGCATCTACACGACCGCGGACGCCGGCGTCACCGCCGTCGACGCCGGCGGAACGGTCCGGTGGCAGCGCGATCCCGGTGACGACATCACCGAGGTCTCCGCCGGGTTGGCCGCCGACGGCACGGTGTTGTTGGGCACCAATGGCTCCCGCGAGTGGGCCTATCATCCGGACGGGACTCCGGCCTGGAGCGTGCCCCGCTACATCACCTACTCGTCACCGGCCGTGACGGCCAGCGGCCTGGCCTATGTCGGTGATCACGGCGGCACCGTGACCGCCTTCGACGTCCGCACCGGGGCGGTGGCGCGGACGTATCGGCTCAACGGAGCCGAGATCTGGAGCTCCACCATCCTCGACTCCCGCTATCGCCTGTACTACGCCACCCAGGCCGGGCACGTCCACGGTCTGAACCCGGACGGTGGCCGGCTGTTCGACGTGAACGTGGGGGCGCCGGTCGACTCCTATCCTGCCCTCACCGCCGACCACGCGCTGGTCGTCGGCTCCCGCAACGGGCTTCTCACCTCGATCGGCTAGGAATTCCCCGCTGTGACTGTGCGGGGATGACAAATTCCGGCGCGTGCCTTGTCGGGCCCTTCGCGGCAGGCCGAAGCTGCCGCTATGCCACGCCTCGCGCCGCTGCTGAGTCTGTTGCTGGGCCTGCCGTTGATCGCCGCTTGTGCCGCGCCGCCGCCGGCGCCCGATCCCGATGCCCCGGCGATCGCCTGGGCGGCAAAGGTTTGCGCCGGGATTCCCCAGATCACCGTGGCGCCGCAGGAGAACGCGGCCGACCTCGGGGCCTTCGTGCACACGCTGTCGACCGCCCTCGCGCAGGAGGCCGACGCCATCCGAGCCGCCGGGCCACCGCCGGTCAGCGACGCCAGGACGACCGTCGACAAGGCGCTGGGCACGATCAACGCGGCGCAGGAGTCCTTACGCCAGGCCGGTTCCCGGCTGGCCCAGGTCCAGTCGGGCGATTCGGCGGGCCTGCGACAGGCGGTCGTTGACGTCAACGCGGGTATGACCGGGCTGGCCGACGCCGGCGATCCCAAGGCCACACTCCGCCAGAACGCGGCCCTCGACCGTGCGTTCGACAAGGCCGGCTGCTGACTTTGTCGGCCCGGCGCAGTCGCCGCCGCCGGAAAATTGTGCGGCGTTGATAATTTGTCCGGCCCGGCGGGGAATTCCTTGTCGCGGTCCGTACCCGTGAGTAACGTCCGGCGGCAGTCAATTCTCATCGTCGATGGGGAATTCATGGCAAAGCGGTGGCCGGCGGTGGCCGTCCTGATCGGCTGCGCGATCGGCGCGGGCTCGTCGGCGAACGCGGTGACGTCCGCACCACCGGCGCAACCGGCCGACAATCCGCCGATGCCGGTGCACTATCGCGTGGACACCACGACCAGGGTGGCCAAGCTGGGCTCGGACCTGGTCGTCGGGCCGGGTCGGCTGGACGGCCAGTTCGTGATCGTGCCGGGCAGCAATCCGCTGCGGGTGGAGATCACCGGCGACCTCACGCTGCCGCCGGCCGACAGCTACTTCGTGGCGTTCGGCTTCATGCCGGCCACCGCGACGATCACCGTCACCTCCACCGCCCCCGTGCAATCGGTGCTGCAGAACGGAACCCTGACCGCGACCACCCGCCTGGCGTTCGCGTTGAGCAACTCGAAGGTGCACGGGGTGCCGCTGGACGTCGGCCCGAACTGCCGCAGCGACGAGGTCGCGATCGTCCAGAGCGGACCGTTCATCAGCCCGCTGTCCACCGGCACCATCACCGGCACGTTCGCGATCCCGCCCTTCCACCACTGCGGTGTCACGGAAAACCTCGATCCGTTGTTCACCGGCCTGGTCTCGGGCCCCGGCAACACGTTGCGCACGGTGCTGACCTTCCTGTGCGGCGGCGCCGCGACCTGCGAGGAGCGCTGATGGGCGTGCAGATCGAGGTGCAGGGGCTGGCCAAGTCCTTCGGCCGGCAGACCATCTGGCGGGACGTGTCGCTGACGGTGCCGGCCGGCGAGCTCAGTGTCCTGTTGGGACCGTCGGGCACCGGCAAGTCCGTATTCCTCAAGTGTCTTGTCGGCCTGCTGCGGCCGGAGCAGGGCCGGATCATGGTCAACGGCATCGACCTGTGCCGCTGCACCGAGGCCGAGCGCTACCGGCTGCGCAAGTTGTTCGGCGTGCTGTTCCAGGACGGCGCGCTGTTCGGCTCCATGACCGTGTACGACAACATCGCCTTCCCGCTGCGGGAGCACACCCGCAAGACCGAGGCCGAGATCCGGCGCATCGTCGCCGACAAGACCGAGCTGGTCGGGCTGGCCGGGGCCGAGCACAAGCTGCCCGGCGAGATCTCCGGCGGCATGCGCAAACGGGCCGGTCTGGCCCGGGCCCTGGTGCTCGACCCGGAGATCATCCTGTGCGACGAACCCGACTCCGGCCTCGACCCGGTCCGCACCGCCTATCTCAGCCAGCTGTTGGTCGACCTGAACGCCCAGGTCGACGCGACCATCCTGATCGTAACGCACAACATCAGCGTGGCCAGGACCGTGCCCGACAACCTGGGCATGCTCTACCGGCGGCGGCTGGTCGGCTTCGGCCCCCGCGAGATCCTGCTGACCAGCGAGGAACCGGTCGTCGCCCAGTTCCTCGGCGGCCACCGCCACGGCCCGATCGGTATGAGTGAGGAGCGGGACGCCGCCGCCGGCCATGCGGAAACCGCATGGCCGCGCACGCTGCCCGAACTCGTCCCGCAGCTCGAACCCAGCCCGGGGTTGCCCGTGCGCCAGGCGATCGGTCGCCGCCAGGAGCGGGTCCGGGCCCTCTTGCCCACGTTGTCCGAAGCCGCGCGGCACGACGTGCTCACGCACTGGGGCGTGCCGCGATGACCGCCGTCGGCCAGATGTTCGCGCTGGGCCTCGAAGTCCTGCGCCAACTGCTGCGGCGGCCGTTCCAGTACCGGGAACTGGTCGAGCAGTTCTGGTTCGTGGCCAGCGTGTCGATCCTGCCGTCGATGCTGGTGTCGATCCCGTTCGGCGCGGTGATCGGGCTGGAGCTGGGCTCGCTGACCTCGCAGATCGGGGCGGAGTCGTTCGACGGGGCGGCGAGTGTGCTCGCGGTGGTGCAGCAGGCCAGTCCGATCGTGACGACGCTGATCATCGCGGGCGCGGGTGGCTCGGCGATCTGTGCCGATCTGGGGTCGCGGACCATTCGCGAGGAGATCGACGCGATGGAGGTGCTCGGGGTCTCGCCGGTGCACCGCCTGGTCGTGCCGAGGGTGCTGGCGGCGACGTCGGTGGCGGTGCTGCTCAACGGAATGGTGAGCGTGGTCGGGGTGGCCGGCGGCTACTTCTTCAACGTGGTGATGCAAGGCGGGACGCCGGGAGCGTACGTGGCCAGTTTCGCGGCGCTGGCCCAACTCCCGGATCTGTGGGTGAGCGAGCTGAAGGCGATGATCTTCGGCTTCCTGGCCGGTGTGGTGGCGTCCTACCGCGGCCTGCATCCGCGCGGCGGCCCGAAAGGCGTTGGTGACGCGGTGAACCAGTCGGTGGTCATCACGTTCCTGTTGCTGTTCCTGGTGAACGCCGTGATCACCGCGGTGTACCTGCGCATCGTGCCGGCGAAGGGGATGTGATGGAGGCGCTCGGCGACCAGCTGCTGTTCTTCCTCCGCG
>DATJJB010000520.1:0-4429 GCA_035492655.1 Kutzneria sp. | reverse complement strand
GTTCGCCCTGCTGCTGGACGTGCCGCGGGTCAAACTGGCCCGCAGCTCGCGGCTGGCCATCTTCCTGCCGTACGCGGTGCCGGGCGTGATCGCCTCGCTGATGTGGGGCTTCATGTACCTGCCGGCGACCAGCCCGATCGGTGGCGACCACGTCGACTTCTTCGGCGCCACCACGGTGTTCTTCTCGGTGGCCAACGTGGCGGTGTGGGGCTCGGTCGGCTTCAACATGATCGTCATCTTCACCGCGCTGCGGGCGCTGCCGTCCGAACTGTACGAGGCGGCGCGGATCGACGGCTGCTCGGAGCTGCGGATGGCGTTGCGCATCAAGGTTCCGCTGGTGCTGCCGGCGATCGCCATGTGCACGCTGTTCACCGCGCTGGCCTCGTTGCAGTTGTTCAACGAGCCCAACACGTTGCGACCGTTGTCCAACGCCGTCTCCTCGACGTGGGTGCCGCTGATGAAGATCTACGAGGACGCGTTCGTCAACTCGGACGTGAACAAGGCCGCCGCGACCTCGGTGCTGTTCGTGATCGCCGCGCTGGCGGTGTCGTTCGTGGCCTCCCGGACCGTGTCGAGGGTGAACCGGTGACAGCAGCAATGCCCTCGGGCCGACTCAGGCTCCTGCCCACAGCCGCGCTGGTCCTCGGCGCGATCTACTGCGTCGTGCCGACGCTGTGGATCCTCATCGCGTCCACCAAGTCCAAGACGGACCTGTTCTCCACGGCCACCTACCTGCCGTCGTTCAGCGCCGGCATCTGGCACAACATCGTCGACCTGTCCACGTACCAGAACGGCATCTTCTGGCACTGGATGCTGAACAGCTTCGGCTACGCCCTGATCGGCGGCGTGCTGGCGTCGCTGGTGTCAGCGGCCTGCGGCTACGCGATCGCGATGTACGAGTTCCGCGGCCGCAAGGTCGTGTTCAACGTGATCCTGGCCTGCGTGCTGCTGCCCCAGATCGTGCTGGCCATCCCGCAGTACCTGCTGCTGTCCAACGTGGGCCTGACCGACAGCTATCTCGGCGTGCTGCTGCCGCAGCTGTTCAACCCGTACGGCATCTACCTGTGCCGCATCTACGCCGCGTCCTCGGTGCCGCAGTCGCTGCTGGAGGCCGGCCGGATCGACGGGGCCACCGAGTGGAAGCTGTTCCACTCCGTCGGTCTGCGGCTGATGGGGCCGGGTCTGATCACCGTGTTCCTGTTGCAGTTCATCGCCATCTGGAACAACTTCCTGCTGCCCTTCGTGATGGTGAACTCCGACGACAAGTTCCCGCTCACGGTCGGGTTGTACAGCCTGCTGCGGCACGGGGCCGCCGAGGCGTCGCTGTACTCGCTGGTGATCACCGGCACGCTGTTGTCCGTGTTGCCGGTGATCGCGCTGTTCCTTTCGTTGCAACGCTACTGGCGGCTGGATCTGGTGACCGGCGCGCTCAAGTAGGTTGGCCGGGTGGAGTTCGACGAGCACCTGGCCGGTCTGGGCGAGGCGGCGCTGACCGCGCTGCTACGGGCCCGGCCGGACGTGCTCGTCGAGCCGGCGCCCCGCGGCTTCGCCCAGCTGGCGCAGCGGCTGTCCAGCGCATCGTCGCTGGTCGCGGTGTTGCAGACGCTGAACCGCGACCAGCTGGTGGCCGGCGAGGCGATCACCGTCGGCCGGCAGCATCAGCTCGACCCACAGCTGTTCCGCTCCGTGCTGCCGCAGCTGCGGGCGTTGGGCCTGGTCTGGGGCACCGACCTGCGCCTGCCGCCGCTGCTGGCCCAGCACTGGTCGTCCGACAAGGGCCACGGCACGGAGCTGACCGGGCCGCCGTTGTTGCCGCTGAGCAGCGCCGATGCCGCCGTGACGACTCGGGCCGGACAGGCCGCCGCGGCCGCGCTGCTCGACGGCGTCACATCGCTGCTGGACAAGGCAACCTCCCGGCCGATCACGGCGTTGCAGAAGGGTGGCATCGGTAGCAGGGAGCTGTCCCGGCTGGCCCGCGAGCTGGCGGCCGAGCCGGGATCGGTGGCGCTGTGGCTCGACGTGGCCGGCGTGTCCGGCCTGCTGGGTACGACCGACGCGGGCTTCGCGCCCACTACGGACTACCCGCAATGGCGTGACGACGAGCCGTCCCGGCGGTGGTCGCGGCTCGCCATGGCCTGGTACTCGCGGCCCGAGGGTGGTCCGGTGCGGCGAGCCCTGCTGACCGCCGCGGCCGACGGCCGGTCCGTGCGGGCCGTCGCCCGGGAGATCGACTGGTTCTGCCCCGGCTATGGCCCCGACGACGTCGCGGTGGCGTTGCGGGAGGCGGAGCTGCTGGGCGTTGTAGCCGCCGACAGCCTTACTGACCTGGGCGAATACCTGGTTGGTCACCGTGATGACGTCGTGCTGCCAGTGCCGTCCGCGGGCGTGATCCTGCAATCCGACCTGACGGCCGTCGTGTCCGGGACGGTGCCGCCGGTGATCGCCGCGGCGGCCGTGCGCGAGGGCGGGGCGGTGTGGCGGTTCTCCGCCGCCAGCATCCGGTCCGCCCTGGACGCCGGCTGGTCGGCCGAGGACCTGCTGCGCGAGCTCGACCCCGTGCCGCAGCCGCTGGCTTACCTGATCAATGACGTGGACCGCCGGCACGGACATGTGCGGGTGCGGGAGGTCCGCTGCGTCGTGACGGCCGACGAGGCGACCGCCGCCGAGATCGCGCACCGGCTGCCCGGCTTCACCCTGCTGGCGCCGACCGTGCTGTCCAGTTCGGACAGTCCGGCGAACGTGTTGGCCCTGCTGCGAAAGGCCGGTTACGCGCCGGTCGGCGAGAGCCCGGCCGGCGCGGTCGTGGTGGAGCACAAGGTCGAGCACCGCGCGGTGCCCACCGCGCCGGTGGCCGAACCCGTGCTCACCGCCGAGGAACTGGCTGCCCGGCTGATCGCCGAGCCGCACGTGCCGATCGAGGGCGGTCCCACCTTCGACCGCCTCGCCCGGCAGAATCGAGGCCTGAGCCAGGTCGAGTTGGCGCTGCTGGCCGACGCGATCGACCGCGAGGGGGACGTGGTGATCGGATACCGGGACCGCACCGGCAACCGCACGGTACGCCGGATTCGTCCGGAACAGCTGCTGGGCGACTGGCTGGACTCCTGGTGCTACCTGCGCGAGGAAGAACGCGAGTTCGCCGTGGCCAACATCGAGTCCGTCGAGGCCGCCAGGTGAACCGCGGCCGACAAGCGGCGCTGATCGCCTGCGCCGTGGTGCTGGGCTGCGTCGCCGTGCTGGCCGTCACCCGCCTCTTCGGCTTGGACGACGGCACCTACCTGGCCGTACCCATCGCGCTGCTGCCGTACGTGGGCCTGCTCACGGCGGCGCTGCTGGTGACGCTGCTCGCACTGCGCGGCCGGTGGCTGACCGTGGTCGCGGCGGCGCTGCTGGTGTTGCAGATCGCCTGGTTCGTGCCCCGATTCGTGCGCGACCACCAGACTGTGCCGGCCGGCGCCCCGCACCTGCGGATCGGCACCGTCAACACCCATCGCGGCGGGGTCGAGCCGCTGGCCCTGGTGTCCCTGGCCCGCGACCAGAACCTCGACGTGCTGGTGACCGAGGAGCTCGACGCGCCGGCGATCAAGGGCCTGGACGACGCCGGGTTGGCCACGCTCTTCCCGTACCGGGAGCTGCACCCGGAGAACGACACGTCCATCTTCTCCCGGCTGCCGATCGTCCGCGGCGGGCCGGTCGACCTGCCCACCACCTGGCCCCAGACGCAGGCCACCGTGCGCGTGTTCGGCCACGACATCCCGATAACCGGCGTGCACACGTACTATCCTGTCGGAGGCCCGGGGCTCTGGGCCCAGGACATGTCGGCGCTGCGGGCCGTGGCCGGCCGGGACGCGATCGTGCTCGGCGACTTCAACGCCACCGTCGATCACTCGCCGCTGCGTTCCCTGCTGGCGGCCGGGCTGGTCGACACGCACGCCGAGCTGGGCCGAGGCTGGGCGCCGACGTGGCCGGCGGCCTTCCCGCTGGTCCAGATCGACCACGTGCTGCACGGTCCCGGCTGGGCCGCGGTGACGGCGAGCGAACACCTGCTGCCGGGCACGGATCACCGGGCGGTGGTGGCCGAGTTGGCGCTGCTGGGCTGAACTGTCGGGGCCGGGGACTACCCTCGGCGTTGTTTGCGCATCGGGCTAGAGACGATCTGGGAGAAAGACCCTGTGACCGCTGAGACTCTTTACGGGGCCGACGACCTGACGCACCTGGAGGGTCTGGAGGCGGTCCGCAAGCGGCCCGGCATGTACATCGGGTCCACCGACAGCCGGGGCATCAACCACCTGTTCACCGAGGTGGTCGACAACTCCACCGACGAGGGCATCGCCGGCTTCGCCACTCGCGTCGTGGTCACCCTGCACGCCGACGGCAGCGTCCAGGTCGACGACGACGGCCGCGGCATCCCGACCGGGGTGCACGCCAAGTC
>DATJJB010000519.1:0-3384 GCA_035492655.1 Kutzneria sp. | reverse complement strand
TGCTTCACCGCCGCCGAGGCCGCCGAGCAACTCCGGGACGCCGGCTACACCCTCATCGCCATGGACGCCGGGGCCCGCAACACCGTCTTCACCGCCGAGTTCCCCGACCGGGTCGCCTTCGTCATGGGCAGCGAGACCTCCGGCATCACCGACGGCGTGCGGCCGCTGATCAACCGCTGGGTCTCCATCCCCATGTCCGGCGGCGTCGAGTCCCTCAACGTCGCCAGCGCCGCCGCCGTCCTCTGCTTCGAACTCGTCAGGCGGTCTGCACCACGTAGTCGATGATCCGGCTGTCCTGGCAGGTCGCCGTCGACCCGTGCGGCCCGGCCAGCGGCCCGCGCACCGCCCAGCCGCCCTCCGGTCTGTCCGGGTCGCCGCATCTGGCGATCACCCGGTACACCGGCATCGGGCACACCGCCGTCACCGACTGGCTGTGAGTAGTCGTCACAAACGTGAAAGCGCAGGCCAGCGCCACTGCATCCATACCTTCGGACGCTAGCCCCGCCCCTCCCCCCTGTCCCCGACTCCCGCCCCGTTCCCCCGACCGAGCGATCCGAGTTATCCACAGCCAGCCCCATTCCAAGATCGACTACGGCGACCCGGCGGTAGGATGGCTTCGGGGCGGCCACCCCGGGAGTGGTGGGGGATGTTTCCTTCACCTCAGGGATCGCCGCGTGTAGTGAGCGATGATCACGCCCTTCGTCGTGGTGACGCTGCCCGTGAGCTCGAACTCGGTGAGCGGGGCGGAGCCCTCGAACAGGCGCAGACCGGAGCCCAGCGTCAGTGGGTGGATGAGCAGCGTGAGCCGGTCGAGGAGGCCGGCGGCGTGCAGGCTCTGCACGAGCGACGGGCTGCCGTTGATGGCGAGGTCGTTGCCGGGCCGGGCCTTGAGGGCGGCGACGGTCTCGACGGCCTCGCCTCGCAGCAGAATGGAGTTGGACCACGCGGAGGCGTCGGCGAGGGTGCGGGAGACGACGTACTTGGTGGCGGCGTTCATGTGGGCGGTGAAGGGGTTGCCGTCGGTGGCACGACTCCACACCCCGATGAAGTCCTCCCAGGTCCGGCGACCGAAGAGCATGTCGCCGGCGTGGGCCATGTGCTGACCGAGCTCCCGGCCCATGACCTCGTCGTTGTACCGGGGCCCCCACCCGCCATGGGTGAAGCCACGGCGGGTGTCCTCATCGGCCCGGCCGAGGCCCTGCACAACGCCGTCGAGGCTGACGAACAGGGTGGCGGTGATCGAACGCATCGGGGTGTCCTTCCACGAATGTGCTGGTCACCCCCTACACGAACGGCGTCAGGCGAAATCGACACCGAGCAGGACGGCGAGTTCGGCCAAGGTCGTCGCGACCGAGGTGTGGTGCACGCCGACGAGGCCGGCGGCGACGGCGCCGCGGATGTTGACGGCGAGGTCGTCGACGAAGACGCACTCACCGGGTGGTAGGCCGAGGCGCGAGGCGGTCAGGCGGTAGATGGCCGGGTCGGGTTTGGCCATGCCGACGTCGCCGGAGAACACGAGGACCTCGAAAAGGGCCTCCAGCCAGGGAATCGGCTCACCGGGACTGTCGGCATTGGACAGCAGGGCGGTGCGGATGCCGGCCTGCCGCGCCTTGAGCACGGCGCCGATGAGCGGCGGCTCGCCGATGCCGTCGGGTCCGCGGTCGGTCAGCACGCCGCCGAAGTCGACGATGAGTCCCTTTGTCACCCGATCAGGCTAACTATGTCCGTAATCGGCGGGCTCGCTGCTCTCTACGGCGTGGGGGAGCCGAGAAGACGGGGGCAACATTGGGTCAGCCATGGCGCATGACCACCATCGACGAGCCGATCGTCGTGCGGGCACTGCCCGGCTACGAACCGACACCGAGCCCGCGGCGAAAACCCGGGCTGCCCCGGCGACGGCTGCGGCTGGTCGACGAGCCGCAACCGGAGCCGGTGGCGAAGACGGAGGAGCTGCCGGCGGCGCTGCGCGACCGGATCTGGCAGCTGCTCGGCCAGGTGCTGGAGGCGATCGACGGCCGCCGGCCGGTGGGCCAGCTGCGGCCGCACTTCACGCGGCAGGCCTTCGCGGCGGTCGAGACACGAGCACGCGGTCGGGCAGCGCCGAACCGCAGCCGGCCGCTGCGCCTGCACGCTCGCCAGCCGGTCGACGGCGTGATCGAGGCGTGCGGCCTGGTGGAGATCGACGCCAGGACGAGGGCGGTCGCGGCTCGCTTCGAGCTGCGGGAAAGGCTGCGCTGCACGGTGTTCCGCGTGCTGTGAACGCGAAAACGGGGCGTGCCCGAAGGCACGCCCCGTTCCACCGAACTCGTCAGCGACGCGGACGCTTGCGGTCCTGCTTGTTCTGGCTGCGGGCGGCGGCCCGGCGCTCGCGCCGCGTACCGGCGTCGCCGCCGGCCGCGTCGTCATGGGAGTCCACGCCGCCCTCCTCGTCCGGCCCGCTGTAGGACAGCCGCTGCTGCTCGTGCTGGCTGAGGCCCTTGCCGCGCAGCGCCGGCGGCACCTGGGTGCCGGGCGCGGGCTGCGGCGGGGCGGGCGGGGCCGGTGGAGCGGCGACGGAGCCCTGCTGCTGGTTCAAGGCGATCGGCGGCACGGCGGCCGCGGGGGCCTGCACCGGCTCCGGCTCGGCCGCCTCGACCTGCAGGTTGAACAGGAAGCCGACGGTCTCCTCCTTGAGGCCCTCCAGCATCCCGTTGAACATGTCGAAGCCCTCGCGCTGGTACTCGACCAGCGGGTCGCGCTGCGCCATGGCCCGCAGGCCGATGCCCTCCTTGAGGTAGTCCATCTCGTAGAGGTGCTCGCGCCACTTGCGGTCCAGCACGGACATCACGACCCGGCGCTCCAGCTCGCGCATCGCGCCCTCGCCGACCTTGCCGTCGATGTCGGCCTCACGTGCGGCGTAGGCATCCCGGGCGTCCTTGAGCACGGCCTCGAGCAGCGAGTCGGCGGTGAGGTCCTCGGACTCGTCCGCGGTCAGCTCGTCCCAGCTCAGCGACACCGGGTAGAGCGTCTTGAGCGCGGTCCACAGCTTCTCGTGGTCCCAGTCCTCGGCGTAGCCGCCCTCGGTGGCGCCGTTGACGTAGGCGGTGACCACGTCGGTGATCATGCCCTGCACGTTCTCGCTCAGGTCCGCGCCCTCGAGCACGAGCCGACGCTCGGCGTAGATCACCTTGCGCTGCTCGTTCATCACCTCGTCGTACTTGAGGACGTTCTTGCGGATCTCGAAGTTCTGCTGCTCGACCTGGGTCTGCGCGCTGCGGATGGCCCGGGTGACCATCTTGTGCTCGATCGGCACGTCGTCCGGCACCCGCAGCCGGGTCATGACCGCCTCGACCATGGTGGCGTTGAACCGCCGCATCAGCTCGTCGCCCAGCGACAGGTAGAACC
>DATJJB010000518.1:0-2903 GCA_035492655.1 Kutzneria sp. | reverse complement strand
GCCGTCCTGCTCGGCGACGTAGCGGAACCGCGGCAGGATCAGGTCCACCCGGCCGACGTCCAGGCCCAGCTCGTCCTTCACCCGGCGGCGGACCGCGTCCGACATGGACTCGCCGTCGGCCGGATGGCCGCAGCAGCTGTTCGTCCACACGCCCGGGAACGTCGCCTTGGACAGCGCCCGTTGGGTGAGCAGGACCTGTCCGTCGTCGTTCACGAGATAGCTGGAGAAGGCCAGGTGCAGCGGCGTCGCGCCGTGATGCACGGTTGCCTTGGGAGTGGTGCCGACGTTGTAACCGTCCTCGTCCAGGAGGACCACATGCTCCTGTGCCACGTGCCGAGCCTAGTCCCGGAAACCGGTGCGAGATCATGTCGCCATGCCCACGTCACCCATCCGGACCGTCGAGATCAGCGACGACACCATTCGCCTCGGCCAGTTCCTCAAGCTCGCCGACCTCGCCGAGGACGGCACGCACGCCCGCGAGCTGCTCGAGGACGGCGAGGTCGAGGTCAACGGCCGCCCCGAGACCCGCCGCGGCCGGCAGCTGGTCGACGGGGACGTGGTCGCGGTCGACGGCCGTCGCGTCCGCCTGGCCGCCCGCTCCTGACCGCCGTCTTTCGCGAAGGCAAATGTCACATGCGCGTCGGACTTGCCTCCCTGTGGCACATCCGGACCGCATGTGCCGACCGCCCGAAACGCGCAACGGCCGGGCGCGGGGCCCGGCCGTGACTGGCACTTCGCCCGGGCTTGCCGCCCGGCCGTCACTCCTTACTCGTCGTCCTCGCCCTGACGGGCGTGGTCGGCCTTGCCGGGAGTCGGGTCCCGGTCCATGTCGATCAGCGGATGCCGCTCGGCCCCCTCGGCCGCGGCATGCCGCCCGCTCTGTTGGTGCTCCCCTGGCGTTGTCACCCGGACAGCCTACGGACACTGCGTCAACTCGTGTCAGGAACCCGTCAAAGTCCAGGTCGAAAGCGTAGGGACCGGGTCAGGGGCCGGTCCTTTCGTCGCGGCCGGGGTTGCACTGGACGCATGTCGGACAAGCACCTGCTGGCCGGCGGGTTCGGCTTCCCGCTGGGCTTCGCTCTGTCAACCCTGGTCGTGCTCGGCTCGGCCGCGGTCGGCGCCTTCGCGCACCCGGTCGCCGTGCTGGTCGCGCTGGCCGTGACCACCTTTGTCGTCTCGGCCACCACCACTCTGCGCGCCGCCCTCGGCGTCGCCCTGGTCAGCTGGGGCCTGTACGCCGGCTTCGTGGTCGGTGAGCTGGGGCAACTGACGTTCAACAGTCAGACCGTCACGGCCGCCGGCGTGCTGTTGGCGGCCGCGCTGGTGGCGGTCGGCGTAATGGCTGTCGGCCATCACCTTCGTGAGCCCGTCCGCTTCGCGCCACCGGTTCGGGGGTAACCCGCGTCACTCTGTTAGTTGTAGCATCGCCGGCATGGTGTGGGTGCTCGGCGGATACCAGACCGACTTCGCGCGCAACTGGCCACGGGCCGGCCTCGACGTCTCCGACCTGGTGGCGGAGGTGGTGCGGGAGACGCTGCTGGACGCCCGGGTCGACCCGGCGGCCGTCGGCGTGATCCACGTCGGCAACGCGTTCGGCCAGCTGTTCACCGGGCAGGGGCAGCTCGGCGGCATGCCGGCCACGGTGGACGACCGGCTGTGGGGTGTGCCGGCCTCGCGGCACGAAGCCGCCTGCGCGTCCGGCGGCGTGGCGATCCTGTCGGCGATGGCCGACCTGGAGTCCGGGCGCTACGACTGCGCGCTGGTGCTGGGCGTCGAGTTGGAAAAGACGGTGCCCGGCGACCTCAGCGCCCAGTACCTCGGCGCCGCCGCGTGGGTCGGGCACGAGGGTCAGCAGGCCAAATTCATGTGGCCGCACATGTTCAGCCTGCTCGCCGACGAGTACGACCGCCGCTACGGCCTGGACGACGCCCACCTCAACGCCATCGCCGAGCTCAACTTCCGCAACGCCCGGTCCAACCCGCTGGCCCAGACCCGGGCCTGGGAGTTCGGGCCGGCCAGCTTCACCAGCGACGACCTGGCCAATCCGTGCGTCGAGGGCCGCGTTCGCCGCCAGCAGTGCAGCCAGGTCACCGATGGTGGCGTCGGCGTCGTGCTGGTCTCGGACCGGCACGCCCGGGCCGGTTCGACGGGCGCGGCCCGGATCGAGGGCTGGGGTCACCGGACCGTCGGTCTGCCGCTACAGGCCAAGTTCGACCGCAGCCGCGACGAGCGCTACGTGCTGCCGCACGTCCGGCAGGCCGTTCTCGACGCCTATGGCCGGGCCGGTGTCGATTCCGTGGACGGCATCGAGACGCACGACTGCTTTGCCATGTCGGAATACATGGCCATCGACCATTTCGGCCTGACCGGGCCGGGGGAGAGCTGGAAAGCCGTCGAGAACGGCGAGCTGGAGCGGGGCGGGCGCATTCCGGTCAACGCCAGTGGCGGTCTGATCGGCGGCGGGCATCCGGTCGGCGCCACCGGCGTGCGCATGCTGCTCGACGCCGGCCGGCAGGTGACCGGGCGGGCCGGCGAGTGCCAGATCGAGGGCGCCCGTCGGATCGCCACGCTGAACATCGGCGGCAGCACGACGACAACCGTGACTTTCGTGGTGGGGAGTGCAGATGGACGTTGAGATCGTCGGACGGATGCTGTCGACGTTACCGGCGGAGGACGACCATCCGTACCGGATCGGGCCGTGGCGGCCGCAGCACACCGAGTGGCGGGCCGACGACCTCGAGGTGATCGGCGAGCTGCCGTCCGATCTGGACGGTGTCTACCTGCGCAACACCGAGAACCCGGTGCATCCGGCGATCGAGCGCTACCACCCGTTCGACGGCGACGCCATGATCCACCTGGTCGGCTTCCGGGACGGGAAGGCGTTCTACCGCAACCGGTTCGTG
>DATJJB010000517.1:0-6839 GCA_035492655.1 Kutzneria sp. | reverse complement strand
CCGGCGACCACGATCTTCGCCGATGTCGTCGCCTGCCGGGCGATCTGGGGACTAGAGCCTGCGGAGCCCACTGAGCACCCTCTCCAGGAATTCAATGGACGGCCTGTCCCCCACGACCAGGCCGCTTTGGTGAATCAGGACTAGACCCATGCTGGCCATGTCACCGATGAGCACCCGAACCACCCCGAGAGGCAGCCGCAGGTGCGCCGCGATCTCCGCGACCGAGCGGGTCTCCACACACAGACCGCAGATCGACCGGTGCTCGGCGGTCACTGCGGCATCCCTGTCACGGCCGTGGTCGCTGGTGGACACCAACGCCTCGATCGCCAGGTCGTAATCGGGTCGGGTCCGGCCGCCGGTCCTGGTGTAGGGACGAACCAGCGAACCTGTCTCGACCACGGGCTCGTGCAGTGCCGGCTCCGGTTCGGGTTCCGGGTCCGGCGGTTGAACGAAGTGCACCTCGTAGCCGTCGGCATCGTAGAGCGGGCCGGACATCGGGTCGGAAATGGGTCCCGACGGCGGACCGCCCCGGTAGCCGGGGTGGCTGCGCTCGCCCGACCGCTCGTCGGCGAAGCCGAACGCGCTGCCACCCGGCATCTCCTCCGGCAGCCCGTAGGCCCCACGACTGCGCTGCGGCGGGCCGTCGACGAAGCCGTGCTCGCCGAACAGATCGGCGGCGGCGCCGCCGAACAGGCCGTTGCCGTAGCCGTCGATGTCGAACCTGTTCGGCACCTCGTCGAGCCCGTGCTGTGGCGGGTCGTCAAGACCGTGAGCTGCCATGTCGCCTAGACCTCGTCCCGCGGTGCCGAAGGCCCGACCGGCGCCGGGTTGTCGGGGTGCGTCGTGCAGCTGGTGTCGTGGCGGATCATCCAGCACCTCATCCAGCTCGTAGTGCGCGTCGTCCTCGGCTTCCGGGGCGCTCTCCGAATCGGGGTCGGAGAAACTGAAGCCCTCGGCGGCCCAGGCCTGGTAGTCGAACTTCTTACCGAACCGGCCGCCGGGTACGCCAGAACCCTTGGCCATCACTTCTCACCCCCGCCCGGACCTATCTGCGGACCACGCCTTGCAGCTGCGCCCGAAGTTCCGGCGTCAACTGCTGGCCGACCCGTTCGACAAGCAGGGTCATCTCGTAGGCGACGAGACCGATGTCGCAGTTGGGCGCGGCGAGGACGGAGAGGCACGAACCGTCGCTGATGGACATCAGGAACAGGTACCCCCGCTCCATCTCCACCACGGTCTGGTTGACCGAGCCGCCTTCGAAGCAGCGCGCGGCGCCCTGCGTCAGGCTGATCAGCCCGGACGACACCGCCGACAGCTGCTCCGCGCGGTCCCGCGGCAGGCCGTGGGAACCGGCCAGCAGCAGACCGTCGGCGGAGACGACGACGGCATGCGCCACGCCGGGGACCCGGCGGACGAAGTCGGTGATCAGCCAGCTGAAACTGCCGGGCTGCTGTACAGACGCGGTAGTCACTCCTGCTCCTCGTCTTCACTGCTCTGCGGCGATGTGGACGCATCACCAGAGTAGGCGTCTATCAAAGCGTGCCGGCCACGGCGCACGCCCTGTTGGTAGCTTGACATGCGACCCCGCACCGAGTCAGCCGACCGCGGTGCGGCCGGTGCCCGGGTGGACGCTCCGGTCGAGCTCTTCGGCGCGGCGGATCCGGGGATCAGGTGCGCCTTCGGAACTCGTTTCGGCAGGCCTGCCTGGGTCTGCGCGTCAGGCGCCTGGCTCAACAAGGACTCAGCAGCCTGCCATCCTTCGTCGCCAGGGGAAGACCAATCGTTACTCCTGGCCGCTGCCGGCCGGGCCGGTCTGGTGGGCAGCGGGGCCGAACCGTTGCGGGCCGCCGGGGTCTCCGGCTGCTGCTGGCGGGCGGGTTCGGACTCTGGGGCCGGGGTGGCGGCCGGCCGCTGGGCGGACGTCGCCCGCGGCGTGCGCTTGGGCAGCGACGAGGTGTTCGGCGTCGCGGCGGCGGTCTTGCCCTCGGTCGGCGCGGCCGCGGCGGCGGGCGCCTCAGCGGCCGGCTCGACTGCCGGTTTGGGCTGTTCAAGGGCCTGGGTCGGCTGCTCAGGGGCGAGCTCCGGCGCCTGCTCGGGCACCTCGGGCAGCTGCATCGACATCGTCGCGGTGGCCGGTCCGGCGACCGCGTCGTCGGCGACTCCGCCCTGGGTCGGCACCCCGAACGGGCCCTCGACCAGGTCGGGGGTCTCGTCCTCGACGGCCTGGAACCACTGTGACAGGACGGCCTCGTAGATCGGCAGTCGCTCGGTCGGCGCATCCAGTTCGTGATCTAGATCACGTGACGGGAAGGCGCTGGCCGTCGGCTGGGCCGGGGCCGGCACGGCGGCCGGCGGCGTGGCGTGCCCGTTGCGGCTGCCCCCGTTGAGGCTGCCGCTGCCGTTCAGGCTGCCGTTGACCGCGCCGGGCGCGACCTGCGGCTCCACGGGCGCTTCCTGGAAGCCGGCGAACATGTCCACCGGCTGGCCGGCGGCCGAGTCCTCCAGCGACGGGAGCCAGGTCGCGGTGCTCTCCTGGGGCTGCTGGGGCGGCGCCGCGGGGGCGTTCGGCGACCAGCGCGGCACGCCGGTGACACCCAGCTCCGGGCTGCCCGCGCTGGACACGAACTGCACCGGCACGCCGGGGTCGCCCGCCGGCTCCTGCACCGGGATCGGCTCCGACGGCGGCGTGGCCGGGCGGCGGGACATGCCGAACGCGTTGGCGATGCCGCCGCCGGCCTGGGTGGCCGGGCGCTCGCCGCCGGACGGCGGCGTGCTGACGTCGGCCCCGGGGGCCAGCACCAGCGAACCCGGCACCACGACGAGCGCGGTCATGCCGCCCTCGATGTCCTCGTTGCCGCGCAGCCGCACCTTGATGTCGTGCCGCTTGGCCAGCCGCGCGACCACGTACAGGCCCATGCGACGGGACACGGCCACGTCGACCTCGGGCGGGTCGGCCAGGCGCTCGTTGGTCTCGGCCACGTCCGCGGCCGACATGCCCACGCCGCGGTCGTGGATCTCGATGGCCAGCTCGCCACGCCGCGTCTTGGCGGTGCGCACGGTGACCTTGGTGTTCGGGTCGGAGAACGCGGTCGCGTTGTCCAGCAGCTCGGCGATGAGGTGCACGAGGTCGTTGACCGCGCGGCCCTGCACCGTGAGCTCCGGGGTCGGCGCGACCTGGATGCGGGCGTACTGCTCGACCTCGGACACCGCGGCGCCGACGACGTCGCCGGCCGGCACCGGGCGGGTCAAGCGTCGGCCCAGGTCGGTGCCCGAGAGAACCAGCAGGTTCTCCGAGTTGCGGCGCATACGCGTGGCCAGGTGGTCCAGCTCGAACAGGTTGGCCAGCTGGTCCGGGTCCTGCTCGTCCTGCTCGAGCCGGTCGATCAGGCCGAGCTGGCGTTCGACCAGGGCCTGCGAGCGGCGGGACAGGTTGACGAACATGGCGTTGACGTTGTCCCGCAGGAGGGCCTGCTGGGCCGCCATCCGGACCGCCTCGCCGTGCACCGCGTCGAAGGCCCGGGCCAGCTGGCCGACCTCTTCCTTGGTGTGGATCGGGACGGGCTCGACCACGTCCCTGGCCGCCTCGGCCGGGTTCGGGTCGGTGAGGATGCGCTGCACTTCCTCCGGCAGCCGGTGGTCGGCGATGTCCAGCGCGGTGCGCCGCAGCACGCGCAGCGGGCGCAGCAGCGAGCGGGCCACGAACAACGCTGTCACCAGCGCGAGCAACAGCGCGCCGAGAACCAGCGCGGAGTTGCGGATCGCGGAGTCCTGCGAGGTGTTGGCCAGCTCGTTCGTCTGCGTCTGGAGCTGCTGGATCAGCGCCTGCTGCACCTGGTTGGTCAGGTTGACCGTCAGCGTGGAGTCGATGTCCCACTGCGTGGTGGTCAGCCCGGTCAGGTCCTGGTTGTTGGTGCCGCGGATGAGCGCGGACTCCTCCAGCTTGTTGGCGTCGTCGACGATCAGGCCGGTGACCGTGTCGTCGAAGATGCGCTGCTGGTCGGCCGTCGCCGACTTGGCGAAGTCGTTCTTGGCCGCTTCCAGTTCGGCGTCCGCGGCCAGCAGGGCGCGGTACTGGTCGAACGGGAACGTCTTGTTCTGGAAGACCTGCAGCAGGATGCCGCGCTTGCGGGAGTCCTGCTCCTTGGCCCGGGCCACCGCGTTGGTGGCCAGCTGCAGGCGGACAAGGCTCGGGTCGGAGATCGTGGAGATGGCCTGCTCACCGAGGTCGAGCAGGTTCTGAATCGAGTCGCTGTAGGCGTTGAACGTCGCGCTCGCGGGGTACTTGGACTCGCCGACCGCCTTGCGCAGGTTGGTCAGCCGGGAGAGCTGATCGGCCGCGGTGCTGAACCGCGCCTGCACATCGGACGACAGTCCGGGACCGAGCGTGGTCACCAGGTTGCGGAACGCGGTGATGTCCTGCACCACACGCTCCCGCTCACGGTCAAGGCTGACCTGGTCGCCGGTGCGGTTGGCCGCGACGAACTGCGCGGTCAGGTCGCGCTCACGCTGGAGCTGCTGCACCAGGTCGGCGACGGAGCTCTGCAGCTGCACCTGCTTGGCCAGGCGCTGGGCGTCGGTGAGGTTGGCCACGTCGGCGCGGACGCGGATGCCACCGAGGATCAACGCGAGGATGGTCGGGATCAGCAGGACGACCAGCAGCTTGGTGCGCAGTCGCCAGTTCTGCAGGCGCCATCGCGAGCCGGTGCCGTCCGCGTCGCGGTCGACATCGCCGAGGTCGACGTTCTGTCCGTTGTGTGTGATTTCGCCGCTCAAGTCCGCATCACGCTGCGCAGCCGGTCCTTCACCCTTTTCGGGGCCACCCGAACGCGCCGGACCAGCAAGGCCTGGTCGGCCGGGGCCTTTGTCTCGACGGGCCACCCTGGGCTTCCTCATTCCAGCAGCAGTGTCTGAGTCCCTCCCCGGACCAAGACGGTTCCGAAGTGGGCCGAATTGCAGCACAACCACGGGGCGTAATGCCAGACGGCCCCGCCGCCTTCCTTCTCCGTGGTCCGCGCCGACCACATCCACTAGCCCAAGAAGCGTAGTGGCGGATACGGCGGACGGGAAGACTCCAGATGCACTCACGGTATCCGCCGCGGGGGATGCCTTCATACGTCCGGGTGGCTACCATCCCCGCATGTTGGTATCGATCGTGGTTTGATGCCAGCGGCCCGGTTGGGGGGCCCGTAGATCAAATTAATGAGGTGCGCATGGCCATCGGAGCGGTACGACGGACCGCTGCGGCGCTCGCGGGAGCGCTGGGTCTGGTCGCTTCCGCGGCCGGCTGCAGCTTGCTGCCGGGATCCGGATCGTCCAACTCGCCGACCCTGGAGCACCCGTCGCTGCGGGTGGGCTACGAGGCCCAGGTCGACGTGGCGCCGCTGTACATGGCGGTGAAGAACAGCCTGTTCGACAGCGCCGGCCTGAAGATCGAGCTGGTGCAGGAGAACAGCGACGACGAGGCGATCAAGCAGGTGCAGAGCGGCCAGCTCGACGTCGCCTTCGCCACCCACGTGAGCTTCTTCAAGGCCGAGGCCGGCGGCGCGCAGCTGGAGCTGCAGGGCGAGGCCTACCAGGCCGGCACCAACACGATGGCGCTGGTCACACTGCCGTCGCTGGGCTACAACAACCCGTCGACCAAGCAGAACCCGACGATCGCCGTCAACGCCGACAACGACCTCGGCGTGCTGACCACCAAGTCGGTGCTGGACACCGCGGGCGTGCAGCAGAACAAGATCGTGTTCAAGACGGTCGGCTTCAACGACATGATCACGTCGCTGCAGAACCGCGCGGTGGACGCGGCCTGGATGGTCGAGCCGTACATCACCCGGGCCGAGCAGCAGCTGGGCGCGACGATCCTGACCGACGCCGCCCGCGGCGCCACCCAGGAGTTCCCGATGACCGGCTACGCGTCGTCGAAGAAGTTCGCCGACGCCAACCCGAACACCATGGCCGCCTTCCGCAAGGCGTTGCAGCAGGCCCAGGAGCAGGCCTCGGACCGGCTCAAGGTGCAGAGCGTGCTGAAGGACTACGCCGGTGTGGACGCCGGCACCGCCGACCTGATCTCGGTCGGCAACTTCCCGACCACGCTCAACGCCGTCCGCCTCCAGCGTGTCGCCGACATGATGGAGACGTCCGGAATGCTGCAGAACCGCCTGGACGCGCAGTCGATGCTGCCACCGACACAGCAGAACAGTTGATGATCGCCAATATCTGACGAAAACGACGACGGCCGGGTCGGGATTTCTCCCGACCCGGCCGTCGTCGTGTTGACGCTGGGTGAGCGTCAGCTTCCGCTGGGCTGACTCATGCAGTAGGTGAGCTTCAGCGGGTCGTAGACAAGTGAGTGCTTCGGATCGGAATCCTCACACGCGCCGTGGTCGGCCTTGCCCTTCACGACCTTGATCTGAATTGCCGAGGCATCGGTGCACGCGATGGCCGGGTAGCCCATCTCCGTGCCGCTGGCGGAGACCAGGTTGTAGCACTTGCCATCGGCCAGGATGGGGGCAAGGCACAGCTTCACGTTGTTGAGCGTGCCTTCCTCGTAGTACGTGTCGTACCCGCCATCGTCCGGGCACTTGTCACTGGCCTTGATCACCATGCCGACGATGTAGTTCTCCTTGCCGGCGCCGCAGTCGACCTTCTCGTAGTTCGGCTTGCTCGTGGTGCCGGTGACGCTCGCGCAGTCACCCACGTTGGTGTTGTGCGCGTCGTCGGCGCTGCTCACCGCGGTGCCAACGCCCAGGCTGAGAACTACCCGGATGATGATGTAGACCACGATCACGCCGACCACGCTGAAGACGCTGGCCAGGATCCGGCGGCCCTTCTTCGGCTTGCCC
>DATJJB010000516.1:0-7920 GCA_035492655.1 Kutzneria sp. | reverse complement strand
GCATCGCCGGCAACGCGGGCGTTCGGTGGATACGACCAGGGGTCGCGGGTTCGCAGACGACGGCGTCGACGATGACCGCCAGGTCGGCGCCCTCCCAGGCCAGGAGCAACCCGGCGGGCTCGCCGTCGGACTGCACGGCGTGGACGCCACGACGCGCGACGGCGTCGGCGACGATGAGGCCGACGGCGTCGTCGCGACGGTACGGGTTGCCGACGCCGATGACGACGTTCACGCCGGGCTCCTGGTCAGGTCGAGGAAGTGCGCGGAGCACGAGATGCACGGGTCGTAGTTGCGGATCGCCCGCTCGCACAGAGGTGTCAGCTCGTCGTCGGGCAGGGCCAGGTTGCCGGCGACCAGTGCGTGCAGGTCGGCCTCGATGGCAGCCTGGTTCTGGGACGTCGGCGGCACGATGGCGGCCGCGGTGATCAGGCCGTCCGCGCCGACGGTGTATCGGTGGTAGAGCAGGCCGCGCGGGGCCTCGGTGACGCCGTGGCCGACGCCGGGCATCGGCGGCACGGCGACGGCGGCCGGTTCGGGCGGCTCGTAGCTCTCGATCAGGCGGAGCGCCTCGTCGACGGCGTAGACCAGCTCCACGGCCCGAACCACGATGCTGCGGAAGGGATTGCGGCAGCTGGCGCCCAGACCGGCCTCGGCGGCGGCCGCCAGCGCCAGCGGCGACAGTTGGGCGTGGTTGAGCGTGTAGCGCGCCAGCGGCCCGGTCAGGTACCGGCGGCCGTCCAGGGTCGCGTGCAGCGCGGTGGAGTGCGGCACCTGGTGCTCGACGACGTGCTGCGGGAACTCCTCGACCGGGAAGTCCAGGCCACCGCTGGAGACCAGCCGGCCACGGGTGATGGCGTAGCGGTCGTCCTCGTGCACGGCCAGCAGTTCGTGGTCGAGCTCGAGCGAGGGGAAGTCGAAGCCGGCGACCCAGCGCACGGTGGCCAGCGCCAGGTACAGCGCGGCGGTCAGCTGCTCGGCCACCGGCGCGAGCTCCGCGCGGGTGGGCGCGCGGTAGAACCCGCCGACACGCACGTTGACCGGGTGGATCGCGCGCCCGCCGACAGCCTCCAGCAGCGCGTTGCCGGCCTTCTTCAGGGCGAGTCCGCGTTCCACGGCGTCGCGGTGGTCGGCCGCCATGGTGATGGCGTCGGGATAGCCCAGGAAGTCCGGCGCGTGCAGGAGGTAGACGTGCAACGCGTGGCTGGAGATCCACTCGCCGCAGTACAGCAGCCGGCGCAGCGCTTCGACCGGTTCGGGCACGGCCACGCCGCAGGCGGCCTCGATGGCGTGACAGGCGCTGAGTTGGTACGCGACGGGGCAGATGCCGCAGATGCGGGCGGTGATGTCCGGCGGCTCGGTGTGCGCACGCCCCCGCAGCAGTGCCTCGAAGAAGCGTGGCGGCTCGTAGATCCGCAGCTCCGTGCGTTCCACCACGCCGTCGCGGACGACCACGTTGAGCGCCCCTTCGCCCTCGACCCGGGCCAGCGCGCTGACCCGCAGCTGACGCGCACGGTGGCTCATCTGGCCTCCTGGCGGAAGTCGGTGAAGGTACGGAACGCGCGGCCGATGGCGTCCTCGGACAGGCCGCACGTGCGTAGCTGCGCGGACAGGGCCGCGATGTTGGGGTGGTCCACCGGACCGAAGCAGCCGAAGCAGCCGCGGCGGTACGCCGGGCACAGCGCCCCGCAGCCGGCGTGCGTGACCGGGCCGAGGCACGGCGTGCCGTCGGCGACCATCACGCAGGTCAGCCCGCGCCGCTTGCACTCGGTGCAGACGCTGGCGTCCGGCAGGTCGGGCTTGCGGCCCACCAGGAACGCCGACAGCACCTCCAGCAGCTGGCGCCGGTCGATGGGGCAGCCGCGCAGCTCGTAGTCCACGGGCACGTGCGCGGAGATCGGCGTGGACGTCGCCAGCGTCTCGATGTGCTGCGGGCTGGCGTACACGAGCGAGCGGAATTCGTCGACGTCGGCGAAGTTGCGCAGCGCCTGGATGCCGCCGGCGGTGGCGCACGCCCCGATGACCACCAGCACCCGCGACTGCTCGCGCACCTCGCGGATCCGCTCGACCTCCTCGGGCGTGGTGATGGAGCCCTCCACGAGCGACACGTCGTACGGACCGGCCGACACGGCGCTGCTGGCCTCGGTGAACCGGGCGATGCGCACCGCCCCGGCCAGCGCGAGCAGCTCGTCCTCGCAGTCGAGCAGGGTGAGCTGACAGCCGTCGCACGAGGTGAACTTCCAGACGGCCAACGTGGGCGGCGTCATCACAACTCCCTGACGGTCAACAGTTCGGCGGCCGTGGCGTAGTCGACGACCGGGCCGTCCCGGCACACCAGCAGCGGCCCGAGCTGGCAGTGTCCACAGTGGCCGACGCCGCACTGCATGTTGCGCTCCAACGAGATCCGGATCCGGTCGGCCGGCACTCCCCGCCGCACCAGCATCTCCGCGCTGAACCGCATCATCGGCTCCGGGCCGCAGACGAAAGCCGTCGTGGCGGCCGGGTTCAGCGGCAGCCGGGACAGCGGTTGGGTGACGAAGCCGACCTGCCCGGTCCAGCCGTCGGCGGCGTGGTCGACGGTCAGCTCCAGCGCCAGGTCGTCCCGCGCGGACCACCACTTCAGCTCGTCGGAGTACAGGAACTCGCGCGGCGTGCGGGCCCCGGCGACGACGATCAGCCGCCGGTAGCGCCAGCGCTGGGCCAGCACGGCCAGCACCACCGGGCGCAGTGGCGCGAGGCCGACGCCGCCGGCGACGACGAGCACGTCCCGCTCCCACGCCAGCGACGGCTGCCAGCCGACGCCGTACGGACCGCGGACCCCGACGACCGTGCCGGGCTCGGCGTCGTGCAGCGCGCGGCTGACCGCCCCGACGGCGCGGACGGTCTGGGTGAGCGCGGAGTCCACAATGGACGGATCGCCGCTGATCGACACCGCGATCTCGCCGACGCCCCGCGCGTACAGCATGGTGAACTGCCCCGCCTGGAACCGCGGGATCGGCCGCTCCAGTGGCTCCAGCCGCAGCGTCACCGAGTCGGCCGTCTCCACGGTCCGGCCGGTGACCACGTACCGAGCGGGCAGCATCTCCGTCATAGCGGGCTCATCGGCGTCTCGGCGGGGTTGCGGTACAGGTCGAGCAGCCGGGCCCGGGTGGTCTGGAGCCGGTCGAGCACCATGGTCAGCAGGGCCACCGCGATGGGGTAGCCGAAGGACGGGTCGTGTTCGGCGAAGGCGCGCAGCTGGTCGGTGTCCAGTTGGATGGCCACCGTCGGGGCGACCGCGATCGCGCCGAAGTGCCACCGGGGCGGCGTGATCAGCCAGGACCAGCCGACCACCTCGCCGGGGCCGACGGTCTGCACCACCACCGGACCGCGGCCGGGAATCGAGGCGTCGACCGCGACACAGCCACGCTGCACGAGCCAGCATCCCTCGGCCGGCGCACCCTCGTGGAACAGTCGGTCGCCAGCCGCGAACGAGACCTCCTGGGCCGCGCTCGACAGCACCGCGATATGGGTCGGCGACATCCCCGTGAGCAGCGCGAACGCGCTGAGCTGGTCAAACATCGACATTGCCGGCACTCCTCTCCGCCGCCAGCGCGGCCGTCTCGGCGGTGATGTCGATCCCCACCGGGCACCAGGCGATGCACCGGCCGCAGCCGACGCAGCCGGACTCGCTGAACTGGTCGTGCCAGGTGCCGAGCTTGTGGGACAGCCACTGCCGGTAGCGGCTCGCGGCCGAGGGGCGGACGCTGCCGCCGTGCAGGTACGAGAAGTCGACCTCGAAGCAGGAGGCCCAGTGCTCCCAGCGCTCGGCGTGGTCGCCGGTCAGGTCGGTGACGTCCTCGGTGCTCGTGCAGAAGCAGGTCGGACAGACCATCGTGCAGTTGCCGCAGGTCAGGCAGCGTTCGGCGACGTCGTTCCAGTGCTGGGCCCGCCGGCTGTCGTGCAGCAGCTCCCGCAGGTCCAGTTCCGGCATGGCGCGGCCCATCCGGTCGGCCGCGGCGGTGACGTCCCGCAGCGCCATCGCGACCTCGTCGGCGACGGCGGGGCGGCGGGTGACGGCCGCCAGCATCCGCTCGCCCTCCTCGGTGCCCGCCTCGGCCAGGAACCAGTGGCCGGTGTCGTCGACCCGCTCGGTCAGCGCCAGGTCGTAACCGGGACCGACGCCCGGGCCGGTGCCCATGCTGGCGCAGAAGCACAACCCACCGGGCTCGGTGCAGTCCACCGCCACGATGAACGGCCGCCTCCGGGCTCCGACGACCCGGCCGAGCTTGCCCAACGCCGCCAGATCACACCCGCGCACCCCAAGGAAGGCCAGCTTGCGGTCGTCCGGCGGGGCCGCCGCATAACCGTCTTCCGTTGTCTCCCAGAGCTTGCGCCGAGGAGGATGCACGAACTGCTTCCAAGACTGCGGCCCGGCCGAGTGACCGAACAGGGCGTCGTCGTCCCGGCGGTGGACGCGATAGCGGCCCGGCGCGACCTCGACGCCCCAGCCGGACGGCAGGTCGGCGACGCCGGCGATGTCGTCCAGCACGATCGCGTTGTCGCGCAGGCGCGGGCCGATCACCCGGTGTCCGTCGGCGATCAGCGCCCGCACCAGCTCGTCGAGGCCGTCCAGGCCGAAGGCGTCCATCACAGCAGCTGGGCGACGTGCTCGGTCAGGTCGACCAGCCGGCTGGTGTAGCCCCACTCGTTGTCGTACCAGCCGAAGACCTTGACCAGGTTGCCGTCGGCCTGGGTCAGCGTCGAGTCGAAGACGCACGACGACGGGTCGCCGATGATGTCGCGGGACACGATGGGGTCCTCGTTGTAGCGCAGGTAACCCTTGAGATAGCTGGTCGCCGCGTTGGCGAAGGCCCGGTTGACCTGTGCCGCGGTGACCGGCTGATCGAGCTCGACGGCGAGGTCGGTCAGCGAGCCGTCCTCGACCGGCACCCGGATGGCCACGCCGTCGAGCTTGCCGGCCAGCTCGGGCAGCACCTCGCCGACGGCCTTGGCCGCCCCGGTGGTCGTCGGGATCAGGCTCAGCGCCGCCGACCGGCCCCGGCGCGGGTCCTTGTGCGGACCGTCCAGCAGCGCCTGGTCGTTGGTGTAGCTGTGGATCGTGGTCATCATGCCGCGACGGACGCCGAACGCCCGGTGCAGCACCTCCACCATCGGGGCCACGCAGTTGGTGGTGCACGAGGCGTTGGAGATGATGTGGTGGCGGTGCTGGTCGTAGTCGTCGTAGTTCACGCCGAGCACGATCGTGACGTCCACGCCCTTGCCGGGGGAGGACAAGAGCACCTTCCGCACGCCGTGGTCGAGGTGGCCGGCGGCGGCGTCGCGGGTGCGGAACCGGCCGGTGGACTCGATGACGATGTCCACACCGACCTCGTCCCAGGGGATCAGCCGCGGCTCCCGCTCGGACCAGACGCGGATCCGCCGGCCGTCGACGGTGATCGAGTGGTCGTCGAAGGTGACCTCCTGGTTGAGCCGGCCGTAGGTGGAGTCGTAGCGCAGCAGGTTGGCCAGCGTCGACGCGGGCGTGACGTCGTTGATCGCGACCACCTCGAGCCGGTCGTCGCCGCGGTCGAGCACGCAGCGCAGGAAGTCCCGGCCGATCCGGCCGAATCCGTTGATGCCGACCTTGGTGCTCATGGTTGTTGCCTCCCGAGGATGTCGTCGATGGGGCGCCGCGGGGTCGCGGGCAGCGGGGCGGCGTTGACCGGGGCCCAGCCGACCCGCAGCACGATCTGCGGCACGCCGAAGCCGTCCAACACCCTGTCCCGCACCAGGTTCCGGGTCGCCTCGACCTCAAGCACCTGGCTGAGCGGGCAGGTGGCCATGCGGAAGTCCGTGGCCCACAACAGGACGGCGCTCATCGCCTCGCCGGCCCGCAGCCGGGCGTCGACGGTGTCGGCGGCCGTGGCCAGCACCAGCAGCTCGCCCGCGTCGTCCTCCCAGTGGTCGGCTTGCTCGGTGAGCTGGCCGTTGGGGAAGGCGCGCATGGTGGTGTCGCCGTGCCGGCGTTCGCCGGCCGGGATGTTGGTCGCCGGCACGCCTTCGGTGACGAACGGGCTGCGCCCGGTCCAGGTGGCCAGCTCGGCGGCGTAGGCGACGTCCGCTTCCTGGCGTACCGACGCCTCGGCCAGTGCCTTGACGAGTTGGTAGCGGTCGTCGGGATCGGTGGCCGGCATCAGCACCGTGCCGAACACGCCTGCGGTGCGGGCCAGGTCGTCGAGCAGGTCGGCCGGCACCGGCCACGAGGTGTAGCGGCGGCGGTCGGTGCGACGGCGCTGGATCGCCGCGGCCAGGGCGACGTCGTCCCGGACGGGTTCGCGGGGCAGGAACTCCACTGACGCCAGGTGGTCGGGCTGGGCGGGATTGGGGAACCGCTGGACTTTCGTGGCCCAGCCGGAGGCCGCCGCCGCCACCTGGAGGTGGTGCAGCACGGCCCCGCAGGACAACAGCAGGTCCCGGCCGTCGGGATCGGTCGCCGGCAGCAGCCGGGCCGCGTCGGCGTACAGGTGCAGCGAGGTGTCGCCGTGCAGCCAGCGCCACGGCTGGGTGTTGTGGATGGACGGCGCTCGCGCGGCCAGTGCCACCGCGCTGCGCAGCGTCTGCGGATCGGGGCCCGTCAGCATCGTGCTCACCGCTCCCGTGCCGTCCGCAGCAGCAGCCGACGCTCGGCCGAGCCGATCTCCGCACGGGTCGCGGCCAGCGCGTCCCGGTTGACCGACACCGAGGTGATGCCCATGCGCACCAGCTGCTCGGCGAAGCCCGGTTTGGTCGACGGCGCCTGCCCGCACAGCGAGGTGGTCATGCCGTTCTCCCGGGCGGCGGTGATGATCCGCTCGATGGTGTCCAGCACCGCCGGGTCGGCCTCGTCGAACAGGTCGGAGCAGATCTCCGAGTCCCGGTCCACACCCAGCACCAGCTGGGTCAGGTCATTGCTGCCGATGGAGATCCCGTCTATCCCCAGCTTCGCGTACTCCGGGATCCAGTAGGCCACCGAGGGCACCTCGGCCATCACCCAGCGGTGCAGCCGGCGGTCGTGGCCCAGCGGGCTCGCGTCGATCGCGGCCAGGCAGGCCCGCAGCTCCCACAGCGTGCGCACGAACGGGATCATCAGGTGCAGGTTCGGCGTCTGCTCGCGGACCTTGGCCAGCACCGACAGCTCCAGCGCGAACAGCTTCGGCTCGCGGACGTAGCGGTAGCAGCCGCGGTAGCCGATCATCGGGTTCTCCTCGACCGGCTCGAAGTCGGCGCCGCCGGCCAGGTGCCGGAACTCGTTGGTGCGGAAGTCGATCGCCCGGTAGATCACCGGCCGTGGCGCGAAGGCGCGGGTGACCCGCAGCAGCGACTCCGTCATGCGCGCGGTGAACTTCTCGCTGCCGCCGTCACGGGCCATCAGCGCGCGCGGGTGCTCCCCGTCCAGGGCGTCGGTGACCATGAACTCGGCGCGCAGCAGGCCGACGCCGTCGACCGGCATGGCCGCGACCTCCTCGGCGTGCTCGGGCATCGCGAGGTTGACGTACACCTTGGTGCCCAACGTCTCCACCGCGCTGACGGCCACCGGGGTGATCTGCGGAACGGTGTGCGCGGCGGGCTCCAGACGGCCGGCGTACACCTTGCCGGCGGCGCCGTCGACGGTGACGGTCTCGCCGTCGCGCAGCACCTCGGTGGCGTTGCGGGTGCCGACGACGCACGGGACGCCGAGCTCGCGGGCCACGATCGCGGCGTGGCAGGTCATCCCGCCGCCGTCGGTGACCAGCGCGGCGGCCCGCCGCATGGTCGGCACCCAGTCCGGGGTCGTCATCACCGCGACGAGGACCTCGCCGTCCTGGAACCGGTTGCCTTCACTGGGATCGGACAGCCGGCGCACCCGGCCGGCGGCGCGACCCGGCGACGCGGCCAGGCCGGTGGCCAACTCGGAGCCGGCGG
>DATJJB010000515.1:0-2843 GCA_035492655.1 Kutzneria sp. | reverse complement strand
TTCCAACTCCTGTTTGATGCCGGCGGACCGAACCAGCGAGACCGGACGCACCATCTGGTACATGTCGCCGTACCGGCCGGCGAAGCCGAGATTGTCGGGCAACGACGGCAGATGCAACCGGACCTGCGTCTCGTAGCTGCGACTGTCGAGGTCGACCAGTCTTGCGTCGGATTCGATCTGCAGCCGGTTGTGCTCAAGACAGGGGTCGACCCGCGGATCCCGGAGCCCAGTCGTCAATTCGCGCCGCGAGGAGCCGCCGAGCAGCGCGACGGACGCCTCGTCCACGCCGGCCAGCCGCAGTTCCTTGAGCACGCGGACGCCTCCGTCCGACAGGGCTGCACCTTCTGTTCAGCCCGGACACGAAGCGTAAGACCGTACTAGCGTCGGTTCCGCCCAAAATCCGGGAGTAGAACTGAATTGAAGGCACTCCTACCCATTAGAGGGTGTAACCAATATGCCCGCGGCGGACCAGTAATACTGCCAGCACCGCGAGCAGTCCCAAGCCGACCATCGTGCCGCCGTAGCCGACGATGCCTACGGCGAAGCCGGCGATGGGTGGGCCGAGCAGGCTGAACGAGGACGTCGACAGCGAGATCGCGCTGTTGACCCTGGCGCGCAGGTCCGGCTGGACAACGGCGACCAGCCGACTGCCCAGGGCCAGGCGCAGCGCCGGTGCGGCGAGCCAGCCGAGGCCGAGGCCGATCGCGACAACAGGCGTTGTCGGAAACAGACCGATGGCGGTCAGGCCGGCGAACCACAGGCCGCCGTGCAGGCCGAGGATCGCCCCGACCGAGAGTCGGCGGTGCAGTCGTTCCGCGACAAGGGATCCGAGCAGTCCGCCGACCGACTGCGCGGCCAGCGCGATCGCGATCGTGCCTTGGGAGAAGTGGACCACGGTGGCGAGAACTGCGGCCGTCAGCACCAGGTTGAGCACGCTCAGGTACAGGGTCAACCGGGCGAGGAGCCGGTCCGCGAGCACGGTTCGGAAGCCGTTGCGGATCATGGCCAGGGTCCGGCGCGACGGCTGCGGTGCGACGGTCAGCTTGGTCGAGATGAAGGCCAGCAACACCGCCGACACGACGTAGCTGCCGGCGTCGACGGCGAAGGCCCAGGCCGGTCCGGCCGTGAACAACGCCGCGCCGAGCAGCGGGCCGATCATGGCCAACACGAAGTCACGGGATTGGTTGCGGGACATGGCCCGGGCGAACAGGTCTTCGCCGACCAGGTCCGGCAGTGCCGCGGCGGACGCCGAGTCGAAGACCACGGACAGCGCGCCGACGGCCAGCGCGATCAGGCACAGCGACCACAGCGTCGCGCCGCCGACGGCGGCCTGCCAGAGGAGGATGCCGACCAACGCCGCGCGGAGGACGTCCGTGGCGACCATGACGTGCTTGCGGTTGAAGCGATCGCCGACCACGCCGGCGTGCAGCGCGAACAGCAGCCCGGAGCCGTAGCCGCACACCGTCACGAGCGCCACCTCGGCGGCGTTGTGCAGCACGGACTTGGCGAACAGCGGCAGCACGAGGTAGCTGACCTGGGAGCCCAGGATCGAGGTCGCGCGGGACCACCAATAGCGCAAGTAGTCGGCGTTGCGCCAAAGAGTCGCGGTCAAGGACTTACTTGGCCGCCGCCGCGGTGCGGATGAAGCGGACCAGGTCCTCGATGTCGTAGCCGAGCTGCTGGCCGCGTGAGGAGGCCATCAGCAGCAGCTGGCCGACGATGGTGGCACCGAAACCGTCCCGGCCGTCCGGCGACCACTCCCACAGCTTCTCGATGCCGAGATCGGTCATCAGCAGGCCGTGCGTGGTCCGTACCTCGTGGCAGACCTCGGCGACGGCGTCGAGCAGCGTGGGGGCCTTGCGTTCGCAGCGCAGACCGAACAGGCCGCCGAAGTCGTCGGGCACGCAGCCCTCGGGCGGGTCGGCCTTGATCGCGTCGTACATCGGGTCGTCGAACTCGGGCGCCGGCCACGACTGGGTGACGTGCAGGAGGTGGAACTCGTGGCTTGGCTCGACCACCTGGACCTCCTCCACCGACCCGGATCAGAAGAGGATACCGCCTGTTCAGCGCCATGGGGCGGCCGTCATTCCGGCGCTGGGCGCCGGATCGGCGACCGGTCGATCGGCAGCGACGACGGCCATGGCCACGGTCCGCCGATCGGTCACGCCCGGTAGTCGAATGATCGCTCAGCGCGGGTTGATCGACGCTCAGCGTGACGGCCGCCGGATCCCGCCGCTCGCCGGCCGATCGGCAACATCACTGGAATGGCTGCATCGGCGACGAGACCGCCGACCCGTTGTCCGTCGGCGCGTAAACCTTTACAGTTACGGGCGGCCCGCCGCCGCGACCCTCACCGAGGAGGAACAAGTCGATGGTCGGCGCGCTCTCCCGCAGGCAGTTGATCCAGCTCGGCGTGACCGTCACCGGAGCGTTGGGACTGGCCCCGTGGCTCGACGTCCGCCCGGGTTCGGCCGGGCATGACGTGCCGACGCTGCCGTGGCCGGCGGCGAACGACATCGTGGCCAACACCAAGCTGCCGGTGTTCCCGGACCGCACATTCAAGGTCGCCGACTACGGCGCGGTGGCCGACGGCAAGACCGACAACACCGCCGCCTTCGCCAAGGCGATCTCCGCGGCTAACGCCGCCGGCGGCGGGCACGTGGTGGTGGCCAAGGGCACCTATGTCACCGGCGCGATCTACCTCAAGAGCAACGTGGACCTGAACCTGACCGCCGGCTCCACGCTCAAGTTCAGCGGCGACGCCTCGAAGTTTCCAACCGTGCTCACCCGGTACGAGGGTATCGAGTGCATGAACCGCTCCCCCATCATCTACGCGCACGGCG
>DATJJB010000514.1:0-20134 GCA_035492655.1 Kutzneria sp. | reverse complement strand
AGAAGGCCGTGGCGACCGCGTCGGCCCGTTCGCGGCGGGACAGGGCGCGCAGCACCGGCAGCTGGCCCCGCTTGGCGACGGCGATGCGCGCCAGGGTGGTGACGGCGGCGTCGACGACGTCCGGCGCGAACTCCGGCGTCGGCACGCCCAGGCTGACGGCGAGATCGTCGGTGTGCACGACGAGCTCCAGGATGCGGGTGAGCAGGCACTGGTCGAGCGGCAGCACCCAGCGGTTGAACATGAACACGAGACGGTCCTCGGCCAGGCCGTCCAGCCGGGCGGCGACGGTCTCGACGGACTCGTCGTAGCGGGCGGCGAGTTCGGCGGCGGACTGGCCGGCGAACTCCTCGCTGAGCACGCGGATGCGGGTGTTGTTCTCGGAGTAGACGTCGACCTCGGCACCGTGCTGCGAGTAGTAGCGGATGCCGTCCATCACGGGGACATCGGCCGGCACGGGGACGTCGAGGAAGCGGGTGACGTTGCCGACCTGGCCGGCGAGGTGCCCGGCCAGCCCGGAGACGCGGAACTCGGCCAGCGCGGACGGCTTGGTCCACGATTCGGCGAGCTCGGGGGAGTGCAGCAGCACGCCGGCGGTGCGGGCGGCGGAGAGGAAGGCGGAGATCACTTGAGCAGCTCCTCCAGCCGCGCGGCGACCTGGCGGTAGCGGGCCACCGGCACCAGGTGGACGCCGTCGAACGCGCCGGTCTCGCGGATCTTGAGCACCTGCTCGCACGTCGACTCGACGCCGGCCATGCGGTCGCCGTCGAGCCGGTCGACCAGGTCGGCGGGGATGTCGATGTCGGGAATGGCGGAGGCCAGCCGCTGGGCGTGGGCCGCGCTGGCGATGACCATCACGCCGGCGTAGACCGGCATGTCGACCGGGTTGGCCTCGCGCCACCGCAGCAGCGCGTCCAGCGAGAAGCTGACCTGCACGAACATGAAGTCGGCGGCCCGCTTCCACGACGGCAGCGGTCGCAGCCCGGCGGCGGTGCCGACCCGGAACGGGGCGACCCCGGCGAACGCCTTGTCCTCGGACAGCGACCGCACCTCGTCGATCATCGACCGCACGGTGAGCTGCCCGGTCCGGCTGCCGGTGGCCGGCTTGTCGCCATAGACGAACAGGAACTCCTCGACCCCGTACGCGGCCGCGGTGAGCAGGTCCCGGCGGAAGCCGAGCATGTTGCGGTCCCGCGAGTTCAGGCAGGCGATGCTGCGCCCGCCCATGGCCTGCACCTCGTGCGCGACGGCCACGCTGGACACGGTGGCCCGGCCGATGTGGTTGTCCGGGATGAGGAAGCTGCCGGCCACCTTGGACAGGGTGCCGATCTGGTGTCGCACGTGCATCAGATCGGGCCTGGTCGGCGGCTCGATCTCGCACACGACCTTGAACGGGCGCGAAGTCATGGGTCAGAACCTAGCGGCAACCCGGCGCAGCACGGACGGGGCAAGCCGGCTGAGCACCCGGGCGGCCTTGGACTCGACGGTCACCGGCACGATCGCCCGCCGCTGCCGCACGGCCCGCACGATCTCGGCGGCGACCCGCTCCGGCGGGAAGTTGCGCCGTCGGTACACCTTGCCGCTCTCCTCCTGCCGCCGCGCCTGCTCGGCGGCGGTGAGGCCGGAGAACGTGGTGGTGCCGGCGATGTTCGTGTTGACGATGCCGGGACAGATGGTCGACACGCCGATGCCGGCGGACGCCAGTTCGGCCCGCAGACAGTCGGACAGCATGAATACGGCGGCCTTGGACGTCGAGTAGACGCCGAGGATCTTGGACGGCACGTACGCGGCGCCCGAGGCGACGTTGACGATGTGGCCGCCCTCGCCGTTGGCGACCATCAGCTCGCCGAACGACTTGCAGCCGTGGATGACGCCCCAGAGGTTGACGTCGAGCACCCGCTGCCACTCCTCGGTGGTGGCGTCCAGCAGCGCGCCGGCATGCCCGATACCGGCGTTGTTGACCACCACGTCCGGAATGCCGTGCATGGCCGCGACATCGGCCGCGAACTTGGCCACGGCGCCCTCGTCGGCGACGTTCACCTGGTACGCGTGGGCCTTCCCGCCGGCCAGCACGGCGGTCTCGGCGGCGGTGTCGTGGTTGACGTCGCAGACCACGACCTCCGCACCCTGCTTGGCGAAGGCCAGCGCGGTGGCCCGGCCGATGCCGCTGCCACCGCCGGTGATCACCACCAGCTGGTCGGCGAACGGCGGCCGGTGCCGGCCGACCTCGGCGCGGCGCAGGCTTCGTGTCGCCGCCGCGCCGTCGACGTGCCGGATGAACTCGGTGGCCATGCGGGCGACGACGTCCGGATGCGTGATCGGCACCCAGTGGCTGGCCGGAACCGTGCGACGCCACAGTTTCGGCGCCCACTTCTGCAGGTTCTCGGTCAGCGCCGACGTCACGTACCGGTCGCGCGTGGGGTGGATGACCTGCACCGGCACGGTCGTGCGGCGCTCCCGTGGCTGGCGCGTCACCGGCCGGAAGTTGGCCTTGTACAAGGACATTCCGTTGATGCCGTCCTTGGTGACGGTCGGCGCGGGATGCCCGGGCCGGCGCGGGACGCCGTCGACCAGGTTCAGCAGCCGGCCCCAGTTACGGCCCAGCCACAGCCGCCAGGCCAGCGTCGGCAGCACCGGCAGGTGGAAGAAGCCGATGTACCAGGAGTGCAGCAGCTGGCGGACGGTTTTCGGGCTGGGGCGGCGCATCCAGTGCGCAACGTGGTCAAGGCACGGCCCGGAGATCGAGGTGTACGAGGCGATCCGGTCGGCGTTGGCCGGCTCGGTGACCGCCTCCCAGGCCTGGATCGAGCCCCAGTCGTGCGCGACGACGTGCACCGGACGGTCCGGGCTGACCGCGTCGGCCACCGCCATCAGGTCGTTGCCCAGATGGTGCAGGCGGTAACCCTCCACAGTGGACGGCTTGGTGGTCTTGCCCGCGCCGCGCGTGTCGTAGCTGACCACGTGGAAGTCCTCGACCAGACGGGCCGTGACGTCCTGCCACATCAGGTGCGAGTCGGGGTAGCCGTGCACCAGCAGCACCGTTGGCTTCGCCGGGTCGCCGTGCTCGTAGACGGCCAGCCGCACGCCGTCGGAGGCCACTGTCCTGCTCTTCATCGCTCCTCCAGCACCAAGCGCTCGCCGTCGGTGCGCTCGACGCACACCAGGATGTCATTGCCGTCGACCGTGCGCTGCCGGCAGGTGCCGCAGAAGCCTTGCTGGCACGAGTAGGGCACGCCCGGCCGGAAGTCCCGCAGCACGGCCAGCGCCGACCGGTCGGCCGGCACGTCGAGCACCGGGCCGTCGTGCCCCAGTTGGACCTCGAACGGCTTGCCGTCGACGATCGGTGGCGGGCCGAACCGCTCGTAGTGCAGGGCGGTGGCCGGGCAGTCGTGGAAGTCCCGTTTGACGGCTGCCAGCATGCCGGCCGGTCCGCAGACGTAGACCGCGCCGCCGTCCGGCGCGTTCTTGAGCAGTTCGTCCCGGCCGGGGTTGATCGTCACAGTGCCTTGCGGCAGCTCGTCCTCGAACGGCAGCGACCGTCCCTTGTAGACCAGTCGCCAGTCGAGGCCGAGCCGGTCGGCCATCCGGACCATCGGCAGGATCGGCGTGATGCCGATGCCGCCGGCCACGAACAACATCTTTCCCTGGGCCACGAAGGGAAAGGCGTTGCGCGGGCCGTGCACGGTGACCTTGGCGCCCGGCCGCAGCTCGTGCACCTCGGCCGAACCCGGGCCGAGCAGCCGGGCCGCGATCCGGTACGTGCGGTCACCGGGATCCCCGCACAGCGAGTACTGCCGCCGCAAGCCCGACGGCAGGTGCAGGTCCAGGTGCGCGCCGGGATGCCAGGCTGGCAGGTCGTCACCGGCCAGCCTGATGCTCACGACGTCGTCCGCGACCTGTTTCCGTTCGCTGACAACGAGATCGAGTGGCCGTTCCAGCAGCCGCACCTGTTTGCCGCTGCGGCCCCAGTACGGCAGTGACCTGGTGTAGAGGTCCGTGAACCGGGTCAGGCCGCGGACGAACCGGTCGTCCGGCATCAGTGCGCTGCCTGGGCGGCCGGGGACTGGGCGAGGTAGGCCACCGCCTGGGCCGTCGAGCCTTCCTGCGTGGGGTAGTAGCTCGGCCTGAAGTAGCGGGACATCGACTTCGCCGTCCGCCACGGGCCCGGCATCAGTCCTTTTCGGACCGCCCGCCGGTAGTCGCGCAGCGTGGGCCTGGTGCCACGCGGTAGCTCAGGATCGTTGGCCAGCAGGAACTTCGCGCCCTTCACCCACATGATCCACAGCGTCGGGCCGGCGATCACCATCGCCCGGGCGCGCCGCAGATAGCGCCCGTCGAAGTGGCGCATCACGTCGAACGCCACGCAACGGTGCTCCACCTCCTCCGCCCCGTGCCAGCGCAGCAGGTCCAGCATCGTCGGGTCGGCCTTGGCGTGGTCCAGGCCGGGGGAGTTGAGGATCCAGTCACCCAGGAAGGCCGTCACGTGCTCGATCGCGGCCACCATCGCCAGCCGCTCGATCAGGTACTCCTGGCGGCCCCGCACCGTCAGCGTCGGCCGCTCGCCCAGGATTCGCTTGAAGATCCAGGACACCTCGTCCACGAACGGCCGCGGGTCCAGGCCCTTGGCCGGCAGGTGGTCCAGCACCCGTTGATGGGCCTGCGCGTGCACCGCCTCCTGGCCGATGAAGCCCCGGACATCCGCCGCCAGCCGGTCGTCCGTGATCATCGGCAGCGCCTGCTGGAACACCTCGCAGAACCACCGCTCGCCTTCCGGCAGCAGCAGGTGCAGCACGTTGAGCACGTGCGTCGCGAACGGCTCCCTCGGCACCCAGTGCATCGGCAGCGCCGACCAGTCGAACCGCACGTCACGGGCTTGCAGCAGCAGCTTGTCGGGCTCCGTCATCGCCGACCTCCCGAGTACCTGTTACCCGAGGTAACAGTAAACCGGGGGCGGGCCGGGTGGCAACCCTCGGTCGGGTGAGGGCCCCTCCCGAGGGGAACGGGAGAGGCCCTCGGCTGGCCGCCGCCGTCAGCGGCACGTCCCGATGAGGTCGTCCCGGATGTAGACCCCCGAGCGACCGCCCCAGAGATTCCCCCGATCCCACAGCCGCCCGTCAAGCGGCCCCGTGGTCCAGTCCGTGATGGTGAACCCCTGCCCCGCGTTCACCTGTCCGTACGTCGTGCTGTTCACGTCCGGCGCCGCGTGATACCGCACGTTGTTCGCGATCACGCACGTGTACGACGCCGGCGCCGCGTTCGCCACCGGTGCCGCGACCGTCAGCATCCCGACTGCCGCCAGCGCCCCCGCGCCGATCCGGACCGTCCTGGCAGTGAGCACCAAGGTTTCCTCCCTCTGTGTGGATCGCTCACGACCCTAGAGCGGTCGAATGGAGGAAACATTGAACCCGTGCTGACGTGCGTTCAATCTGGTCCGGCTGGTCGGCTCGGCGTGGGAGACGTGGGCGAGTTCCGGTGTGGGCGGGTGGCTTCGAAAAGCACACCCGCCCACGGGATCAGACGGCGGGGATCACCGACGTGCCGTACGCCGCGAGGGTTTTGTCGCGGTCGTCGTGCATCAGGTAGAGGGAGAACTGGTCGACGCCAAGGGACTTGAGCTCCTGCAACCGTTCCACGTGCGCCGACTCCGGGCCGACCAGGCAGAAGCGGTCGACGATGGAGTCGGGGACGAAGTCGGTGGAGGGGTTGCCGGCCTTGCCGTGGTGGGCGTAGTCGTAGCCCTCCCGACCCTTGATGTAGTCGGTGAGGGCCTTGGGCACGCCGCCGCCGTCGCCGTAGCGGGAGACGAGGTCGGCGACGTGGTTGCCGACCATGCCGCCGAACCAGCGGAGCTGGTCGCGCTGGTGGGGGAGGTCGGAACCGACGTAGGCGGGGGCGGCTACGCAGATCTTGACCGATGCGGGGTCGCGGCCGGCGGCGGTGGCGGCCTCGCGGACGGAGCCGATGGTCCAGCGGGCGATGTCGGGGTCGGCGGTCTGCAGGATGAAGCCGTCGGCCTGCTCGCCCACCATCTTCAGGGCCCGGGGGCCGTAGGCGGCCATCCACATCTCGAGCTTGCCGTCGCGAACCCAGGGGATCCGCACGGGAACGCCATGGTGCTGGACCTCGCGCCCCTCGGCGAGGTCCTTGATGACGTGCATGGCCTCGCCCAACGTGGCCAAGGACGCCGGTTTCTGGCCGATGACGCGGCGGGCGGAGTCGCCGCGGCCGATGCCGCAGACGGTGCGGTTGCCGAACATGTCGTTGAGGGTGGCGAAAAGGGACGCGGTCACGGACCAGTCGCGGGTGCTGGGGTTGGTGACCATGGGGCCGACGACGAGCGCGGAGGTGGCGGCCAGGATCTGGGAGTAGATGACGAAAGGCTCCTGCCACAGCACGACCGAGTCGAACGTCCAGCCGTAGCGGAAGCCGCCGTCCTCCGCGGCCTTCATCATCTCGACGACGGCACGGGCCGGCGGATCGGTTTGCAGCACAATGCCGAAGTCCATGGCCGGCCTCTCAGTTCAGGTACTGGTTCAGTTCGCGGGACAGGAAACGGCCGTGCCCCTTGGCGCCGTGCCAGCCGTCACGGTCGACGACGACGCGGCCCCGCGACAGCACGGTGTCGACGCGGCCGGTGATCTCCAGCCCCTCGTACGCCGAGTAGTCGACGTTCATGTGGTGCGTGCTGGCGGACAGCGTCTGCTTGGCCGTCGGGTCGTACACCACGATGTCGGCGTCCGAACCCGGTGCGATGACGCCCTTGCGCGGATAGAGCCCGAACATCCGGGCCGGCGTGGTGGAGGTGACCTCGACCCAGCGTTGCAGGGTCAGCTCGCCGCCGACCACACCCTGGTAGATCAGGTCCATCCGGTGCTCGACGCCGGGCATCCCGTTGGGGATCTTGGAGAAGTCGCCGCGCCCCAACTCCTTCTGCTCCACGAAGCAGAACGGGCAGTGGTCGGTCGACACCACGGACAGGTCGTTGGTCCGTAGCCCCTGCCACAACGCGCCCTGGTGCGACTTCTCCCGCAGCGGCGGGGAAGCGACGAACTTGGCGCCCTCGAAGTCCGGCCGGGCCAGGTCCTCGATGGACAGGAACAGGTACTGCGGGCAGGTCTCGGCGAAGACGTTCTGGCCGTCGTTGCGTGCGATGGCAACGGCTTCGAGTGCCTGCGCGGCCGACAGGTGCACGATGTAGAGCGGCGCGCCGGTCACCTTGGCCAGCTGGATGGCCCGGTGGGTGGCCTCGCCCTCCAGCTCCGGCGGCCGGGTCAGCCCGTGCTGCACGGGATCGGTCCGCCCGGCGGCGATCGCCTGCGCCACCAGCTGATCGATGGCGATGCCGTTCTCGGCGTGCATCATGATGGTGCCGCCGTTGGCCCGGGCCCGTTGCATGGCAAGCAGGATCTCGCCGTCGGTGGAGTAGAACACGCCGGGATAGGCCATGAACATCTTGAACGTGTTCACGCCCGCGTCCACGCAGGCGTCCATCTCCTTGAGGGTGCCGTCGTTGACGTCCGACACGATCATGTGGAAGCCGTAGTCGATCGCGCAGTTGCCGTCGGCCTTCTCGTGCCACTTGTCCAAAGTGGACAGCAGTGAGGTGCCCTTGGCCTGCACGGCGAAGTCCACGATGGTGGTGGTGCCGCCCCAGGCCGCCGCGGTCGTCCCGGTCTCGAACGTGTCGGCCGAGAAGGTCCCGCCGAACGGCATCTCCATGTGCGTGTGCCCGTCGATGCCGCCGGGCAGCACGTACTTGCCGGTCGCGTCGATCACCGTGTCGGCGTTGCCGGGCCAGGAATCCGGCGCGACCACGGCGGTGACGCGCTCGCCGTCGACCACGACATCGGCGGCCACCGCACCGGTCGAGCTGAGCACGGTGCCGCCCTTGACGAGAATGCTCACGGCTTCACCAGCGATTCGTAGCTGTCGGGGCGGCGGTCGCGGTAGAACGCCCACAGGTCACGGACCTCGGCCAGCAGCCCCATGTCCAGGTCGCGGACGACGATCTCCTCCTCGGTGTCCGACGCGGCTTCGCCGATCAGCTGCCCGCGTGGGTCGGCGAAGTAGGTCTGACCGTAGAAGTCGTTGTCGCCCAAGGGTTCCACGCCGACCCGGTTGATGGTGCCGACGAAGTACTCGTTGGCCACCGCGGCGGCCGGCTGCTCCAGCCGCCACAGGTACTCGGACAGGCCGCGGCTGGTGGCCGACGGGTTGAACACGATCTTCGCGCCGGCCAGGCCCAGCGCCCGCCAGCCCTCCGGGAAGTGCCGCTCGTAGCAGATGTAGACGCCGATCCGGCCGACCGCGGTGTCGAACACCGGGTAGCCCATGTTGCCGGGCCGGAAGTAGAACTTCTCCCAGAACCCCTTGACCTGCGGGATGTGGTTCTTGCGGTGCTTGCCGAGGTACTTGCCGTCGGCGTCGATCACCGCCGCGGTGTTGTAGTAGACGCCGGGCTGCTCCTGCTCGTACATCGGCGCGATCAGCACGACCCCGTGCTGCTTGGCCACCTCGCACAACAGCCGCGTGGTCGGCCCGTCCGGGATCTGCTCGGTGTAGGAGTAGTAGTCGGCGTCCTGCACCTGGCAGAAGTAGGGGCCGTAGAACAACTCCTGGAGGCAGACGACCTGCGCGCCCTGCGAGGCGGCGGTCGCGATGGCGGCCACCGCGTTGGCGATCATCGATTCCTTGTCCCCGGTCCAGCGTTGCTGGACGAGGCCGGCCCGGACGATCTGTGACACGTTCTGTCTCCTTCAGTCAGTCGTGGCAACGGTGACTGCCGGCGCGGCCGATGTTCTCGGCGCCAGCACCAGGTACAGCACGAACGCGGCGACCAGTCCGGCCACCCAGCTGTAGTCGTAGAGGGGCTTGAGGAACGGGATCATGCCGTCGGCCGGGAACGGGCCGGTGCCGGGCGCCGAGTAGGCGCCGCCGACCGCGATCACCGCGCCGACCACGGTGGCCAGCAGCGCCCGCCAGTTCCAGCCGCCGGTGAACCAGTACTTCCCGTTCTCCAGATAGAGATCCGGCAGTGCCAGCCGGGTCTTGTCGACCAGCCAGTAGCCGGCGATCAGCACGCCGGCCACCGCGGCCAGCACGCCGCCGTAGAAGCCGAGCCAGGTGAAGATGTAGATGTGCGGGTCGGAGATCAGCCGCCAGGGCTGGATCAGCACGCCGAGGATGCCGGTGATCAGGCCGCCGGTGGCGAAGGTGATGCGCCTGGGCATCGCGTTGGAGAAGTCGTAGGACGGCGACACCACGTTGGCCGCGAGGTTGGCCGACACGGTGGCCAGCACCAGCGCGACCAGCGCGACGATCACCAGCACCGGGCTGTCGAAGTGGGCGGCCAGCTGCGCCGGGTCCCAGATCGCCTCGCCGTACAGGGAAACCGCGCCGGAGGTGGTCAGGATGGCCACGATCGCGATGAACGACATGGTGGTGGGCAGGCCGAGGATCTGGCCCCAGAACTGCTTGCGCTGGCTGCCGCCGAACCGGGTGAAGTCCGGCATGTTCAACGACAGCGTGGACCAGAAGGCGATCATCGCCATCAGCGAGGGCGCGAACACCGCCCAGAAGCCCGAGCCCCAGCCCAGCTTGGACGGCTCGGACAGGATCGGGCCGAAGCCGCCCGCCTTGACCAGCACGTACACCAGCAGGATGAGGAAGCCGACCGAGACCAGCGGCGCGGTCCAGTTCTCGAACCGCCGGATGGCGTCCATGCCGCGCCAGATGATCAGCATCTGGGCGACCCAGAACAGCGCGAAGGACAGCCACAGGGTCCACGGCTGGCCACCGATCGCCGCGGCATCGGTCCAGCCGCCGCCGAACAGCTTGCCGACGATCACGTACAGCGCCTCGCCGCCGACCCAGGTCTGGATGCCGAACCAGCCGCAGGCGATGAACGCCCGCAGCAGCGCCGGCAGGTTGGCGCCGCGCACGCCGTAGAAGGCGCGGGCGAACACCGGGAACGGGATGCCGTACTTGGTGCCGGCGTGGCTGTTGAGCAGCATCGGCACCAGCACGATGAGGTTGCCGAGGGTGATGGTCAGGAACGCCTGCACCCAGTCCATGCCCAGCGCGATCAGCGAGGCGGCCAGGGTGTAGCTGGGGATGTTGTGGGCCATGCCCATCCACAGCGCGAAGAAGTTGTACGTGGTCCAGGTGCGCTTCTCCAGCGGCACCGGGGCCAGCTCGGCATTGTGGAACCTGCTTGCGGCGACGGCGGTGTCGTCCGCGAGCTCGACGCGACCGTCGGACTGGGTGACCGGGACCGGGGAGGGGGCCATGGCTGCTCCTGACGTCACCTGAGCAAGAAGTCAGTATCGTGTGCGGCGGCTGCGGGAAAGGGCAGTGTCACACTGTCCATGGTTGGCCGCCACCGCGCACACAGTGTTCAGTTCGGAACCGTGCTGCCCGTTCGGGCGTCCCTTGATCGTGATTTCGCGACGGGCGCTGCTCATCGGCGGCGGGGTGGGGACAGCGGCGGCAGCCGCGGCGGCGGTGGTGGAGCAGACCCGGGTGCGCCGGCTGCTCGGGTGGACCGGGCCGGACGGGACGGTGCCGGCCGTGAAGCCGGTCACGGTCTCCGTGACGCAGCATCAGTCTGTTGCACGGGGATGTGCGGTCGATGTCGTCACGATGAACGCTTTCGCCGGGTCCGAGGTGTGCGTGCTGCTGCACGGCCGCGGCAACAACGCCCGGGGCATGATCGACCTCGGGCTGCCGCGGTTTCTGGCGGCGGTTCACGCCCGGTTCACGGTGGTGGCGGTCGACGGCGGCGACTCCTACTGGGTGTCGCGCACGCCGGCCGATGATCCGCAGCGGATGCTGCGCGAAGAGCTGCCCGGATGGCTGCGGTCGGTCGGTCTGAGCGCGCCCCGAGCCGTCCTCGGCATTTCCATGGGCGGCTTCGGCGGGCTCGTCTACGCCCGCCAGGCCGGCATCCCGGCCGCCGTGCTCAGTCCGGCGCTGTTCCGATCATGGGACGACGCCCGCACCGTCGAGGCGTTTGCCGATGAGGCCCAGTGGGCGTCCTTCGAGCCCTTGCGGCATCCCTTGCCGCCGCACGTCGGCGTCTGGTGCGGCGAGGAGGACCCGTTCTACGACGCGGCGCGGGAACTGGCCCCGCATGCCCAGATGGCGGCCTTCGACCATGGTGAGCACACCGACGGTTACTGGCGGCGCGTGCTGCCGAACGCCCTGGCCTTCGTGGGGGCAGTCCTGTGAGGCAGGACGCGCCCCCTGGTCGCGTCCTGCCGCCGGACAATCGCCCCAGTGCGACGTCCCCCGTGGTGAACACCCCTCGGGCTCACCGTTGTTCATTTCGGTGGACGTCCATGCCAGCCTCGCAGCCGGGATGCCCGGTGTCAACACGCTGCGTTTCTTGACATGTGCATTCCGTGTTCAATACCGTGAACGGTGAACTGCGGGGGAGCAGCTGGGGGAAGGGCGCCGGGGGATTGGCATGGCCGAGTCCGTTGCCGAGAAGATCAACGCGCTGATCGACGAGCGCTGGCGGCATCTGCCGAAGCCGCCGGGCAATGCGGCGATCGCCAGGGAGATCCGCCGGGACACCGGGCTGCCGATCTCCACCGGCTACCTGTGGATGCTGCGCACCGGGCAGCGCGGCAACCCGACCGGGGACCGGCTGCAGGCCCTGGCCAAGTTCTTCGGCCGGCCGCCGGCCTACTTCTTCGACCACGAGGTGACCAGCGCGGACATGGAGCTGGCGGCCTGCCTGCGCCAGCACGGCGTGCGGATGATCGCGCTGCGCGCCGAGGGGCTGTCCGAGCAGAGCCAGCGAGCCATCCTCGAGCTGGTGGAGCGCGCCCGGCAGCTCGAGAAGCTCGACGACGCCGATGACTGACTCCGCCGTACGGGCGCCGTTCCACCGCTGCCCGCCGGTGCCGACCGATGGGGCGGACCCCGTGAGAAGACAGCGCCGGCTGCGGGCCGTCGCCGCCCGGTACGCGACGGCGGGACCGTTCTCCGTTGACGCCCTGTGCCGGGTGATCTCGGCCCAGCGCGGCCGCCCGCTGCACGTGCACCCGCTCAACGTGCCGCCGTCGGCCGGCCTCAACGCCTGCGGCATGTGGATCGCCACCGACGTCGCCGACCACGTCTTCGTCGAGCACCGGACCAGCCGGTTCCACCAGGAGCACATCATCCTGCACGAGATCGGGCACATGCTGTGCGATCACGTGACCGAGGACCTGCCGTCGGCGCTGACCGACGCCCTGCGCGCGGGCGAGGTCGACACCGGGCTGGCGCGCCAGGTGCTGGCCCGCACCAGCTACACCACCGGCCAGGAGCAGGACGCCGAGCTGGTGGCCAGCCTGATCCTGGAGCGGGTGGCCCGTCGGCACGCCCGCGCGTTGGACGACGCGGACAGCCGGCTCGGCACGATTCTGGGGATCAACGACGGTGACTGACCTGATTCAGACGGTCCTGCTCTACCTGTGCTGGATCGTCGTGATCGTGCGCGTCACGGCGCTGCGCTCGCGCAACCAGCGGCCGCTGTGGTTCGCGCTGCTGATGCTCGCGCTGGGCATCACCATGCTGCAGAAGGACACCAACGCGGTCATCCGCGACATCACCGGCGACCCGAACTTCCAGTACCTGGTCTCCAGCGTGATGGCCGTCGGCGTCGCGGCCACGCTGCTGACGTTCGCCGCCCGCGCCGCCGAGGTGCGGATCTCCCCGTGGCTGCGGTGGATCTCCTGCGGCGTGACGGTATTCGTGATGATCACGTCCTACGTGGTCTTCACGGCCGGTGGCGGCCAAGCCCGTCCGCACTTCTTCCCGGTGCCCGGCACACTGTCCATTCTGGACCTGTACTGGGTCGTCTACCTGGTCTACCTTGGCATTGCCACCGTCGTGACCCTGGTGCTGCTATTGCGGGCCTTCGGTCGGGTCCGGTCGTGGCTGGTCCGCACGCCCGTGCTGCTGCTGGTCATCGGCTCGGTCGGCTTCACGGTGTTCATCGGCAGCCGGTTCGTGGCCGTGTTCGGCGGCGTCGAATCGGCCGTCGCCTTCGGCACCTACGTCTCGTCCCCGCACACCATCGGCGTGTCGCTGGGCTGCTCCATCGCCGCCTTCGTGCCGCTGCTGCTGGGCTGGTCGGCCTGGCGCAACGCCAATGCCCTGTACCCGCTGTGGAAGTCCCTCGTCACGGCCGTGCCGCACATCGCCCTGTACCCGCCGCGCGCCCGGGTCGTCGACGCGCTGCTGCCGCAGAACAGCCAACTCCGCCTGCACCGCCGCCTGGTCGAGATCCGGGACGGCATGCTGATCATGAACGACTGGGTGCAGCCGGCCGACCTCGCCCAGATCGAGGTCTTCGTCTCCGACGTGTCGCCGGACCTGATGACGCCGATGACCACCGCCTGCTGGCTCAAGGTCGCCATCGCGGTGCACGCCGCCGGCCTGCCGATGGCCACCGACCCGCTCGACCTCGTCCGTGAAGGCGGCACCGACGGGGAATCCGAACTGACCTGGCTCCGCTCGGTCGCCGCCGTGTGGACCGACCCCCGCACCGATCGCTTCGCCACCACCGTCAGCGAGACCCGCTTGGCCGCGCACCGGATGTAGACGCGGCGTCGGTTGCGTGACGAGCTACTCGCGGGGGTGCCGAGCGCCGTCCGAACGGGCTTGCGCGGCGATGGCCTGTAGGGCAGCGAGGTGCTCGGCCAGGGTGTCGCGGCCGCTGTCGGTGAGGTTGAGCCACGTGCGGGGCCGCTTGCCGAGATAGCCCTTGCGGACGTCGACGTAGTCGTTGCGGGACAACGTGGAGATCTGCTTGGACAGCGCGGAGTCGGTGAGCTGCACCGAATCTCGCACGAACCCGAACTCGGCCCATTCGGCGGCGGAGAGCAGGGCCACGATGGCCAGTCTGGTCGGGTCCAACAGGAGCTGGTCGAGCTCGGCCACCACTCAGTCCTTGTCTTGCCGGCGAACGAGCCACAGCTGGAACCTGGGGCCGAGAACGATGATATAGAACGCGGCCAGCGCGCCGTACCAGATCGCACCGTGCGGGATGTGGAGCAGCGGGACGGCGACGGCCGCGACGAGCGACAGGCCGACGACGGGTGCGACGCGCCAGATGGCCGGTGGCAGGGTCCGCCTCGACGCCGCGACCGGCCGGCCGAGCAAGCTGCCGCCGAGCCTGGTGCGCATGAGGACGAACAGCAGCAGCACGACGGCCAGCACGACCCAGGTCAGCCAGGGCGCCGTCGCGGGGACCAGGTCGATGACCACGGTGTAGCCGAACACGATCAGGCCGGCGACGATCGGAATCCACCGCGCGCCCAGCGCGGAGGCGACCACCCGCTGCCGGCTCTCGCGGGCCGTGCGCAGCGCCGCCGCCGCCTCGTCCGGCGTCGGCTTGTTCACCGGTTCGCTCATGGCTGCCACTCCCCTTCAGGCAACTACTTGCCTGAACGGAAAGGTACTAGGCGTTTTCTCCTCAGGCAAGTAGTTGCCTGAGGCGCTTCAGCCGGGCAGGTCCATCGCCAGCAGGGCCACGTACAGGGACAACATCGACTCGGGATCCTCAAGGGAGACGCCGAGCACGGTCTCGATGCGGGACAGCTGCTGGTAGTAGGCGGTGCGGGACATGTGGGCGGCGGCGGCCGCGGCGGACTTGTTGCCGCCGTGCTCGCAGAAGACGCGCAGCAGGTCGACGAGGCGGCTGCCCTGTGCGGTGTCGCGGGCCAGCAGTGGCCCGAGTTCCCTAGCGGCGAAGGCGGACAGGCGCTCGTCCTCGCGGAGCAGGTGCAGCAGGCCGCGCAGGCGTACGTCGTCGAGGCGGTGGTAGCTGCGGGTGCCGGGGGAGCGCAGGGCGGCGTTGGCCACGTGGGCGGCCTCGATCATGCTGCGGCGGCCGTCGGGGATGGAGCGCACGGTGGTGCCGACCCCGACGACCACCGGGATGGCAGTGGGGGAACTCCTGATCTGGGAGGCCAGTCGGCGCAGCGATGCGTCCACATTGGACTGAGGTGGCAAGGAGATCAGGGCCCGTACGGAGATGTCGTCGACGCCGCCGACCAGCGCCGGGATCTTGGTCCGGCGGGCGGCGGAAGCGGTGGCCTCGGCCAGGTCGCGCAGGGCCTCCTGGGTGGCCGATGGCGTGGTCTCGGGGCGGATCGCCATGCCGACGAGTTGCCGTCCCTCCAAGGGAACCCCGAGCGCGCCGGCCCGCGTGGCCAGGTCGACCGGCGGCGCGCCGGTGGCCAGCAGCTCGGTCAGCAGCGTGCGGTGGGTGTGCCGCTCCAGGCTCTCCCGGTCCCGCGCGACGAGCCGGTTCACGGCCAGCGCGGAGGCGGCCCGCTCGGCCACCACGACCAGCCGGTGCGCCGGCTCGTCCGGGCTGACCAGCACCAACCGGCCCCAGTCGTTGCCGCGGGCGCCGACGATCGTCACGAGCCAGCCGGCGCCCGGGTGATAGGCGGTGCGGTCGGCCACGGTGACCGCCCGTGACCGCTCGGCCCAGTCGGCCAGCAGCTCGGCCACCTCGCCGCCGGCCGGGTCGTAGGCCAGCACGTCGTGGCCGAGGGTCTCCAGCACCACCGGCGTGCCGGTCATCCGCGCCACCTCGCGCAGCACCTCGGACGGCTCGGCCCCGGACACCGTCAACGCCGTGAAGGTCTCGTGCACCTGCTCGGCGGCCCGCAGCTCGGCCAGCTGCGCGTCCACGATCAGCGCCACCACCGCCTCGGTGATGGCCACGAACCGGACCTCCTGGGCCAGCGTGATCACCGGCAGCGACCGCCGCTCGGCCGCGGCCAGCAGCGCCGGCGGCAGCGCGTCGGTCCACCGCCGGACCAGCTCGAACACCACGCCGCTGGCCCCGGCGTCGGCCAGACCGTCGATGTAGGCGGTGAGCTCGGCCGGGTCGTCACGCAGCGCGATGCCGGTGGTCAGCACCAGCTCGCCGCCGCGCAGCAGCGGGCCGATGTCGGCCACCTCGGCCACGTGCACCCAGCGCACCTTGCCGTCCAGCCCGGCCGAGCCGGCGGCCAGCCGGGGCCGGCCGCGCCGGATCAGCGGCATGGTCAGCACGTCCGAGACGGACGGGAACACCGAGCTCTTGGCCATCTTGGACACAGTGTCAGTCTAGGGCGGCCAACCCGCTACAGGTTGTCCATACCGCGGCGACCCGCCGGGCCGCACACTCGCTTGCGGGTCCGGTCCCGGCACAGGAGGAGCGCCATGTCGCACGCTGAACTGCTCGCCCGGCACAAGGCCGTGCTACCGGGCTGGCTGGCCCTGTACTACGACGAGCCGATCGAGATCGTGCGCGGGCAGGGCCGCCGGGTCACCGACGCCGAAGGCGTCGAGTACCTGGACTTCTTCGCCGGCATCCTGACCAACGCGGTCGGCTACGACATCGCCGAGATCTCCGACGCGGTGCGGGCGCAGCTCGACGGCGGCATCGTGCACACCTCGACGCTGTACCTGATCCGGCAGCAGATCGAGCTGGCCGAGAAGATCGCGCGGCTGTCCGGCATCCCCGACGCCAAGGTGTTCTTCACCAACTCGGGCACCGAGGCCAACGAGACGGCGATGATGCTGGCCACCCAGCACCGCCGCAGCAACCAGGTGCTGGCCCTGCGCAACTCCTACCACGGCCGCGGCTTCGGCACGATCGCGGTCACCGGCAACCGCGGCTGGTCGGCGTCCTCGCTCAGCCCGGTCAACGTCAGCTACGTGCACGGCGGCAACCGCAATCGCGGGCCGTTCAAGGACTTCAGCGACGCCGACTACATCAAGGCCTGCGTTGCCGACCTGCGCGAGGTGCTGAACACGGCCACCGCGGGCGATGTGGCCTGCATGATCGCCGAGCCGATCCAGGGCGTCGGCGGCTTCACCACCCCGCCCGACGGCTTGTTCAAGGCGTTCAAGGAAGTCCTGGACGAGACCGGCATCCTGCTGATCTCCGACGAGGTGCAGACCGGCTGGGGCCGCACCGGCGAGCACTTCTGGGGCATCCAGGCGCACGAGGTCGTGCCGGACGTGATGACCTTCGCCAAGGGCCTGGGCAACGGCTTCGCCATCGGCGGCGTGATCGCCCGTGGCGACGTGATGGACAGCCTGTCGGCCAACTCGATCTCCACCTTCGGCGGCAACCCGATCTCCACCGCGGCGGCCAACGCGACGCTGGACTACGTGCTGGAGCACGACCTCCAGGCCAACGCCCTGAAGCTGGGCAACAAGCTGATGAACGGGCTGCGCCACATCGGCGACGAGAACCCGGTGATCGGCGACGTGCGCGGCAAGGGCCTGATGATCGGCATCGAGCTGGTGGAGCCGGGCGGCGACACGCCGAGCACCCGGGCGGCCGCGCGGATGATGGAGGAGACCCGCAAGCGCGGTCTGCTGATCGGCAAGGGTGGCCTGAACGGCAACGTGTTGCGGCTGGCGCCGCCGATGACGCTGACCGAGCCCGAGGCCGACGAGGCCTTGCGGATCCTGGAGGAGTCGATCGTCGTGACCAACGAGGAGCTCACCCGATGACCACGCACTGGATCGACGGCGAGCTGTGGACCGGCACGGCCGAGCGGCGCGGCGATGTCTACGACCCGGCAACGGGTTCGGTCGCGTCCACTGTGGACTTCGCGTCGGCCGACGTGGTCGACGAGGCCGTCGCGGCGGCGTCCCGGGCCTGGCAGAGCTGGCGCGAGGTCTCGCTGGCCGCGCGCTCGACGGTGCTGTTCAAGTTCCGGGAACTGTTGGTGGCCAACAAGACCGAGCTGGCCGCGCTGATCACCGCCGAGCACGGCAAGGTGCTGTCCGACGCCGCCGGCGAGGTGCAGCGGGCCATCGAGAACGTCGAGTACGCGTGCGGCATCCCGCAGCTGCTCAAGGGCGGCTTCAGCGAGAACGCCTCGACCAGGGTGGACGTGTACTCCATCCAGCAGTCGCTCGGCGTGGTCGGCGTGATCTCGCCGTTCAACTTCCCGGCCATGGTGCCGCTGTGGTTCGTGCCCAACGCGATCGCCTGCGGCAACACGGTTGTGCTCAAGCCGAGCGAGAAGGACCCGTCGGCGTCGATGTTCATCGCCGAGCTGTGGGCGCGGGCCGGGCTGCCGGCCGGTGTGCTCAACGTGGGGCACGGCGACAAGGTCGCCGTCGACCGGCTGCTGGCACACCGTGACGTGAAGGCGATCTCGTTCGTCGGCTCCACGCCGATCGCCCGCTACGTCTACGAGACCGGCACCGCCGCCGGCAAGCGCGTGCAGGCGTTGGGCGGGGCCAAGAACCACATGGTGGTGCTGCCGGACGCCGATCTCGACCTGGCCGCGGACGCCGCCGTGAACGCCGGCTTCGGCTCGGCCGGCGAGCGGTGCATGGCGGTTTCCGTTGTGGTGGCGGTGGATCCGATCGGCGACGAGCTGGTCGCCAAGATCGCCGAGCGACTTCCGGGGTTGTCGGTCGGCGACGGGCGCAAGCCCGACAGCGAGATGGGGCCGCTGGTCACCGGCGCCCACCGGGACAAGGTCACGTCCTATGTGGACGCCGGGGTGGGCGAGGGCGCCCGGCTCGTCGTCGACGGCCGCCAGCACACGATCGACGGCGACGCGGCCGGTTTCTGGCTCGGGCCGACGCTGTTCGACGGTGTCGAGCCGGACATGACGATCTACCGGGACGAGATCTTCGGCCCCGTGCTGTCGGTCATGCGGCGGTCCTCGTACGACGAGGCCGTTGATGTGGTCAACGCCAACCCGTACGGCAACGGCGTCGCCATCTTCACCAACGACGGCGGGGCCGCGCGGCGGTTCCAGCACGAGGTCGAGGTGGGCATGGTCGGCGTGAACGTGCCGATCCCGGTGCCGGTGGCCTACTACTCGTTCGGCGGCTGGAAGCAGTCGCTGTTCGGCGACTCGCACGCCTACGGTCCGGAGGGCGTGCACTTCTACACCCGGTCCAAGGTCGTCACCAGCCGCTGGCTCGACCCGTCGCACGGCGGCATCAACCTGGGCTTCCCGCAGAACTCGTGACGCCCCGCCGAAGGCCCCGTCCGGTTCCCGGGCGGGGCCTTCTTGACGCCGGCATCGGTAAGTCGTAGCTTACGGTTCGTGGTGACTTACCGAACCGACGGGCTCGGTGCGCTCGGGGATCCGATGCGCCGGGCCGTGTTCGAGCTGGTCGCCGCCGGGCCGAAGGCGGTCGGCGAGCTCGCCCGCGAGCTGCCGATCAGCCGGCCGGCCGTGTCCCAACACCTCAAGGTGCTCAAGGAGGCGGGGCTGGTGGTCGACGACGCGGTCGGCACCAGGCGCGTCTACCGGGTCGACCCGAGTGGGGTCGCGGCCCTGCGGGCCTACCTCGACGTGGTGTGGGACCGAGCACTGGCCGCCTACGCGGCGGCCGTCGAGAACACACCCGAGGAGCCGTCATGAGCGTGGTCAAGACAGTCACCGTCAAAGCCGGTCAGCAGCACGCGTTCAAGGTCTTCACCGCCGGGTTCGCCACCTGGTGGCCGTCCTCGCACCACATCGGCAAGGCCGACATGGCCGAGGCGATCATGGAGCAGCGCGACGGCGGCCGCTGGTACGAGCGCGGTGTGGACGGCAGCGAGTGCGACTGGGGCACCGTGCTGGTCTACGACCCGCCCAACCGGGTGGTGCTCAGCTGGCACCTCAACGGCGAGTGGGCCTACGACCCCGACCCGGCCAAGGCCAGCGAGGTCGAGATCCGGTTCATCGCCGACGGCCCGGACGTGACCAGGGTCGAGTTGGAGCACCGGCACTTCGAGCGGCACGGCGGCGACTGGGAGGGTGTGGCCCGCGGCGTCGACACCGAGAACGGCTGGGCGGGCCTGCTGCGCGGCTACGCCGATATCGCGGCGGCGTGACCGACGGCTGGCCGGATAGGGTCTCAGCTCGTGACTGCTGAACTGTCCTTTCCCCGCCAGCAAGCCCGCACCCAGCGCTTCTCGCTGGGCGTGCCCAGGGCGTTCACCGTCGCACCGGACGGATCCCGGGTGCTGTTCCTCCGCTCCGCGTCGGGCACCGACCGTCGCACCGGCCTGTGGAGCCTGGACGTCGAGACGGGGCAGGAGACCCCGCTGTTCGACCCCTTCTCCGACAACGAGGAGCTCTCGCCCGAGGAGCGGGCCCGCCGTGAGCGCAGCCGC
>DATJJB010000513.1:0-9459 GCA_035492655.1 Kutzneria sp. | reverse complement strand
GGCTGGCCGGTGCACGTGGTGTCGGTCAACGACTACCTGGCCCGCCGCGACGCGGAGTGGATGGGCCCGCTGTACGCCCTGCTCGGCGTGACGGTGAACTGGATCAGCGGCGCCTGCGACCCGGACCGCCGCCGCGAGGCGTACGCGGCCGAGGTGACGTACGCGTCGGTGAGCGAGATCGGCTTCGACGAGCTGCGCGACCACACGGCGACCCGGGTCGAGGACCTGGTGTCGCCGGAGCCGGGCGTGGCCCTGGTCGACGAGGCGGACTCGGTGCTGGTGGACGAAGCCCGGGTGCCGCTGGTGCTGGCCGGCGCGGCGGCGGCGGGCGAGCCGGACCGCGAGCTGCCGGACGTGGTGCGCCTGCTGCGCGCGGGCATGCACTACGAGATCGACGACGAGCAGCGCAACGTCTACCTGACCGGCGCGGGCGCGGAGGCCGTCGAACGCGCGCTGGGCGGCATCGACCTGTACTCGACCGAGCACGTGGGCACGACGCTGCCCCGGGTGAACGTGGCGCTGCACGCCGAGGTGCTGCTCCGCCGCGACGTGGACTACATCGTCCGCGACGGCAAGGTGCAGCTGATCAACCCCTCCCGCGGCCGGGTGGCCCGCCTCCAGCGCTGGCCCGACGGCCTGCAGGCGGCGGTGGAGGCCAAGGAGGCGCTTGCCGCCAGCGAGACCGGCGAGGTGCTGGACACGATCACCGTCCAGGCCCTGCTCAAGCGCTACCCCAAGGTCTGCGGCATGACCGGCACCGCGATCGCCGCGGCCGACCAGCTGCGCACCTTCTACGACCTCCAGGTGGCCGAGGTGCCGCCGAACGTGCCGTGTATCCGGATCGACGAGCCGGACCGCATCTACGACACGGTCGTGGACAAGAACGCGGCGATCGTCGAGGAGATCATCGAAGCCCACCGGACCGGCCGGCCGGTGCTGATCGGCACCCAGGACGTGGCCGAGTCGGAGGCCCTGGCGGCCCGGCTGGCCGAGGTCGACGTGCCGTGCGTGGTGCTCAACGCCAAGAACGACGCGGAGGAGGCGGCGATCGTCGCCGAGGCCGGCCAGTACGGCGCGGTGACGGTTTCCACCCAGATGGCCGGCCGCGGCACGGACATCCGGCTCGGCGGCGCGGACGGCGCCGACCACGAGCGGGTGGCCGAGCTGGGCGGCCTGTACGTGATCGGCACGGCCCGCCACCACAGCTCCCGCCTCGACGACCAGCTGCGCGGCCGCGCCGGCCGGCAGGGCGACCCGGGCCGGTCGGTGTTCTTCGCCAGCTTCGGCGACGACATCGTCACCCAGTTCGCCGCCGAGGAGCCGGGGCCGTCGGACCTCGACGAGCACGGCCGCGTCACGGAGAAGGACAAGCTCGCGCCGCACACCATCGCCCACGCCCAGCGTGTCGCCGAGGCCGAGCAGCTGGAGGTGCACGCCAACACCTGGCGCTACAACCAGCTGTCCGCGCAGCACCGCAAGATGCTCGGCGAGCGCCGTGACCAGCTGCTGCGCACGGACAAGGCGGCCGAGGAGCTCAAGAAGGACAGCCCCGACCGGTACCAGGAGGTGCTGGACAAGGTCGGCGAGGAGGTCCTGGTCGACGCGGCCCGCCAGATCGCGTTGCTGCACCTGGACCGCGGCTGGGCCGAGCACCTGGCCATGCTGGCCGACCTGCGCGAGGGCATCCACCTGTGGGCGCTGTCCCGGGAGAGCCCGATCGCCGAGTACCACCGGGCGGCCATCCCGGCGTTCAAGGCGCTGTTCCGCACCTCGTGGGAGCGGACCATCGAGACCTTCGAGACGGCCAAGATCAGCGAGGACGGCGTCGACCTGGCCGGCGAGGGCCTGGCCCGGCCGACCGCGACCTGGACGTACCTGGTGCACGAGAACCCGTTCGGCTCCGACCTGGAGCGCAGCGTGCGGGGCCTGGGCAAGGTGCTGGGCAAGGGGGCGCGGCGGTAGCGTCTGCGCTCGTGGACCTTGCCGCCGCGACCGACCTGTACCGCAAGTACGCCGACGACCTCGCCGCCGTGCGCGACGAGCAGCGTCGTCGGCTGCCCGGAATTCGAGCGCAGCTCGACGATGTCGAGGCCGAGCTGACGTACCTGCGGCTGCGTGAGCTGCGGCCGTCGACGGTGGTGGAGATCGGCACGTTCCACGGCTGGTCGACCACGTGGCTGCTGAGTGCGTTGCGGGACAACGGAGTTGGTCGGCTGCTGTCGTACGACGTGGTGGATCACGTGGTGCGCTCGGTGCCGGCGGACCTTGCCGGGCAACGATGGACGTTCACTCGCGGCGACGTGAGGACAGCTCAGCTTCCGGTGGAGATCGACTACCTGTTCCTCGACGCGGCACACAGCGCGCGCTTCGCCCGCTGGTACATCGACGCCCTTTTCGGGCGGTTGGCCGGGATTCCGGTGAGTGTGCACGACGTGTTCCACGGCCGGCGGCCGATGCCGTTCAGCGAGGGCGCGGTGTTGGTTCGTTGGCTGACCGAACGAAAGATCGACTACTTCACGCCGTCGGCCAGGCGCGCCCCGGAAACGTTTACGGCTTTGCTTGCGGTGAAACGGGAACTCGGCCTGGACGAGCCGATCCGGACCGGTCGGGACAATCCGATGGTGTTCTTCGAATTGCCGTGATGCTTACCGTCGACGGGCAGGGCCACCCCCAGTGGACCCGCCCGTCGACGACGGCACCGCGCCACTCAACTATGGCGAATGCGGCGGCGCGGCAACAGTGTTGACGAGTTGAGCAAAAGTGGAAACACCCTATCGTCGGTCGACCGGTGTCACGTGCGTCACCTGACGAGCCGTGCTCGCGTTCACGGCGCGAGCGCGTCCAGTTCGGCCCGCACGTCGCCGGCGCGGTGGTCGTCGACCTCCTCGTACAGCGCGAGCGCCGCGGCCAGCGACTCACGGGCCTCGTCGGCACGGTCCAGCTCGCGCAGCACCACGCCGCGCCGGAACAGCGCGCCCGCCTCCAACATGCGGTTGCGCACGTCACGCGTCGCGACCAGCGCTTGGTCCAAGCTGTCCAGCGCGCGGCTCGGCCGGCCGTCGGCCAGGTAGACGGCGGCGATCTTCAGCAGCGTCTCGGCCTGGTCCGAGGCGTCTTCACTGTCCTGCGCAACCCACAGCGCTTCGTGCAACGTGACGAGGGCGCCGTGGTTGTCGCCGCGCAGCTGCCGCACCTCGCCGAGGGTGGCCATGGTGGTCACCTCGCCGTGCCGGTCGCCGAGATCGCGGAACAGCGCCAGCGCCTGCTCGGCCGGCGGCTGCGCGGCGTCGGGCTCGCGCTGCTCGGCGGCCAGCAGCCCCAGCCCGGCCAACGTCCACGCCTCGCCGTGCCGGTCGCCGATCTCCCGCCGGGTGGCGAGCGCCTGCTCGTAGAGACGGTACGCGGCGTCGAAGTCGTGCAGACGGTGCTTGGCGACGGCCAGGTTGGTCTGCACCCACGCCTCGGCGAACCGGTCGCCCTCGGTGCGGGCGGCCTGCGCGGCCAGCTCGTGGGTGGCGACCCAGACGCCCATGGGCATGCGCAGCCGGAAGTAGTCCCAGGACGCGATGCACAGCCGCCACGCGGTGCCGGCGAGCCCGTACGCCAGGGCGGTCTGCATCACGGGCAGCAGGTTGGCGACCTCGCCGTCACACCAGCGCAGGGCCGCGACCGGTGAGCCGAAGTCCAACGGCGTCACGCTCGGGCCGGACGCCGGCACCTCCAACATGTGCACGCGGAACGGCGCCAACGCCTCGTTCGCACGCTCGGCGGTGCGCAGGTACCAGTCGGTGAGCCGGACCGCGGCCTCTCGCCGGGACTGCTCCGTCTCCTCCGACTGCACGAGCTCGGCGGCGTAGACGTGCAGCAGGTCGTGCATGCGGTAGCGGTCGCGTTCGACGCTCTCCACCAGGTGCACGCTGGCCAGCCGCTCCAGCAGGCGCCTGCCCTGCACCGGGGACACACCGGCCAGCGCGGCGGCGGCCGGCGTGCTGAGCTGGCCGCGCCGGAACACGCCGAGCAGCCGGAACATGCGGGCCGACTCGCTCGACAGGTCCCGGTACGACCAGGAGAACACCGACCGCACGGCCAGCGAGTCGTCGGTGGCCAGGCCGTCCAGCCGGTGCTCGTCGGAGTCCAGCTCCTCCAGCAGCTCGTCCACCGGGTGGTGCGGGTGCGTGGCCACCCGCTCGGCGGCGATCCGCAGCGCCAGCGGCAGATGCGCGCAGTGCTTGGCCAGCGCGGTGATCGCCGCCGGCTCGGCGTCCACGCGGTCGTCGCCGATCACGTTGCGCAGCAACAGCTGCGACTCCGCGCCGGTCATCGGGCCCAGCGTGACCTGACGGGCGTTGGTGCGCATGGCCATGCCGGACAGGCGCCGCCGGCTCGTGACGATCACCGCGCAGTAGCCCGAGCCCGGCAGCAGCGGCTCGACCTGCACCGAGTCGGCCGCGTTGTCCAGCACGATCAGCAGCCGGCGCTGGTTGACCAGCGACCGGAACAGCTTGGCCCGCTGGTCCTGGTCGGCCGGCATGGAGTCGGTGGCCACGCCCAGCGCGGCCAGGAAGTCGCCGAGCACGTCGGCCGGCCGCGCCGGGCCGCCGTCGGGGGAGTAGCCGCGCAGGTCCACGTACAGCTGGCCGTCGACGAACTGGGTGGCCACGTCGTGGGCCAGCTTCAGGGCCAGCGCGGTCTTGCCGACGCCGGGCGAGCCGTCCACCGCGACCACGGCCGGCGTGCCGAGCTGCCGGTCATCCACCAGGGCCTCGTGCAGCAGGCCCAGCTCCCGTTCACGGCCGACGAAGCGGGCGCCGGCCGCCGGCAGCTGCGCCGGACGTGCCGCGACGGCCTCGGTGGCCAGCGCCATCAGCCGGCCGCCCGCGTCCAGCACCTGGTCGCAGCGCCGGGCCAGCTCGGCCGACGGCGGCGTGCCGTTCTTGACCTTGCTCAGCCAGCTCGGCGTGTAGCCGACCTGGTCGGCCAGGCCGCGCCAGGACAGGCCTCGGGCGGTGAGCAGCCGTTCGAGCTCGGTGCCGAAAGCCGAACTCGGCATCACGGCATGGGCGCGCGGTCGACCACCGACTGGCGCAGCTTGCGGATCTCCCGTGGCAGGTTCCAGCCGACGCCGCCGGTGACGACGCCGTCGCGGCCGTACAGGGCGGCGAACTTGCGCTCGTCCGGGTCGCCGGCCACGACCGTGTACTCCAGGCCCTCGCCGACCAGGCCGTAGGCCTGCACCTTGGCGTCGTACTGGTCGGTCCAGAAGTACGGGATCGGGGCGAACTCCTGGTTCGCACCGAGCAGGTTGCGGGCGGCGGCCATGCCCTGCTCGGTGGCGTTCATCCGGTGTTCGAGGCGCATGCGCCCGTACTGCGGGTGTTCCCAGTTGGCGACGTCGCCGGCGGCGTAGACATTGGGGGCGGCCTGGCAGCGGCTGTCGCAGACCACGCCGTTGTCGATGGTCAGGCCGGAGCCCTTGAGCCAGTCGGTGACCGGGGTCGCGCCGATCGCCACCAGCACGCACGTGGCGTCGAGCACGCTGCCGTCGATCAGCCGCACGCCGGTGACGTGGCCGTCCTCGCTGCGGAACTCGGCGACGCCGGTGTCCATCAGCACCCGCACACCGTTGTCCCGGTGCAGCTGCTCCAGCAGCTTGCCCACGGTCTCGCCGAGCTGGCGGGCCATCGGTACCGGCAGCGGGTCGACCAGCGTGACGTCCAGGCCCAGCGTGCGGGCGGTGGCGGCGACTTCCGCGCCGAGGAAGCCGGCGCCGATCACCACGGTCTTGGGCTGCTTGAGCAGCTCGGCCCGGAGGTTGCCGGCGTGCTCCAGGGTGCGCAGCACGTGCACGCCGTCGAGGTCGTGGCCGAAGGGCAGTCGGCGCGGGGCGACGCCGGTCGCGATCACCAGGCCGTCGTAGCCGATGCGGCTGTCGTCGGCCAGCACCACTTCGCGGGCGTCCAGGTCCAGGCCGGCGGCCGGCGAGCCCAGCCGGAACTCGGCGTTCAGGTCCGCGATCTGCTCGTCCTTGCGCAGCTGCGTCTTGGCCGGCTCCCACTGGCCGGCGAGCACCTGCTTGGACAGCGGCGGGCGGTCGTAAGGCACGTGGGCCTCGTCGCCGACCAACGTCAGCCGTCCCTGGTAGCCCTCGCGGCGCAGCGTCTCGGCCGCCGTCAGGCCGGCCGCCGACGCGCCGACGATCGCGATGTGATCCATGTCGTCGAGGATAGGTGGATGTATGTGGGGATCGACATCGGAACGTCGGCTTCCAGGGGAGTTCTGCTCGCCGCGGACGGCACGGTCAGGCACCGGGCCAGCCGTCCGCACGCTGTGTCGACGCCCGCGCCCGGGTGGTTCGAGCACGACGCCGAGACGGTGTGGTGGCGTGACTTCGTCGCCATCGCCCGTGAGCTGGTTCTCGCCGCTGGCGGTGAACCGTTGGACGGGGTGGCTCGCCGCTGGTGGGGCCGAAGCTGCGCTGGCTGGCCGTGAACGAGCCTCACGTCTGGGCACGGACCCGGATGCTGCTGATGGCGTCGTCCTTCCTGGTGCACCGGCTGACCGGGCGGTACGTGGTGGACCACCATTCGGCCAGCCAGTGCTCGCCGTTTTACGACCCCGGCCGGCGGGAGTGGGCGGCCGTGGTCGCGCCGGGGCTGGAGTTGCCTTCGCTGGTGTGGCCGACTGAGGTGGTCGACCAGCCCCGGCCGCATCCGGGGCTGTGGCCCACTTCCGGCGTGTTTCCCAGCACCAGCACGCTGGCCGCCGGCATGGCGACGTCCGGTGCCGTGACCGACTGGGTGCGCGGGTTGGTCGGGGGTTCGTTCTCGGATCTTGTTGCCCGGGCGGCGGATGTGCCTGCCGGCAGCCGCAGCAACTCACCCGTGAGTCCATCGGGGCCTGCCTCGGCGACGCCATGCTCGCCGCGGCCGCCGACGGGCTGGCTGTCGCCGGCTGGAATCCGGTGGTGCAGACCGTGGAGCCTGCGTCGGGCGGCCCGTATGCGGAGTTCCACGCGCACTACCGGTCGCTGGACACGGCGCATTTCCTTGCCGAGCAACAACATCGGGCGGCTCGCGCCGACCAATACCCGAATCGGCCCGCGCCGCTGCCGTTCGTCCGGAATGATTCACCCATGCTCGCCCTGGTGCTCGTGACGATCGCGCTGTGGATCGGTGCGCTGGACAAGCTGTACCAGCTGGTCCTCGCGCCCGACGACCTGCCGCTGCGGGCCGTCGCCGGCTGCCTGGCGTGCCTGGCCGTGGTGCCGGTGCTGAACCTGCCGCCGGTGGTCGCGGTCATCGACGCGGCCGGTGGCGGGCTGGCGCGGCTGCTGGTGAACCTGATGACCATGTCGGCCTCGTACTGGCTGCTGGCCTTCTTCCAGTACTCGGTCCGGGCGTCGCGCCGGTTCCAGACCGTGGCCTATGTCGGCGCGCTGGCCATCGTGGTCGGCGTCTGGCTCTTGGCCCCGGCTCCGGTTCGGTTGCAGCCGGCCGCCCTGTCCAGCGGGAACGACTGGCACTCCACGGTTTTCGTGGTGGTGGCGGTCGGATATATGGCATATGCGCTGGGTCTGGCCATGCGTTGGGCCGTGATCTACGCCCGCGTCGCCCAGCGCGTGCAGCTCCGCCGTGGCCTGCGGACCATGGCCGTCGGTCTCGCGTTCCTCATTGCCGGCTGTGCCTGCAAGTGCGTTGTCGCCCTGCTGCAAGCGTTTGCCGGTATCGCCTGGGAGGTCGGCAACCTGGTGTACGTGAGCTGCGTGCTGGTCGGCAGCGTGCTGTTGGTCGTGGGTGTCATGTACCCCGCCGTCACCGGGATGCTCGCCGCCGTGTCGGTCTGGCGCTGGCACCGCGCGGCTTATCGGGAAATGGAACCCCTATGGCAGGCGCTGCACGAGGCGTTTCCCGATCTCGCCCTGCGCAGTGAATCCCTGCCTTGGTGGCGTGACCCGCTGCGCATTCGGCGTACTCACCGCGACTATTACCGTCGGGCCGTCGAAATTCGCGACGGCCTCGTGCAGCTCGGTCCCTACTACCCGTCGACCGAGGCCGACGATGCCGACGCCGTCACAGCGGCGTTGCAGGCCAAGGCTTCCGGTGCGCCGGCCGGTCCACCCCGGCCGGCACCCGTGGCGGGTGGCGACGACCTCGACTCAGACGTCCGGTGGCTGGTCAAGTTGTCCCGCGGCATCGAGTGACTTCAGGGAAACAGCATTGCCCTTGAGGCTTCCGAGCAGGACGTTGCCTCGCGGTGATCCAGATCACTTCTTATGCACCCACGGTGTTCTCGCGCATCTTTCTTCACGAGACCGACAAATTCGCGAACACCATTTCGATGGGGGCTGGAGAATGAACATCACCACGCAGACGATCCGCCGGAGCGCGATGGCTGTTGCCGCGGTGGCCGTGGTGGGTGCGTTGGGCGCGTGCTCGACCGGCGCTTCGGGCAGCGCGACCCCGCAGTCGGGTTCCGGCGGCAGCACCGTCGCGGCCAACAGCGGCATCGGTCAGGGCTCCGACGGTGGCGCGCGCCAGAACGCCAGCACTCCCGGCGCCGTGAGCACCAACGGCCACGCGAGCTGCACCGCCCTGAAGGTGTCGCAGACGTCGCCCGACGTGATCAAGGGCAGCACCACCCAGTGGCAGCTGCCGATCACCATGACCAACCAGGGCAGCACTTCCTGCACCGTGCAGGGCTTCCCCGGCGTCCGCCTCGACGGCTCCGACGGCACCAGCTGGGACCTCGTCCGCACCAACGGCACCTTCTCTCCGGTGTTGCTCGCCCCCGGCCAGCACGTCACCGCCGAGATCACCTACCTGACCGCTACCGCCCTCGGCTCCGGCGACCCCGACAGCGGCTGGCACGTCACCAGCTACGCGGTGACGCCGCCCAACACCACCAACACCCAGACCCTGCCCTGGGCCGACAGCCTCGGCCTGGTCAAGCAGGACGCCGCCACCCACCCCGGCACCTACGTCGGCCCGGTCCACGCCGGCTGACGGACCCGGCTAGCCCGTTGCCAGGTCTGACAAGGGTGTAGCTGCGCCAGCCACCCACGTGCACGACATCGCCGTGAGGCCGCCGGTGTAGGGGTGCAGGTCGTTGTGCCACAACAGGTCGCCGGTGGTCAGGTCCGGGCACGGTAGCCGGTCGGTGTCCTGCGGAATCACCAGACAGCGTTGGCTGACAACGGCAATCGGAAGTTCGGGGGCGGCAGGTGGGGTCAGTCCGCCGCGTGGGGCACCATGCTGCCGCCGACGCCGTGGTAAGTCAGTGCCCCGATGCCCGAGCGCCGCCTTCGGGATGGCGGCAGGACGGTGACCCGAACAGCCGGTGATCGACCCTTGACGCCGCCCGTCCGACGCTCCTACTCTGGCCGAGCCGCCGCGTTGTAAACGTTTACATTCCTCGTCCCTGGGAGGACAGCGTGCGCTACGCAGCGTTGCGGAGATCGGC
>DATJJB010000512.1:0-2212 GCA_035492655.1 Kutzneria sp. | reverse complement strand
TCGGCGAGCTGCCGGCCGAGCCGTTCGACACGGTGATCATCAACTCCGTCGCGCAGTACTTCCCGAGCACCGAGTACCTGGCCGAGGTGATCCGCACGGCCGGCGCTCACCTCCGCCTGGGCGGTGTGCTCTTCCTGGGCGACATCCGGAACCTGCGCTCGCTCAAGGCGTTCCGCACCGCGACTGAGCTGCGCCAGGGCCGTCACGCGGCAGCTGCGGTGGAGCAGGCCATCGCTCGTGAGGGTGAGCTCGTGCTCGATCCGGACTTCTTCACCGGTTTCGCCGGTTTCGACGATGTCGATGTGCTGGTCAAGCGCGGCGCGGCGCACAACGAGCTCACCCGGCACCGCTACGACGTCATCATGCGCAAGGCTCCGCGCAGGCTCGTCGACGAGCAGGTGATCGAGTTCAGCGATCTCGCTGCCCTGGAGCACCTTCTGGTCACCGACCGCCCGGCTCGGCTGCGTGTTGTGGGCGTTCCGGATGCGCGGCTGTCCGGCGAGCTGGCAGCTGTCCGCGCAATGTATGACCCTAACCCGGTTTTGGGTCTTACATCGCTTGAAGGTATGTCCGGGGTCGACCCGGAGGAGCTGCACCGGCTCGGGGAACGGCTGGGTGTCGGGGTGGCTGTCACGGTGGCGGCGGAGGCCGGTTGGCTGGAAGCCGTCTTCGCGAAGGGGCAGGACGGCCCCGCCTATCGACCGACTCAGGCCACGACCTTGGCCAACAACCCGGCCGCTCGGCGTGGGACCGCCGGGTTGGCGGCTGAGCTGCGGGCGCACGTGCGGGATCGCCTGCCGCAGTACATGGTCCCGTCCGCGTTCGTGGTGCTCGACCACCTGCCGGTGCTCGCCTCCGGCAAGCTCGACCGCAACGCCTTGCCCCGACCAGAACTGCCCGCCGGCACGGGCCGCCCCGCCCGCAACCCCGTCGAGCAGCTCCTGTGCGAGCTCTTCGCCGACGTCCTCGACCTGCCCCAGGTCGGCCCGGACGACGACTTCTTCGAGCTCGGCGGCCATTCCCTCACCGCGACCCGCCTGACCCAGCGCATCCGCACCGCCGTCGGCGCCGACCTGCCGGTCCGCGCCGTGTTCGACGCACCAACCCCCGCCGCACTCTCCGACCAGGTGGCCGCTGCGTTGTCGAGCCAGGTCGCGGGTGGCGTGTCCGGCCAGGCTGCCGCGTTGTCCGACGAGGTCGCGGCCGCGCTGTCTGACCAGGTTGCCGCCGTGCTGGCCGGTCAGGCCGCGGCCGCTGCGTCGGGTCAGCTCCCCGGTGCGGCGTTCGGGACCGGCCGGCCGGCCTTTGTGCGGCTGGCCGATCGGCCGTCGCGGATCCCGTTGTCCTTTGCCCAGCAACGGCTGTGGTTCCTGCACCGCCTCGAAGGCGGATCGGCGACCTACAACGTGCCGTTCGTGCTGCACCTGACGGGCTCGCTGGACGTCGACGCGTTGCGGGCGGCGCTGGCCGACGTGCTGGACCGGCACGAGACGCTGCGCACGGTGTTCCCGACCGCGGATGGCTCGCCCTACCAGCAGGTGCTGCCCTCGGCCCCGGTCTCGTTGGCCGTCCGGACTGTTGCCGAGTCCGAAGTGGACTTCGCGGTGGACGACATCGTGCGCACGGTGTTCGACCTGGAGGCCGGTCCGATCGTCCGGGCCGAGCTGCTGGCGGTCGGCCAGCGTCGGCACGTGTTTGTGCTGGTGGTGCACCACATTGCCGCCGATGGATGGTCCATCGCCCAGCTGTGGCGAGACATCGCCACCGCTTACGCGGCCCGTCTTCACGACGATGTGCCACGGTGGACTGAGCTGCCGGTGCAGTACGTGGACTACACGGTGTGGCAGCGGGACCTGCTGGCCAGTGAGGAAGGCGGCCAGCTCGAGTACTGGCGCAATGCGCTCGACGGCCTGCCGGAGCGCATCGCGCTGCCGCTGGATCGGCCGCACCCGGCGGTGTCGTCCTATCGTGGCGGGCACTTCACCTTCCGCTGGGACGAGGACCTTCTCACCGGTCTGGCTGAGCTCGCCCGGGCCTGTGGCGCAAGCGTTTTCATGGTGGTGCACGCGGGGTTGACCGCGTTGTTGTCGCGGTTGGGTGGCGGGGCGGACATCCCGATCGGGACGCCGATCGCTGGTCGGGCCGATCAGGCGTTGGACGATCTGGTCGGGTTCTTCGTGAACACGCTGGTGCTGCGGGTGAACACCGAGGG
>DATJJB010000511.1:0-12016 GCA_035492655.1 Kutzneria sp. | reverse complement strand
CCTGGATCCGCGCCGCTACACGGACCCGGTGTTGAGCATCGTGCTGCCGCTGGTGTTCCTACTCATCGGAGGTATCCCGCTACCCGGCGGCGCCGTGCTCATCAATCACTGGGCGCTGCGATCGAAACCTGTCGAGTCTCTGGTGTCGCTGGCCGGCCCGCTGTTCAATCTGGTGATCGGCCTGCTGCTCAACGTCGTGGTGCTGCTGGTCCCGCTGCCCGAGGGCCTGCAGATGGCCTTCGCCTACCTGGCCTTCCTGCAGGTGCTCACCTTCCTGCTGAACATCCTGCCGGTGCCGGGCTTCGACGGCTTCGGCGTGCTGGCGCCGTGGCTGTCGCGCGAGGCGCAGGCGGTCGCGGTGCGGGTGCGGCCGTGGGCGCCGCTGGTGCTGTTCGTGTTGCTGTTCGCCGTGCCGGCGGTCAGCAGTGTGTTCTTCACCATCGGCCGCGGGCTGTTCGACGTGCTCGGCGGCGACATCGGGCACGCCGGTGACGGCAGCTACCTGTTCCGGTTCTGGACCCGCTGAGAATTCACCCGCAAGCGTGAAAGGATTGCGCCCTGTGAAGGTCGTGGTATTGGTCGGCGGCGTCGGCGGAGCGCGGTTCCTGACCGGCGTGAAGGCGGCACTGCCCGAAGGGGCAGAAATCACCGCGTTGGTGAACACCGGCGATGACGTGTGGCTGCACGGCCTCCGTATCTGTCCGGATCTGGACACCTGCATGTACACCCTGGGCGGCGGTATCGACACCGAGCGCGGGTGGGGGCTGTCCGGGGAGACCTGGCGGGTCAAGGAAGAGCTGGCCGCCTACGGCGCGGAGGCGCCGTGGTTCGGGCTGGGCGACCGCGACATCGCCACCCACCTGGTGCGGACCCGCATGCTGCGCGCCGGGTATCCGTTGTCCGCGGTCACCGAGGCGCTGTGCGCGCGCTGGCAGCCAGGCGTGCGGCTGCTGCCGATGACCGACGACCAGGTGGAGACGCACGTCGTCGTGGACGTGCCGGGTTCGGAGGACGAGCGGCGCGCGATCCACTTCCAGGAGTGGTGGATCCGGTACCACGCCGAGCTGCCGGCGCACTCGATCGTGCCGATCGGCGCCGACGAGGCCAAGCCCGCGCCGGGTGTGCTGGACGCGATCGCCGGCGCGGACGCGGTGTTGTTCGCGCCGTCCAACCCGGTGGTCAGCGTCGGCACTGTGCTGTCCATCCCGGGTGTACGCGAGGCCGTGCGCACGACCGCCGCCGGCGTGGTCGGCATCTCGCCGATCATCGGCAACGCGCCGGTGCGAGGCATGGCCGACGCCTGCCTGACCGCGATCGGCGTCGAGACCAGCGCCGAGGCCGTCGGCCTGCACTACGGCTCACGCAAGGCCGACGGCGTGCTGGACGGCTGGCTTATCGCGCCCGAGGACAACGCCGAGGTGGACGGCGTCGCGGTGCGCAACGTGCCGCTGCTGATGTCCGATGTGGACGCCACCGCGGCCATGGTCCGCGCGGCGCTGGACCTGGCCGGAGTGTCGCTCGGTTGAGGTGACGTGCGCGGCGGCCTGCGGCCGCCGCGCACTTTCTCGGGCTACTGCTTCACCAGGGTGGCCACCTGGATGTGCGGCCAGTTGATACCCAGGAAGTCCAGCGTGACCTGCTGGGTGTACTGCAGCTGCATGAAGGTGCTGCCGTCGTCGTTCCGCACCTTCTCGATCCAGAAGATCGCGCTCATCGCCGTCGCGTTGGCGTTGCGGACCACGAACGGAATGTTCTGGATGCCGCCGGTGGTGCCGCCGACGTCCGTGGTGGTGCTGATGATCAGCACCGTGGTCTCGACGATCTTCTGCTGGCTGATCGCCTCGGTCAGCACCACGTTGGGATTGGCGATCGCCCCGCCCGGAATGCCGGGCGGCAGCGGTGTCGTGGTGAACGGGTCGAGATAGGCCCCGGTCAGCTGCTGCCCGACGTTGGGGCCGGTGGAGAAGGTCGGCGTCGAGTCGACCGGCGAGATCACCGGTGGCCCGTCGACGACCAGCGACGAGCCCTGCGCCAGCAACGCGTCGCCGTGCGGAATGGTGGCCATCCGGACCACGCTGGCCGGCGCGACCGGATCCGTGGTCGCCGGCACGTTCAGCCACATTCCCGGTTCCAGGTGCAACGCGCCATTGGTGACGCCGTCGCTGATCTGCTGGAGATAGTGCACGCCGAGGAAGAAGAGGTCGTCCTGGCCGCTGCCCCGGTTCGGGATCGGCGCGCCGATCGGCGTGAACGACAACGTCTCCCGAGTAGCGTTGAGCTCGAGGAAGAACGGCTTGTTGTTGTGCTGGTCCGGCCGCGAGATCAGATTGAATCCGTTGCCGACCCAGGTGCCCGGCAGTTCCAGCAGCGGGCCGAGATCCGGCGCGGCTTCGGCCGCGGGAGCGCTTGCCCGAAATACGGTTTCCATTGGTCACAACCCCCGTGTGTCGTTGCGTACCCGCGCCATGACCACCAGGCAGGCGGCGAGCAGAATGATGTCCTTCAGCACGTACTGACCGGCCAGCGTCGGCGCGTGGTCCGGCCCGCTGAACAACTCAGCCGGGAACAGGACCAGCGGCGACAGGATCGCGACCGCCCACAACGTGAGCGGATACACGACGTAGCGCAGTCCCCGCCCGGTGATCAGCGACAGCCCGAGCAGGCTCTCGACCGTCGCGAACACCGGCAGTGCCACCTGGTCCGGCACCAGTCCCAGCGACAGGATCCGGTTGACGTGCAGCACCAGGTCCTGGGCCGGACTCACGCCGGAAAAGTATTTGAGAAATCCGAATCCGAAGATCACCAGACCCAGTGTGACGCGCAACAGCGGAAAGCTGTATCGCGCCAGCCAGTTGTCCAGCCGCTCACGACGACCCGGCGGCGCCGGTTTCGTCGCGCCATGCAATGCCCCCATTGCTTCCCCCTTGTCCCCCGACACCTACAAGACGCACGAGGAGGCCTCACAGATGCCCACCGAGGCGCTGTTCACACTTTTGGGCAACTTGCCGACAAGGCCGGTATCCGACGGCGTACAATGCGTTTGACGCGTTCCGAATATTCCCGTCGTCCCTGTGGGCTGTGCCGCACGGGTGCGGGACCGTGGGCGTGGCAGGATACGGCCGTGAGCATCGCTGGCGTTTTAGACGATCACCGAGCCGGGAGCCGACGTTGACCGATCACGCCAAGGGTTCCGTCGAGCTGCTGCCGGTGCCCGGGCTGCCCGAGTTCCGTCCCGGCGACGACCTGGCCGCCGCGATCGCCGCGGCCGCCCCGTGGCTGCGCGACGGCGACGTGCTCGTGGTGACGAGCAAGATCGTGTCCAAAGTGGAGGGCCAGCTGGTGGCCGCGCCGGACGATCCGGCGCGGCGCGAGGCCCGGCGGCGCGAGCTGGTCGTGTCCGAGTCGGTGCGGGTGCTGGCCCGCGTGAAGAACACGTTGATCACTCAGAATCGGCTGGGCATCGTGCAGGCCGCCTCGGGCGTGGACAACTCCAACGTGTCCCAGGCCGAGATCGCCCTGCTGCCGCTGGACCCCGACGCCTCGGCCCGCAAGCTCCGCTCGGAGCTGGGCTCGCGGCTCGGTGTCGACGTGGCCGTGGTGATCACCGACACCATGGGTCGGGCCTGGCGGGTCGGGCAGACCGACGCCGCCATCGGCGCGGCCGGGCTGCCGGTGATCCGCAGTTACGCCGGCGAGGTCGACAGCCAGGGCAACGAGCTCGTGGTGACCGAAGTGGCGCTGGCCGACGAGATCGCCGCCGCGGGAGACCTCGTCAAGGGCAAGCTCGGCGCCACGCCGGTCGCGGTCGTACGTGGCTTGTCTTTGGCGGACAACGGATCCAGCGCGCGTGACCTGAACCGTCCGGTCGAGGAGGACCTGTTCCGGCTGGGCACCGACGAGGCCATCGCCCAGGGCCGTCGGGAAGCCGTGCTGCTGCGGCGATCCGTGCGCAGCTTCACCGGCGAGCCCGTGGACGAGGACGTGCTGCGGCGGGCCATCGGTGTCGGCCTGACCGCGCCGGCGCCGCACCACACACATCCCGTGCGGTTCGTGTGGGTGCGGGACCGGGCGCGGCGGACGAAGCTGCTGGAAGCCATGCGGGACCAGTGGCGCGCCGATCTCCGTGACGACGGCTGGGACGAGGCCCGGATCGAGCGTCGGGTCGCTCGCGGCGACCTGCTGTGGGGCGCGACCGAGCTGGTGCTGCCGTTCATGGTCATGGACGGCGCGCACGACTACCCCGACGCTGCAAGGCAGAGTGCCGAGCGCACCATGTTCATCGTGGCCGGCGGCGCCGCTGTGCAGGGACTCCTGGTCGCCCTGGCGGCCGAGGACCTGGCCTCGTGCTGGGTTTCGTCGACCATCTTCTGCCCCGACATCGTGCGGGCCGTGCTGGACCTGCCGGCCGACTGGTCGCCACTCGGCGCCGTGGCCGTCGGGCATCCGGCCGACGGCGTCACCGGGCCGCGGCCGCCGGCGCCGACCGAACTGGGATTGGTGGAGCTGTGAGCTTGCATGCCGACGCCGTGTCGACGTTGACCGGTTGGAAGCCCGAGTCCGAGCCGCAGGAGGCGCTGCGGCAGGCGTTCCTCGGCTTCCTGGCCGCTCGGGAGGACGCCTGCCAGCGGTCGTGCGAGCCCGGGCACATCACCGCCTCCGCGCTGGTGCTGGACGCCACCGCCGAGAACGTGCTGCTGACCCTGCATCCTCGGGTCGGCCGGTGGCTCCAGCTCGGCGGCCACTGCGAGCCTTCGGATCTCTCGTTGGTCGACGCCGCCCTTCGGGAGGCCACCGAGGAATCCGGGATTCGGGGGCTGCGGATCGAGCCCACGCCGCTGCACGTCGACGTGCACGGCATCACCTGCTCGCTCGGCTTGCCCACCCGCCACTTCGACGTCCGGTTCCTCGTGCGGGCTCCGGTCGGCGCCAAGCCCGTGCGCAGCGCCGAGTCCATCGACCTCCAGTGGTGGCCCGTCGAGGCGTTGCCCTCCAACGTCGACACCGTGCCCGAACTCGTCGAGCTGGCCCTGTCCCGCTACCGCTAGATGGCCCGGTAGTCCCTGGCCGCGAACCTCGGGGCGAACCGGGGTTTCCGGAACCCCGAAGCCTCGATGTAGCGGACCGCGCGCTGGCGGTGCGGCCGGTACGGCTCGAGCACCTCGAGCATGCCGTCATCGTCCAGCGCGTGGCCCACCAGGGCCCAGCCGACCACGCTCGGGATGTGGAAGTCGCCCACGCTGACCTCGTCCGGGTCGCCCCAGGCCCGCTGGGCCACCTCCGCCGTCGTCCAGATCCCGATGCCCGGGATCAGCCGCAGCTTCTCCTTGCTCGTCAAGGCATGCGCGGCCGCCGCCGCGTTCAGCAACGTCCGCCGCCGCTGGCCGTCCACCCCCGCCTTGTGCCACTCCCAGTCCTTGACGCCCAGGATCGCCTTCGGCGTCGGCGGCACCCTCATCCCCAGCGGCGCCGGTCCCGGCGCCTTCTCCCCGTGCCGCCGGCACAGATCCCGCCAGGACCTGCGGGCCTCGTGGCCCGTCACCTTCTGCTCCAGGATCGCCGGCACCAGGCTGTCCCACACCCGGTTCGTCTTTCCCAGCCGCAGCCCCGGATTCCGGCGCCGCGTCTCCCTGATCAGCTCGTGGTGCGCCTCAAAGCCCTGCGGGTCGTCCTCCGCACCCAGCAGCTGCGGCACCCCCGCCAGCAGCTCCTCAGCCCCGTCCCCCCAGGCCTGCGCCACCACCTCGCCACCCTGCCTGGCCAGCCGCAGCGACCCCGACCCCGACGCCGCGTTCCCCGTCAGCCACAACGCCCCGTCCGGCCCCGCCTGGAACGCCGGATCCCCCGCCCCACGCCGCAACGGCCCGACCACCGCGCCGATGTCCAGCGGGTAGTCGGGCTTCCAGCGGCGCGTCACAGCGTCCATGGCAGCGCCTCCACCTCCAGCAACAGTTGCACCGCACTCAGCAACCGCCGGAACGACCGACTGTTCCGCCAGGTCATCTCCAGGTCGATCAGGCCGGCCGGCAAACGCAGGCTGGTGTCTGACCTCCCGATACGGCGTCACCATCAGTTGGCTCAGTTGCTCCTTCACCCCGCGTCGCTGCTCCGGGTCGTTGGCGTGCCCGGAACGTTACGAGACGCCACCGCAACCGCGTCGCTCAACTTCGCCGGATCGGCAAGGGCCGTCCGCGGCACCCGGAAGGGTTGAGCCACTCGGTGAGGCCAGCCCAACTCCCAGCCGATCCGGTTCAGCAGCACTCGAACCGCAGTGGTCTCACTGTGGCCTTCGACGACCGGCACCACGGTCGGCAGGCTCATTCGTCGCTCTCCGGCTGGAGATAATTTGGTCCGTATCAAGGCGCCCGGCGTGTAGAGGGACTCCTTGAGCGCGCAGCTACCGGCCGCGTTGAGCCGGCCGATGACCGTCCGGCCGCGAACGGAACGCACAGCAAGGACTTCGGACGCGTCCAGCCCGGGAACGTCGAGCAGGTCCGGGCTGTGCGTGGTCACGAGCACTTGGCGGCGATGGGCGCCGTCCCGCAGCGCGTCCATCAACACAGCCGCTGCGGCAGGATGCAGTCCACTCTCGGGCTCTTCGATGCCGACCGTCTCGGTGCCATCGAACAGCGCGATGAGCACGCCGAGGGCGTGCAACGTGCCATCGGACATCGACAGCGCATCGAATTCCCGAGCCTGACCGTCCTCGGTCTCCTGTTTGAACAACAGCGCTCGCCACGAACTGATCTGACGGGATTCGACACCAACCATCCCGTCGACGACCAACGTCAGGTACTCCTCGATCAACCGCTTCGTAGCCGGATCATCGGCCGTCAGCCTGGCGATCACGTTCGGCGCGTTGGACGCGTCCCGAAGGAGCCTGTCACCAAGGTCCGGTCGGCTGATGTCCCGCATCTGCTCCGGAATCGGGCTGACCGACCGGAAGCCCGAGAGAGCCTCCAGCAGGAGATCAGACGCATCGCCGTCAGCGTTCGGCAGCCAGAGCCGACTGTGCAGGTCACTTTCCAGCCGCACGCCTTCCCCACCGGGAAAGTGCCATGACTCACTCGCGACCCGATACCCGCCATCGCGCAGTGGCGAAAGGCCGAGGCCGTAATCCCAGCTGGCGTCACCGGAGCCAACTGTGATCTCGATTTCGAACTCACGGTCCCCGAAACGACTCACCGACCCGAAACCACCGCGTTCGCGGAAGGCGTTCTCCAGGTTGGTGTTCAGGGCGTCGGCGACGAACTGGAGGGCGTCGAGGAAGTTGCTCTTGCCGGAGCCGTTGGGGCCTACGAGCAGGGTGAGCGGCCCCAGTTCGACATCACACGACTCGATGCTCTTGTAGTTGCGCAGGCGGACCCGCGTGATGTCGAACCTGGGGGCCATGACTACGCGTCCGTGGAGAAGCGGACGGCGGTGTCGGGGAGGTGGATGCCGGGCCAGACGCGGGCGCCGTGCAGGAGCTCGTTGTGTGAGCCGATGACGGCGTCGTCGCCGACGACGACGTCGCGGAGCACGGTCCGGGAGCCGACTTCGGCGCGGGCACCGACGAGGGACTGGGTGACGGAGGCGCCGGCGCGGATGACGGAACCGTCGAAGAGCACGGAGCCGTCGACGACGGCGCCGGCCTCGACGACACAGCCGGCGCCGATGGTGGAGCCGCCGGTGATGACGGCGGAGGGGTCGACGGTGGCGCCGGGAAGAACGATGGCCTCACCGGGCGAACCGGGCAGGGCGGCCGAGGGGGCGATGCCGCGGACGAGGTCGGCGGAGCCCTGCACGAACGCGCCGGGGGTGCCGAGGTCGAGCCAGTACGAGGTGTCGACGTGCCCCTGCAGCCGGTGCCCGGAGGCCAGCAGCCCGGGGAAGGTCTCCCGCTCCACGGACACCCGACGACCGGTGGGAATGGTCATCAGGGCCTCGCGCCGGAACACGTAGCAGCCGGCGTTGATCTGGTCGGTCGGCGGGTTGTCGGTCTTCTCCAGGAACGCGGTGACCCGGCCCTCGGCGTCGGTCGGCACGCAGCCGAACGCCCGCGGGTCAGGGACCTTGACCAGGTGCAGGGTGACGTCGGCGTTGTTGTCACGGTGCGTGCCGACCACCCCGGCCAGGTCGACGCCGGACAGGATGTCGCCGTTGAAGACCATCACGTCGTCTTCACGCAGCCGGTCGCCGACGTTGCGGATGCCGCCGCCGGTGTCGAGCGGCTCCTCCTCGACGACGTACTCCAGCTCCAGCCCGAGCCGGGAGCCGTCGCCGAAGTACTCGGCGAACACCTCGGCCTTGTAGGAGGTGCCGAGCACCACGTGGGTGATGCCGACGGCCCGGATCCGGGACAGCAGGTGCGTGAGGAACGGCACCCCCGCGGTGGGCAGCATGGGCTTGGGCGCGGAGAGCGTGAGCGGACGGAGTCTGGTGCCCTTCCCGCCGACGAGCACAACGGCGTCGACCCCACTGAGCTGCTGTCCGACGCTGGACGACATGCCGGGTTTCCTCCTCCACTGACGCGGGCGCGATCGAGGGAATACTCTTGCACGTGGCGGATCGACCGGGCATCGGACCCGGTGGCCGGCACGCCGGATGAGGAAGAGGTCGGGAGATGGACCCCCGCGACCGGGCCGACGCAGCTCTAGCCCGCGCCAGTGCCCGAAACCGGTGGGCGGTGACGCCGAACAACGCGACCTCGCCGATGGATGCCAAGCCCACGGTGCAGATTCCCCGAGTGGTGGTGAACGCGAACGACCCGCGCGAGCAGGATCCGGACACCACGATCGTGCTGCCCGGCTCGGTGGCGGCAGGTCAGGTCCCGGTGCCGCCGCAGCAGGGTCAGGGTCAACAGATCCCCACCACCCAGCAGCTCCCGCTGACGCAGCAGTCCCAGCCGCTCCCGCACGTTCAGCAGTCGCAGCCGCTACCCCACGTCCAGCACCAGCAGATCCCGGCCAACCAGCAATCGCAGCCGCTGCCCCACGTGCAGCCGCAGCAGGTCCCCCCGACCCAGCAGTCGCAGCCCCTGCCGCACGTCCAGCAGCAGCACGGCCAGCCGCCGCACCCGGGTCAGCGGCCGGACTCGGAGCAGCCGACCAAGCAGCTGCCGGGCATCATCCCGACGACCCAGCAGACGCCGGGCCGCCGCATCTCGCTGACCGACCGCCTCAGTGGGGCGCTGCCGGAGACCGACCAGCCCTGAGCTCCAGCTTGAGCCGCAGCGCCAGCCCGGCCCGGATGGCCAGTCGAAGCGGTGCGGCCCACGGCCCGCGGTTGCGCTCGGACAGGTACTTGTACGCGCTGGTGTGGTGCGCGGCCAACATCCGCTCGGAGGCCCGCGCGGTGGCGTGCCCGCCGAGGTGCACGACTTCGGCCGACGGCACGTACACGTTGAGCCAGCCGGCACGACCGAGCCGGTCGCCGAGGTCGACGTCCTCGAAGTACATGAAGTAGCTGGAGTCGAAGCCGTCGACGGAGTCGAACGCAGCGCGGCGCAGCAGCAGGCACGAGCCGGACAGCCAGCCGGCGGGGCGCTCGACGACCGAGGTGTCCTGCTGCCGGTACTCCCGCGTCCACGGGTTGCCGGGCCACAGCTTGCCGAACACGGCGTGCCCGAGGCCCTTGCCCAGCGACGGCAGCAGCCGCGCGGACGGGTACACGGTGCCGTCGGGTTCACGGATCAGCGGCCCGAACGAGCCGCCACGCGGCCACCGGTCGGCGGCGTCGATGAGGATGTCGAGCGAGCCGGCGCCCCACTCGATGTCCGGGTTGACGACGGCGACCCAGCCGACGTCGTCGGGCAGCTCGGCCACGCCCCGGTTGGCGGCGCCGCCGTAGCCGAGGTTGCCGCCGGTGCGCACCAGGCGGACCTCGTCCCGCTCGGCGTCGGCCTTCTCGGGCGCGCCGTCGGTGGAGCCGTTGTCCGCGAGGATCACGGTGACCGCGCGCGCGGTGGCCTTGCCCAGTGTGTCGAGGAACCGGTCGAGCACCTCACCGGGCGAATAGGTGATGGTCACGACGGCGAGTTCGTCACCGTAGGTCTTCGGCTCGGGCTGCGTCACGCCGGATGAGACTAGTGCCGGCCTTGGCGGGCGAGGACAGCCGCCCGCCCGTAGGCCTCCCGGTGCAGTGCGGCCGACGCCGCCCAGGAGAACTCCTTGGCCCGCAACTGCGCGGCTGCGGCCAGCGCGGATCGCCGCGCGGGGTCGTCGAGCAGCTCGGTCAGGCCGGCGGCGATGTCGCCCGCGCCGACGCCGCAGTACGCCACAGTGTCACCGCCGACTTCCGGCAGGCTGAGTCGCCGCGTGGTGAGCACGCACGCACCGCTGGCCATCGCCTCCAGCACGGGCAGCCCGAAGCCCTCACCGAGGCTGGGATAGGCGACGAGTGTGGCGCCCCCGAGGAAACCCGACAGCTGCTCGAACGGCAGGTAGCCGGCGCGGATCACGCGGATGCGGTGCGGCACGGCGTCCAGGGCGCTCTCCACCTGAGTGTCCCAGCCGGGCTGTCCGGCCAGCACGAGCGCGGGCGGGTCGGTGCGCCCCTGGCAAGCCCTGGCGAAGCCACGGATGAGCGCGGGCAGGTTCTTGCGCGGCTCCAGCGCGCCGAGGAACGCCACGTACGGCATGTCCTGGAGGTTGAGGGCCTTGCGCACGGTCGCGACCTCATCCGGCGACGGCGGGTGGAAGCGCTCCCCCTCCACGCCGTGGTGAGCGACCTGCAACAGGCGACGGTCGGCGTTGGCCACACGCGTGAGCTCGTTGGCGGTGGCGCGGCTGGGCACGACGCACACGGTCGCGCGAGCCAGCGATGCGCGCGTCCACGCGCGGAAGAAGCGCGCCTTCACCGACGAGTGCAACGACGGGTCGGTGAAGAAGGTGGCGTCGTGCAGCGTGACGACGGAGCCGACGGGGCTGGCCATCGGCATCGTGTAGTGCGGCGAGTGGATGACGTCGGCACCGAGCGCCCGCGCCAGTCGCGGCAGGCCGCTCTGCTCCCACACCAGGCGCGCGGTTCGCGCGGCGATCGACTCCGGCGCGGGCACGATGCGCGCACCCGGCGCGAGTTGCCCGTACAGCGCGGCGTCGCGTGGCTGGCAGACCACGCTGAGTCTGGTCCCGTCGGCGTCCAGCGCGGCCGTCAGCGAGTCGACGTACCGCCCGACACCACCACGGTCGGCGGGCACGGCAGTCGCGTCGATCAACACGCTGGGGTCGAGATGGTGCACCGGAGCAGGGTACGGCGGCCCCGATGATCATTGCCGACGAATGGACTAACCGAGCGTGCCCAGTCCCGAATGCACGTTCCAGACTGCCTCGGCGGCCCTGCGCCAGCTGAAATCCGCGGCCCGGGTCAGGCCACGGGCCACCGCCGCCCGAGCCGCCGCCGGGTCGTCGACTACCGAGCGCAATGCCGCGACCAGCGACTTCGGGTCGCCACGGCGAGCGACGAAGCCGGCACCGTCGGCCACCTCGACCAGCGCCGGTACGTCCGAGTGGACCACCGGCACCCCGACGGCCATGGCCTCGAGCAGGGGCATGCCGAAACCCTCGGCCAGGCTCGGCACCGCCAGCACGCTGGCCCGACGCAGCACCACGGCCAGCTCGGCGTCGGTCAACCGACCTAGGGATATCACCCGTTCGGCGGATACGTCGACCTCGCCCCAGCCGGTCGCGCCGACCAGCAGCACGGGCAAGTCGGGAGCTTCGGGCAGCTCCATGGCGTCGATAAGGACATCGATGCCCTTGCGCGGCTCCAGCGTGCCGACCGCGAGCACGTACCGCGGCGGCAACGCGAGCCGCTGCGCGACGGCGTCAGCGTCGGCTGGCTCGGCCGCAAGCGCGGCGGGGACACCGTGCCCGATCACATGCACGTTGGCCGAGCCGGCGGCATGCACGGCGAGCTCCTTGGCCACGGCCTCGGTCGGCACCACGACGGCTCCGGCTTTGCGCATGAGCCGCGACACCATCGTGCGGTGCCACTGCGCGCCGTGCGGCGTGAGCGTCTCCGGGTGCGTCCAGGGCAC
>DATJJB010000510.1:0-9751 GCA_035492655.1 Kutzneria sp. | reverse complement strand
TCGCCGTGAGTGAAGTGCCGCGACACGGTCACCGCCAGCGAATTGACGGCGAGCTTCGACGACCGGTACGCGAAGGAAGCCCCGTCCGCGTCCTGTAACCGGCCCAGGCCGGACGACACGCACACCATCCTCCCGCGCCCTCGCGCGATCATGTCCGGCACGAACCGTTGGACCATCTGCACCGCGCCGAACAGGTTGACCGCGAAGGTGTTCCGCAGGTCGGCCAGGCTCAGACCGAACAAGTCGCCGTAGCCGCCACGCGGATCATCGAGGTACACACCAGCGTTGTTGACCAGCACATCGATGTCCTTGCCGGCGAACAGATCCGTCGGCAACGGCGCGCTCAGGTCCAGCGACCGGTAGTCGTCCAGATCATCGTGCCGCGGCTCTGCGGCCTCGCCCACACCGAGCACCCGGTAGCCGGATTTCTTGAGCGAACGGCAAATGCAGCGGCCGAGTCCACGGGACACGCCCGTCACCACCGCGGTCAGCATCGACATCCGTCCCGGAACTGGGACGTCGACCGCCGCGCCGAGACACCGGATCCTGGTGGTGGAAAGGGAAGGCGGTGCCCATGTTCGACCTGCACACCCATCACGACCGGTGCGGCCACGCCGTCGGCAGCCTGCGGGAGATGATCGAGGCGGCGATCGACGCCGGCCTGGACACCATCGGCGTGTCCGACCACTCGCCGTTCTTCGGCGAGCCGGTCGACCACTTCAAGCCGTGGGTGGCGATGGCCAAGTCGGAGTTCCCGCGCTACATCGCCGAAGCGCTGGCGCTGCGGGACGAGTTCCGCGACCGGATCACCGTGCTGGTCGGCGTGGAGTCCGACTTCTTCGACGAGCACGTGGAGCTGTATCGCCGAATCTTCCAGGACTATCCGCTGGACTACATCATCGGGTCGGTGCATGTCCTCGGCGACACCGACATCTTCGACCCCGCACGCTGGGACGGCGCGGACCTGGTTGCGGAGAAGGAGAAGTACTGCGCCGCAGTCGGCCGGTCGGCCCGCTGCGGGGCGTTCGACATCCTCGGGCACGTGGACGCGATCAAGGGCAACCGCCCGGAGATCGCCGACATCCGGACGCCGGCGGTGGACAAGATGCTGCGCGACATCGCGGACGCCGACGTGGTGATGGAGATCAACACCTCCGGCGGCACGAAGCCGGTCGGCGGCTGGTATCCGTCGCCGGACGTGGTGGCACGGGCGGCTTTCTACGGCGTCAAGGTGACCTTCGGCTCGGACGCGCACCGGCCGGACCGCGTCGGCGAGGACTTCGAGGCGGTCCGCCGGCACCTGCGCGAGCTGGGCTATCGACACTGGCACGTGTTCCGTGCCCGCCGGCGCGAGCAACGTCCACTGTAGACCCATCACCGGTCCCTTCTACGTGAGGTAGCCCAGCTCGATCGCGCGCCGGGTGAGCAGGGCCTTGTTGTGCGCGCCCAGCTTGCGTCGTATTCGCTTGAGGTAGGTGTTCACGGTTTCCTCGGTCAGGCCCATCCGAGTGCCGATCTGCCGGTGGGTGAGTCCTCGGGCCACCAGGCGCAGCGCCTCGACCTCGCGCCGGCCCAGCGGTGTCGACGGCGGCGGGCCCGGGTCGCCGGCGATGCGCAGCACCGTGGCGATCAGGTTGTCCGGCTCGGCCAGCCAGTCGACCGTCGCGGCCGCACCCGCCGGCACGGCGTCGCTGGTGACGACCACGGTCCGCGGTCCGGGCGGATAACCCGGTCCGCACACCACGACGTCCACCTCGTCGGCGAGGTCGACGACCCGTAGTCGCCCGTCCGAGGCGAGCACGTGCTCGACGCCCAGGCGGACCAGCGTGTGCGGGAACACCACGGCGACCCTGACCAGGTGCATGGGTTTCGATTCGGCTGTCACTCCGATTCCGATCGTTGCGATGATGCCGGGAAGTTACCCGGCCGCCGCGACGACCGGGAACGCCTGTTCCACGGTGCGATTTTTTCGACGGCACACCATTTCCGGCGGCGCGACCGGCCGTAATCTCGGTCGAAATCGCCATTCTTCGCGGCCGACCAAGAAGAAGTGAGGACGGAATGACCGCCGTGCACGCCAGCACCATCCGTGTTCTCCCCGGCAGCACCGCCGACATCGAGGACCTGCCCTACGAGCTGGTCGAGCGCAAGGGCATCGGCCATCCGGACACCATGTGCGACGCCATCGCCGAACGGGCCTCGCGGCGTTATGCGGAGTACTGCCTTGCCCAGTTCGGCCGGGTCGCGCACCACTGGTTCGACAAGGTGATGATCTTCGGCGGCGAGGCCGACATCGACTACGGCCGCGGTGAGATGACCAAGCCGTACACCGTGCTGTTCGCCGGCAAGGGCGCCTACCGCTTCGGCGACCGGGAGATCCCGTTGCAGCGCATCCTGTTCGAGGCCACCGCCGAGGTGCTGGCCGAGGTGACCACCGGTTTCGACGCGGACAAGCACCTGGTCGTGCAGTGCGAGATCGTGGACCACCAGGGTGCCGGCCGCGGCCACTCCCGCTACCGGCCGCAGGTGCTGGACGACCTGATCGAGATCGGCGACCCGCGGCTGGTCTCCAACGACTGCAACCTGTTGCACGGCTACGCGCCGCTGAGCCGGCTGGAGCAGCTGGTGCTGGGCGTGGAGCAGCACATCAACGGCGCCGAGTTCAAGCGGGTCAACCCGGACACCGGTTGGGACGTCAAGGTGTTCGGCAGCCGCACCGAGGACCGGTTCAAGCTCATCGTGAACATGCCGTTCCTGGCTTCGCGCATCTTCTCGCTCGCGCAGTACTTCGAGCGCAAGGCGGCATGCGAGGCACAGATCACCGCGTTCTGCCAGCAGCTGCTCGGCTTCGTGCCGGAGCTGCTGGTCAACCCGACCGACCGCAACGGCAAGCCGTACCTGACCGCGCTGGGCTCGGTCGCCGACACCGGCGACGTGGGCGTGGTCGGCCGTGGCAACCGGATCAACGGGCTGATCACGCCGATGCGCTCGATGAGCATCGAGGCGCCGGCCGGCAAGAACCCGTTGGACCACACCGGCAAGCTGTACGGCGTGCTGGCCCGCGACCTGGCCGCCGAGATCAACCGGGAGACCGGGCTGGCCGTGGAGACGCACGTGTTCACCTCGAAGGAAGCGCCGCTGGGCGCGCCGGACGAGGTCATCGTGCGGGTCACCGGCGGCGAGCCGGACCCGTCGGTGGAGGCGCGCATCCACGAGATCGTCGCCCGCTCGCTGGCCGAGGTCTCCGGCATCACGAAGGAGCTGGTCAGCACCGGGATCGTGATGTGGTGACGGCACGCCAGTTTGTGGTCAGCTCCCGGTTCGCCCGTACCGGCCTGACCTGCGACGCGGAGGTGGCCGAGCAGATCGGCCGCCTCACCGCGCCGTACCTCTCGGTGCAGGCCGGTGCGGCCGAGCCCGGTGAGTGGCAGGTCGTCGCCGCCGGCCCGCCGACGCCGGCCGCGGTCCCGGAATCCGTTACCGCGCAAGGTGAAGTGACTGTCGATTACGCGGTCGATCACGACGCCAAGATGCTGTTCCACCTCGCGCCGCGCGGGCCGGCATGGGTGACGCAGTCCGTGCTGCGGGCCACCCGTGCCATCCACCGCTCGGCCGCGAGCCGCCAGGGCGCGGTATTCCTGCACGCCGGTGTGGTCGACCTGGGCGGCATCGGAGTCGCGCTGGTGGGCGGGAGCCGGGCCGGCAAGACGTCGTTCATCATGGCCACGGCGCTGGCCGGCGCTGGCCGGATGATCTGCAACGACGACGTCAGCCTGGTGGCTTCGGACGACGAAGTCGTCGGCATCGGCTGGCCGAGGTCCATTTCCGTCCGCCTCGACACCTTCGACCTGCTGTTCGGCGACGGCTCGGCGACCCGGATCCGGGCCTCGCTGTCGCACCCGGCCAACCAGACCTTGTTGAGCCTCAAGGAATCCGGCGCGGAGCCGCACGGTACCGCGCTGCTCTACCCCGAGGAGTACGCCGACCTGCTTGGCACCACGATCGGCCGGTCGGCGCGGGTGGACGCGGTCGTGCATCTCAGCCTGGCCGACCATCCGTCCGAGGTGGACCTCTCCCCCGTGACCCCGTCGGTCAACCAGGAGTTGCTGGCCGCACGGACGCTCGCCGAGGCCAACAAGCACCTCAACATCTTCGGGCACGAGCCGGCCCCCGGCGCGCCGGACCGCACCCGCGCGGCGTTGGCCGCACTGCCGTCCTACCGGCTCCGATACGATTTCCGGGACGTCCGCCGCCATGTCGACGGACTCGCGGACTATTTGTCGGCCCGGCTCCGCCCGGCCGCGTCGCTGTCGACCGGATGAAGGAACTCTCTGTGCGCACCTGCCGACTGCTGATCACCGGGGCCAGCGGGTCCGGGACCACCACCCTCGGCCGCGAGCTGGCCACCTCGCTGGCCATCCCGCACGCCGACGTCGACGACTACTTCTGGGTGCCGACCTCGCCGCCGTACACCCAGAAACGGGATCCGGCGGCGCGGCTGGCCCTGATGGCGGAGTTGTTCCTGCCGCGCGACAGCTGGGTGCTGTCCGGGTCCGTGATGGGCTGGGGCGGCGGTCTGATCGAGAAGTTCGACGGCGTCGTGTTCCTGACCCTGGACCCCGGGAAGCGGATGGACCGGCTGGGTGACCGAGAGTCACTCAGGTATGGCGACACCATCAAGGTGGGTGGGTTCAACGAGCAGGCCCACCAGGAGTTCTTGGACTGGGCTCGCGGCTACGACGACCCCGATTTCACCGGCCGCAGCCTGGTCGAACACGAGCGCTGGCTGGCCGGCCTGTCCTGCCCGGTGCTGCGGCTCGACAGCGCCCAGCCGGTGTCTTCGCTGCTCAGCGCCGTCCATTCCTGGCTACCATGACGTCCGTCGCCGGCGTCATGGCCGCCATCGCGAGCGGCGACGCCGAGGTGTTCGACGGGCGCGGCGTGAACTCCTCCTACCGCGTCGGCCGACTCTCGGTGAAGGTCCACCATCCTGTGACGTCGACCGAGCTGATCGAGGCCCGGATCCGACGCGTCGACACCGCGCTGCGTGGGGTGTCCTGGTATCCGCCCGTGCTGGACCTGAGCCGGCACGGGCCTTCGCTCGTCGTCGTCCGGCCCTTCGCCGACGGCCAGGCCGTGCAGGACGGCCGCCCCCACCTCGGCGAACTCGGCGGCATCCTGCGCGGCCTGTCCGCACATGGCTCCGACGTCGCCGAGGACCTGATCGCCGACTACGCCTCCCCGTGGCGCGCCGACGCCGACCGGGAGCTCCCTCGCACCCTCTCCGTACTGGGTGACCACGTCGACCTGGCCCAGGTCGTCCAAGCAAATCTCGATGGCCTGGTGGACGCCGCCGCACGTCTGTCCGGTGTGGACATTTCCGTACACCACGGTGATCTGCACGGCCGCAACCTGGTCTTCGGCAACTCCGGTTGCACCGTGATCGATTGGGACGAGACCGGCTTCTCCCGCCGCCCCGCCGACGCCGCCAAAGCCTTGTGGCTGTCCTGCCGCCGCGCCCGCGGCGATTTCCAGCTGGATCCCCCCACGGTTCAGCGGTTTCTGCTGGCCTCCCCGTGCGCCGATGCCGTCGCCCTCGCCCGGCTCGGCGCACTGTGGTTCGTACCGACACAGGGTCACGTCACGCTGCTGGCTCAGCGTGACGTGACCCTGGTTCCGTGGTACCTCGGGTGGGTATCCCGGTTCTGGTCCCGGCTGTCGGAGAACCTCGACGTGATCGCCGAGGCGGCATCACGGTAGGGACAGCTCCAACACCATCAACCCCCACAACAGCCGGGCGTGGTCCTTGCCCTCGCCGTGCTCGGCGATCAGTTGCCGCAGCGCCGGTCCAGCGAGGTAACCCGAGGTCACGAGGCTGGGCCGGGCGAGCACGTCGCGGACGAAGTCCCACAGCGGGCCGCCGGCGGCGAGGTAGGCACTGACGGGGAAGGTGAACGGCTGCTTGGCGCGCGAGCGGACCGAAGAAGGGATCAGGTCCACGCCGGCGTCCCACAGGATCTGCTTGCGGGCCGAGCCGGAGACCTTGAGGGCGTCGTCGGTCCGCCGCGCGAAGCGGGTGATGGCGGGCTGACAGTAGGGCACGCGGCCCTCGACCGAATGAGCCATGGACAGGTGGTCGAGCTTGCGCAGGTTGAGGCTGGGCAGCTTGTACAGGCGGTCGAAATCCAGGAGCTGCTCCAGACGGGACCGAGCCGGCCGGCGCAACAGCGAGAGCTGCTGCTCACGGCTGCTGGTGCCGGCGTCGACCAAAGAGCGGTACTCGGCGGTGTAGAGCTGCCGGTACTCCTGCTCGGGCACGAGCGACAGCCGGTCGAGGTAGCGCTGCGGCCAGTCGTCGCCGGCGGCCAAAGCGGTGCTGTACCGGCGATAACCGCCGAACTGCTCATCGGCGCCGTCGCCGATGAAGCACACGCGGAAGCCGGCGGCGGAAATCTCGCGAAACAGCAGGTAAGCGCTGAGGGCGTGGGGTGTGGCGTTCGGCGAGCCCAGGGCGGTGACCATGGCCGGGATCAACGACGGCAACTCGGCCTCCCGCACCTCCACCACCTGCAACGGAATGCCGGCAAACGACGCAGCGGCACGGGCGTACGAGACCTCGTCGCTGGGGTGGTCACCCTCGTGGCGGACGTGGAACCCGGTGACGTCGTCACGGCGTTCGCGGAGCAACGTGGCCAGCACCGCGGAATCCAGGCCGCCCGACACCTGCACGGCGATCGGCGTCGACGGCAGGGACATCTGCCCCACCTCGTGCCGTAGCAACGCCTGCAACCCGGACGGCGTATGTGGCCCAGGCGAAAACCCGTCCTCGGCCGGTCGCTGGACGACGACGGTCGTGCCGTCGTAGACCAGTCGCTCGCCGGCCTGAAGCGAGTGAACTCCCTGGTACAGCGAGCTTCCGGAAGGCATGCACTGCCAGTTGAAGTAGTGGTCGACGGCCAGCGGATCCACGTCCAACGGACGTTTCACCAACGCGGCCAGGCCGCGCGGCTCGGAGGCGAAGGCCAGACCGCCGTCCGTGACGGCGTAGTAGAGGCTCTTGACCGCCAACGGATCGCACCACAGCTTCAGCCGGCCACGGTCCATGACCGCGATGGCGTACATGCCCTCCAGCCGGTCCACAAAGGAGTCTCCGTGCAGCTCGTAGTACGGCAACAACACCGAACCGTCGGAGTCGCCGTCCACGTGCACGCCGTGCCGGGCCAATTCCTGCCGGATGGCCCGGAAGTTGTAGATCTCGCCGTTGAAGACCAGATGCACCGAGCCGTCGGCGTCACGAAAGGGCTGGGACCCGCTGGACGGGTCCTGAATGGACAGACGGTTGCAGCCGAGGCCCCAGCCGTCCCCGACGACGTGGCGCTGATGGTCCGGACCGCCGGGAAGCTGGGCGTCCCGGGCCGCCGCCAGCAGCGCCACGTCGAAAGCAGGTCCCGCGTACCCGTAGATCCGGCACATCAGGCGGACTTGTTGTTCTCGCCGGCGGGCGCGACACGGCCGGCGGCCCACTCCCGCAGCGGCAGGGTGTGCTCGGCCGCGCCCCGCTTCTCCAGCGCCGCCAACAACTCGCGCAGCGACGGCAGGTCGTCGGTGGCCTCGCGGGCCCGGAAGCAGTACTCGTTGGAGATCTCCGGATTCCAGACCATGGTCTCGTGCAGCTCGGCCTTGAGCAGCCCGAGGAACTCCTCCCGGCCGACGAACGACGGCGCGTCGTCGCGCACCCGGCGGATCTCGGCGAACGCGAGGTCGATCAGGTCCAGCCAGGTCATGACCCCCTCGGCCGGGTCGGCGACGCCGTAGGCGTGCAGCCGGCGGAACCGGTCGGCCAGCCCGGTCAGGTGCTCGGGCAGCCGGGTCAGGAACCGGCTGAGGTACTTGGGGTTGCGGTTGGTGTTGCCGTAGACGTGAGTCAGGCCGCGGAAGGTGTCCTGCCCCAGCTTGCGCGCGGCCACCAGCGCGGACTCATGGTCGCCCTGCACCCACATGCCGGCCAGGTCGCGGAAGTCGGGATAACTGCCTACCGCGACACGGAAAGCCGTGTAACAGACCTCCCCTGGCACCAGGTCGGCGGTGATCTCCTCGTACGCCTCGGGATTGGTCAGCGGCACGCCGTAGGTCAGGCGGGACAGCAGCCGGAAGTCGACCGCCGACGAGGCGAAACTGGACGACTTGCGGGCCCGGCTGGCCATGTGCCGGTAGAGATCCCGGTGCGCGGCCAGCATGTCCTTGACGCCCTGCGCGGTCCAGTACTCGACGTCCACGCCGAGCAGGCTGTCCGGCAGGTAGTCGAAGCTGGCCTTCACGCGGTCGCCGCTGGTGTAGTAGCGCATGTGCTCGGCCCGCGGGAAGGTCTCGCGGCGGAACCGGTCGTCGGCCTGCTCGGCGATCACGCAGAAGTCGAAGTCGGACGACGGCGTGCCGGAGCCGTCGACCAGCGACCCGGACAGCATCAGCACGTCGCTGTCGACCAGGTGGGCCTTGGCCAGCACGGCGTCCTCGTCGAACTCGTCCATGCCGCGGATGCCGTCGGCGATGTGGTGGCGGAAGGTGACCATGATCGCCTCCTTTCCTAGTTGTCGGCACGCACGGCGTGCTGGAAGTCGGTGGCCAGCGTGGCGAGGTCGGCCGCGCTGCCGACCGAGCAGCGCAGCACGGGCAGCCGGGCGATGTGGTCGAGGAAGTCGTCCAACGAGGGCGGTGCCGCGCGCGTGGTCACGGGGACGCGCAGCCAGTCCTCGCCGTAGAGGTTGTCGTCCAGCGAGAAGCAGTTGCGTTCGAGGACCTCGGCCACGTGGTCGGGCTTGGCGGCCTCGCAGACGTAGTCGGCCTCGCGGTCCACCCGCGGCAGCAGCACGCCGGCCAGCACCGACTCCGCCACCACGTCGACCTCCAGGTACCGGCCGACCTCCCGCGAGCTCAGCTTGAGCTTGTCCTCGCCGTGGAACTGGTCCCAGTCCGACTCCGGCCCCGGGATGCCGGCCCGCACGTCCCAGCCGGCGAAGTCGGTGATGCCCATGACGTCCAGGGATCCCTTGTTCACGGCCAGAGGTAACGGGCAGGCCGTTACGCGGTACTCGTCGCCGATGACGTCGAGGTGCATCCGGTCGTTGCCCATCCAGCCGGCATTGGGCAGCAGCCGGGCCAGCGCGATCGCGGTGGTGGACTTGCCCGCGCCGGAGTCGCCGATCACCAGGTAGGCGCGGCCGTCGTGGACGAACGCCGACGAGTGCATGACCAGCGAGCCCGCCGCCTTGGCCCGGCGGGTGGCGGTGTCGCGCAGAATGCGGGTGAGCCACCGGTCGCCCAGGCCCGAGTCGGGTCGTACGACGGCAATGGTCCGCTCGCCACGGATCACCGCGGCGACCTCGTCGGAGTTCTCGTCCCGCAACGTGAACACGGTGTGGCCGTCGACCTCGTAGCAAGGCTGCCGGAAGCCGCGCGTCAGCTCGTACGTGCCGGTCGGCTCGCGGTCCAGCAGCGCGGCGATCTCGGCCGGCGTCCGGATGTGGTCAAGCACGGTCAGCTCAGGCTCGACGCTGGTCTCGCGCACGTTGAGCATGCCGGGCGGGTAGAACGTCTCGTCCAGCAGCGCCGCCGCGCCGGCCGACGCGGTGACGACCTCGACCGGCAGGTCACGCAGGCGCAGCCGACGCGTCACCCCGCGCAAAACAGTGAACTCGTTGAAGTCCATGGGTTCTCCTCAGACTGCTAGGTAGCCGCCGTCCACCGGGAGGTC
>DATJJB010000509.1:0-4566 GCA_035492655.1 Kutzneria sp. | reverse complement strand
CTCGCGACACCGAACCATCACGCAAGGTAACTTTTCCACCACTTGGCGGACACAGCCGTGACAAAACGTAACCATTGGGGCCCTATGAACTGACGCGTTCGGGTGACAGGATGCGGCAAAACCGACAGTGAGCGGAGGCCGCGTTGTCCAGATCCGCAAGTGCCGTGTTGGCCCTGCCTATCGTCCTGCTGCTCGCCGCCGGGTGCGGCGCGGGCGGCAACGGCAGCGGCGACACCGGCAGTGCCGGCACGTCGACCACGGCCGCCGGTCCGGGCAAGAACGCGACGCTGGCCGCGATGGTGCCGGCCGACGTGGCCAAGGACGGCAAGCTGACCATCGGCACCGACACCACGTACGCGCCCAGCGAGTTCGTGGACGACAACAACAAGACCGTCGGCATGGACATCGACCTGGGCGACGCGATCGCCAAGGAGCTGGGCCTGACCGCCGACTTCCAGGCGGCCAGCTTCGACGGCATCCTGGCCGGCCTGTCGGCCGGCAAGTTCGAGCTGGCGATGTCCTCCTTCAGCATCAACACCGAGCGGCTGCAGACCGTGGACATGGTCAGCTACTTCACCGCCGGCACCTCGATGGCCGTGCTCAAGGGCAACCCGGCCGGACTGACCCTGGACACCCTGTGCGGGCACACGGTGTCGGCGCAGAAGGGCACCACCCAGGCCGACGACCTGGCGGCCCGCTCGGCCACCTGCACCCAGGGCGGCAAGCTGGCCATCACCATCTCCGAGTTCCAGGCCCAGACCGACGTCACGCTGGCGCTGACCTCCAAGCGGGCGGACGCCATGCTGGCCGACTCGCCGGTGGTGGACTACGCGATCAAGCAGACGGGGCAGCTGGACAAGGTCGGCAAGTCCTATGCCAACGCCCCGTACGGCATCGGCGTGGCCAAGAACAAGGGCGACCTGGCCAAGGCGGTGCAGGGCGCGGTGCAGGCGCTGATCGACGACGGCACGTACAAGAAGATCCTCGACAAGTGGGGCGTCGGCGCCGGTGCGGTGACCAAGTCCGAGCTGAACCCGCAGACGTCCGGCTGAGGCAACGGCAGTGTCGAACCCGATCAAGGCCGTGCCGGTCCGCCACCCCGGTCGGTGGCTGGCCGGTGCGGTCATCCTGGTGCTGGCCGCGATGCTGGCGCACAGCCTGGTCACCAACGAGAACTTCCACTGGGACATCGTCGGCAAGTACCTGACCACGGCCAGCGTGCTCAACGGCCTGAAGAACACGCTGATCCTGACGCTGCTGGCGATGCTCATCGGCATCGTCGGCGGCATCCTGCTCGCGGTGATGCGGCTGTCGGCCAATCCGCTGCTGTCGTGGACGGCGGCGGCCTACATCTGGCTGTTCCGCGGCACGCCGGTGATCACCCAGCTGCTGTTCTGGTTCTTTCTCGCGGCGCTGTATCCCCGGCTGGGCCTGGGCATCCCGTTCGGGCCGACGTTCCTGAGCGTGGACACCAACTCGCTGATCGCCCCGTTCACCGCGGCCCTGCTCGGGCTGGGTCTGAACGAGGCGGCCTACATGGCCGAGATCGTGCGCGGCGGCATCCTGTCGGTGGACCACGGCCAGACCGAGGCGGCCGAGGCGCTGGGCATGAGCCGGGCCAAGATCCTCCGGCGGATCGTGCTGCCGCAGGCCATGCGGGTGATCATCCCGCCAACCGGCAACGAGACGATCTCCATGTTGAAGACGACCTCGCTGGTGATCGTGATCGCCTACTTCGAGCTGATGACGGCCGTGCAGCAGATCTACAGCCGCAACTTCCAGACCATCCCGCTGCTGATCGTGGCGGCGATCTGGTACCTGCTGCTGACGTCGATCCTGACGGTGATCCAGGGCTTCATCGAGCGGCGATTCGCGCGGGGGGTGAGCCGATGAGCGCCGAACTCATGGTCAAGGCCGAGGGCGTGCACAAGAGCTTCGGCCGGACCGAGGTGCTCAAGGGCATCGACCTGGAGGTCCGGCCGGGCGAGGTGATGTGCGTGATCGGCCCGTCCGGCTCCGGCAAGTCCACGCTGCTGCGCTGCATGAACCACCTGGAGAAGATCAACGCGGGCCGGCTGTGGGTGGACGGCGAGCTGGTCGGCTACCGGCAGAAGGGCGACAAGCTCTACGAGCTGCCCGAGAAGGAGGTCGCCCGCAAGCGCCGCGAGATCGGCATGGTGTTCCAGCGCTTCAACCTGTTCCCGCACATGACCGCGGTGGAGAACGTGATGGAGGCGCCGGTCCAGGTCAAGGGCGAGTCCAGGGCCCAGGCCCGGGACAACGCCGTGCGGCTGCTGACCGAGGTCGGGCTGGCCGACAAGACGGCGTCCTATCCGGGCCAGCTCTCCGGCGGCCAGCAGCAGCGGGTGGCGATCGCCAGGGCGCTGGCCATGCGACCCAAGCTGATGCTGTTCGACGAGCCGACCTCGGCGCTGGACCCGGAGCTCGTCGGCGACGTGCTGGCGGTGATGCGCCAGCTCGCCGCCGACGGCATGACCATGGTCGTGGTCACGCACGAGATGGGCTTCGCGCGCGAGGTCGGCGACTCGCTCGTGTTCATGGACGACGGCGTGGTGGTCGAGCAGGGCTCGCCCCGCGAGGTGATCGCCGATCCGCAACACGAGCGGACCAGGTCATTTCTGGCGAAGGTGCTCTGAAAGCCAGCAGGCCAGGTCGGTCAGCGGCTGCTGGTCGATGGGCTGGAAGTTGTCCGCGAACAGCGACGGCGTCCGGCCCAGCGAGTGGCCGAGTGCCGGGTAGAACCGCAACGAGCCGTGCAGGGCGGCGTTCAGCTTGAACGCCCCCGCCGGCGGCACGTTGGCGTCCCGACCGCCCTGGAGCACCAGCGTCGGGAACTTGCGCAGCGTCTTGGCCTGGTCCAGCACCGACGGCAGGGCCCGGCCGGGGGCATAGATCTGGAAGAAGCCGCCAGGCTGGAAGGCCAGGTCGAACGCCTGCTGCAGGCCGGGCAGGAACTCCGTGTCCACGTCCAGCTTGCCGTCGCCGTTGGTGTCGACCTTCGGATCGATCGTGTAGTCGCCCTTGTACGAGTTCGGCGCGACGATGCTGATGTACTCGGTCGCGACCAGACCACCGCCGCCGGTGGCGGCCTTCTGCAGGTCGGCCGGGGCCAGCTGCGTCCCGAAGGTCCGCAGGTACGGCTGGGCGACGCGGGTGGCCTGGTCGGTGAACAGGCTCCGCCAGTCCTGGGCCACCGGGCCATGGAACACGAGGCCGGCCAGCTCGGGGTGCTGGACGGCCAGCGCGGCGGCCACGGTGCTGCCCTCGCTCCAGCCGTACAGGAACACCTGGTGCGGGTTGACGTGCGGCGATGCCTCGGCCGCGGCCAGCACCTGACCGGCGTCGTCGAGCATCTTCGGCAGGTCGAGCTTGGTGTAGAAGCTGGCGTAGTCGGCCGTGCCGTCCGGGTTGACGTAGCGCTTGTCGTAGCGCATCACGGCGAAGCCGCGGGCGGTCAGCGCGGCCGAGATGTCGGCGAAGATCGTCGACTTGCCCTGGATGTTCGCGTCCCGGTTCTCCGGCCCGGAGCCGGGGATCAACACGACCACCGGTGCGTGCTGAACATTCGTCGGATAGTCCAGCTGGCCGCCCCCGGTGAAGTCGCCGAACTGGAACGTGAACTGCTCGTGCGCCACGGCGGCCGGGGCCGCCGTGGCCGTGGCCGCGCCGCCCAGTAACAGGCCGATCGCGGCGAGTATCGCTGTTCCCCTCATGGCCAGACCGTATTCCGAATATTGGTCGTACGTCCGGTCAAGTGGGCAGCGGGCCCGTCCGGTGGCAGGATGCCGATCACCAGTACTCCAGACGAGGGAGAGTCCAGTGACGCGCCTGAAAGTGTGGACCGTGATTCCGGCGGTCGCCGTCGCGCTGGTCGCCGGCGGGTGCGTCGAGTCGACGACCGCCTCCGCCCCCGGCACGGACGGCGTTTCGCTCGTCCAGTCGGGCAAGTTGCTCACCTGCGCGCACCTGCCGTACGTGCCGTTCCAGTACAAGGACGGCAACGACGTCGTCGGCTTCGACGTGGACGTGGTGGACTTCGCGGCCAAGAAGCTCAACGTGCCGCAGCAGATCGTGGACACGCCGTTCGACGGCATCAAGTCCGGCGCCGACCTGAACTCGAACCAGTGCGACGTGGTGGCCGGCGCGATCACCATCAACGACACGCGGGCCAAGAACTTCGACTTCACCATCCCGTACTTCCAGGCCACGCAGGCGCTGCTGACCAAGACCGGCAACGACTACAAGACGCTGGAGTCGTTGGCCGGCAAGAAGGTCGGCGTGCAGTCGGACACCACCGGCGAGGCGTACATCAAGGGCTGGAACGCCAAGAACGGCGGCGTGCTCACCGCGGTGGCCTTCGAGGACTCGGCGCTGCTGGAGACCGCGGTCAAGACCGGCCAGGTGGACGCGTCCATCAACGACAACGGCATTCTCTACGACTACGCCAAGAAGAACCCGGACACGCAGGTCAGCGCCGAGTTCAACACCAACGAGCAGTACGGCTTCGGCGTGAAGAAGGGCAACGCGGCGCTGTTGAAGGTGCTC
>DATJJB010000508.1:0-3731 GCA_035492655.1 Kutzneria sp. | reverse complement strand
GCGGCAACGTAGTACTGCCACAGCATGAGGCTCATCGCGACCAACACGACCAAACAGACGACCAGGACCCAGACCACGGACGCCAGGACCTCGCTGCCACCCGTGACGGCGTTCAGCAGCAGCGCGAGCAGCGCCACCGAGAGCCACAGGTAGGCCCAGCCGTAGCGGGCCAGCACCAGGACGAACCGGGCCCAGTGCTCGGCGTGGGCGTGCAGCTCGGGCGGCACCGGCTGACCGCGCTGGATCATGCGCAGCAGCTGCTTGCGCACCGGCTTGGGCAGATCGGCCAACGGCTGCCGCCGAACAGCCGTCGAATACCCGTTGCGACGCATCGCGGACCGGGCCCGGACGAAGCCGACGATCGCCAGCGCGATGGCGACCAAAGCGACAAACAGTAGAAATATCCCCACCATGACCGGTCATCGTATGTCGAGGACGGCCCGGGGGCAGCGACTTTAAGGTGATCGCTGCCTACCTGGAGGGGACCCCGATGGACTTCGAGCGGCACTGCGCCGAGATCGTCACCCAGACCGAGCTGCTGGCCGAGGGCGTGGCCGGGGCGGACCTGACCGCCACGGTGCCGTCCTGCCCGGAGTGGTCGCTGGGCGGCCTGCTGCGCCACCTGGGCGGGGCGCACGCCTGGATCGAGGAGATCGCCCGTACCCGGGCGCAGGAGCCGGTGCCGGACCCGTCCCGTGACGTGCGGGGGGACGACTCGGGCGAGCCGCCGGTGGCGTGGCTGCTGGACGGGGCCACGCGGTTGGCGACGTCGATCCGTGACGGCGGGGCGGACACGACGGTGTGGACGCCGCTGGCCCCGATGCCGCTGTCCTTCTTCGCCCGTCGGATGGCCCACGAGACGCTGGTGCACCGGGCCGACGCGATGCTGGCCGCCGGCCGGGAGTTCGTGGCCGGACCCGAGGTCGTGACCGACGCGATCGACGAGTGGATGGAGCTCGACGCGCTGCCCCAGCACTTCGAGTACAACCCGGCCAAGCGGGACCTGCTCGGCCCCGGCCGCACCTTGTCCTTCCGCGCCACCGACGCCGACGTGGCCTGGCACGTGGACCTCACCGGCGAGGCCATCGTGAACGGGCGTGGCCGGCACGACGCCGCCGTGACGGTCGAGGCCCCGCTGACCGAGCTGCTGCTGATCATCTACCGCCGTCAGGAGCCGGTCGGCGTGACCGGCGACGCCGACCTACTGGCCTTTTGGTCCAAGCACGTCACCTTCGGCTGACACCCGACATTTCTGTCACATGCGGTCCGGAGGTGCCTCTGGGAGGCAAATATGACGCTCATGTGACATTTGCTTGGGTTAGGGCGCGACGGCTACCCACAGGGGGAGCGGGTGGCCGCTCTCCTTGGGCGTGAGGCGCTGCACGGCGGCGAAGCCGGCGGCGGTGAGCCCGGCGGTGACCTGCGCGCCGGTGATCACCTGGTGCCGCGTGGAGACGGCCCGGATCAGCTCCCACTGGCTGCCCGAGCGGGCCAGCTGCAACACCTCGAGGCCGTAGGACTGGCCGTCGTCGGCCCAGTCCCACAGCTGCACGGTCACCTGGCGCTGATCGCCCCGCCCCGACACCCGCGGCGGCGGGGCGGTCGGGCGCAGCCGGCGCAGCTTGTCCAGCTCCGGCACCGCGGCGATGAACAGGCCGCCGGGCCGCAACGCCAGCCGGGCGGCCGACAGCGCCGCGTCGAGACCGTTCTCATGGGCCAATCGGGGCAGCAGATCGTCGTTGGCATGCACCACATCGACCTGGCCGGGCGGCATCTGGGCCAGCACGTCGAGCAGATCGACGAACCGGTGGTCGCCCGGACCGAGCACCGCGGTGGCCACGTCGATGAACACACGGTCGCCCGCGGGTCTCGGTGTGGTCACCGAGCAAGACTACGGGTCGGCCACCTGGCGGCTTGCCGACGGTCCGACACTAAGGTGAACCAACTCGTACGCGGGACCGTCGAACCGGCTACAGCTGGACACCCGGCGACTCCAAGTAATACTTTACGCCATCAGGAGTACACACAGCCTCCATTCAGAGGTGCCACGGTCACGTGCTCACCCAGTAGTGTCACTGCTGCGTGACAAGTTGACAGCGAGGAGTCACTATGACGATCGCTGCTGGTCATCCGGACCTGTCGTTCGTCGACACCGTGCCAGCCGACCGGGACGAACTGGTCGGCCTGCTGGCCACCGGTCCGTTTCCCGACGCCTTGCGCGCCGCGATCAAGACCAGCCGGTTGAGCCTGGACCGCATCCAGCACCGGCTGGGGCTGCGCGGCATCACGATCAGCGTCGCCACGCTCAGTTACTGGCAGTCCGGCCGGAGACGCCCCGAGCGACCGGAGTCCCTGGAGGCCCTGCGCCACCTGGAGGCCGTGCTCGGTGTGCCGCCGAGCTCGCTGACCGCGCTGCTCGGCCCGCCCCGGCCGCGTGGCCGTCGCAGCCGGCCGACCCGCGTGCTGCCCATCGACGCGCTGTGGTCGCGGCGGGAGCGCCTGGCCGCGCTGCTCAACCGGGTCGACACCAGCTCCGACTGCCGGCTCGGTCGGCTCAGCCAGCACGACCGCATCGAGGTCGCCCCCGACGGCGGGCAGCGCTCGCTGTGGGTGCGGCAGGTGCTGCGGGCCGAGCAGGACGGCGCCGACCGCTGGGTGCTCGTCTACGACGCCGAATCCGGGCCCGGGATGATCCCCGAGCTGACCAACCTGAGCAACTGTCGGGTCGGCCGGACCGCCGTGGACGAGGAGTCCAGCATCATGGTGGCCGAGCTGGTCTTCGACCGGACGCTCGCCCGCGGCGACACCGTGATCATGGAGTACCAGCTCAACAACCCCGGGCCGCAGTATCCGGCCAGCGGCAACGCCTACTGCCGCAAGTTCCGGCTGCCGGTGCGGGAGTACGTCATCGAGGTGCGGTTCGACCAGTCGCACCTGCCGGCCCGCTGCCAGCAGTACGCCGTGCCGGCCGGCGAGGAGGGCCCCTCCCGCCGCCGCAACCTCACCCTCGACCCCTCCGGCGGTGTGCACTCGGTCGCCCTGGGCTTCGGCCCCGGCGTCTTCGGCATCCGCTGGGACTGGCCGAGCCGCTAGCCGTTCTCGCACGAAGAGCCCGTCGCCCTGCCCCGGCGACGGGTTTTTTCGTGAGCCACCCCTGATCCTAAATTAGGAATAATTATTGACAGCACCGCCCCTCCGCCGGTTACCGTCCTGGCGGCAGCAGCGCAGCCGCCAGGAACGAGGTCATCGATGTCCCGCTTGTTACGCAGACTCACGCTCGCCTGCGCGATCGCGCTCGGCATCGGCTCGCTGACGGCCCCCGTCGCGACCGCCGAGGCCGCGCATGACGCCGGCGTCGTCTCCCCCACCCCGTACATGGGCTGGAACACCTACTTCGGCGTCGGGCGACCGACCGAGGACAACGTGCACAGCGTCGCCAACTTCCTGGTGTCGAGCGGCCTGGCCAAGGCCGGCTACGACATCGTCTGGCTGGACGGCGGCTGGCAGGCCGACACCACGCCGCGCGACAGCTCGGGCAACCTCGCCGTCGACCCGGTGCGCTGGCCGCACGGCCTGGACAACCTGGTCAAGTTCATCCACGGGCTGGGCCTCAAGGCTGGCATCTACACCGACGCGGGCGCCTACGACGGCAAGAACTGCGGCCTGGGCAGCGGCGGCGGCTACTACCAGCGTGACGCCAAGCAGTTCGCGACGTGGGGCTTCGACGCCGT
>DATJJB010000507.1:0-2310 GCA_035492655.1 Kutzneria sp. | reverse complement strand
GAAGTGCGCTCTACGCTCGAAGGCGTGATGACCGCTCCGAACGCCAGCGCCACCGGTCTCCGTGCCCGCAGCCGGGTGGTGGCGACCGACGAGGACCTGCTCCGGCTGCTGCCGTCGGCCGACGGCGCGCTGGCCTGGGTGCTGCGTGGCGAGGGTCTGGTCGGCTGGGGCGAGGCGGCCCGGTTCGAGCCGTCCGGCGCGGACCGGTTCGAGCAGGCCGACCGCTGGTGGCGGGACTACGCGGCCGCCATCGACTGCGTGGACGAGGTGGGCCTGCCCGGCTCGGGACCGGTCGCCTTCGTCAGCATGGCGTTCGCCGACGACCCCGGCTCGTCGGTGCTGGTGGTGCCGAGGGTGCTGGTCGGCCGGCGGGACGGCATCACCTGGGTGACGGAGATCGGCGAGTCGGCGGAGAGCCCGTTCCACACGGTCGAGCCGGTGCGCAAGCCGTCGACGATCCGCTACTCCGAGGGCGAGCTGTCGGTCACCGACTATCGCGACGCCGTCGCGCAGGCGGTCGGCCGGATGCGGGCCGGTGAGCTGGACAAGGTGGTGCTGGCGCACGACCTGGTGGCCAACGCCGACGAGGCCGTCGATCCGCGGTTCCTGCTGCACGGGCTGTCGGCCAAATACCCCAGCTGCTGGGTCTTCTCGGTGGACGGCCTGGTCGGGGCGACGCCGGAGATGCTGATGCGGCGCAAGGACTCGCGGGTCTACTCGCGCGTGCTGGCCGGCACCATGTGGCCGCACGCCGGCGTGGACGCCGACGAGCTGGCCCAGGAGCTGTTGGCCTCGGCCAAGAACCAGGGCGAGCACACCTACGCCGTGGAGTCGCTGGCCGAGGCGCTGCGGCCGTTCTGCTCGTCGATGTCGGTGTCGCCGCGGCCACACGTGCTGCGGCTGCCCAACGTGATGCACCTGGCCAGCGACGTCGCCGGCGAGCTGGCCGGCGAGTCCTCGCTGCTGCGGCTGGCCGGCGCGGTGCACCCCACCGCCGCCGTCGGCGGGACCCCCCGTACCAAGGCCGTGGCCACGATCACCGAGCTCGAAGGCATGGATCGCGGCCGCTACGCGGGCCCGGTCGGCTGGGTCGACGCCAACGGCGACGGCGAGGTCGGCATCGCGCTGCGGTGCGCCCAGATCGAGGGGACCTCCGTGCGGCTGTTCGCCGGCGGCGGGGTCGTGCCGGACTCCGACCCCGACACCGAGGTGGCCGAGGCCGCCGCGAAGATGATCCCGATCAGGGACGCCCTGGAGCGCGCCGACTAGCAGTGCCCGTCGCCGGCCGGTTTCGCGCCGTCGACCAGGAACCGGGTCGTCACGTTGTCGAGGCAGGTGTTGCCCGTCAACAGGTACGCCCCGTGGCCGCCTTCGTCAGCCGTGATCATCCGGGCCCGGTTGCCCAGCGCCTTGTGCATGCCACGGCCCCTCCGATCGGCGTCGCCGGGTCGCGTTCGTTCTGCACCAACAAGATGTTGGACGGGCCGTGGTCGGTGATGCGCGTCGTCGGCTCGGCCTCCTGGTACGGCCAGAAGGCGCAGGGCGCGTTGCCCGCCTGCACCGCCTGCCACAGCTGCGCGAGGTAGGGGACGTGAAGGTGTTGTACAGGTATTCGCGGGTCTGATCGCGGAAGGTGTTGCGCCAGTTGCCACTCGGCTCGTTGACGCTGTCCAGCACGACCCGGTCGGTGCGCTGCGGGTACATCGTCGCGTAGACCGCGCCGAGGTAGGTGCCGTACGACGTGCCGTAGTAGGAGGTCTTCTGCTCGCCGAGCATCGATCGGATCCGGTCGATGTCCCGGGCCGTGTCGCTGCCCCTTGGCCTTGAGCCGCTTGTGGATCAGGCTGTGGACAACCCTGTGGACAACCCCGGTATCTGTGGACAACCTGTTGACAACAGCGCTCGTCCGGCCAGCAGCCGGACGAGCGCAGTCGGGTCGGACATCAGTGCTTAGTAGAGGCCAGCAGGGCCTGGGTGCGGTCGATCTCGGTCACGGACTTGGGCTTGACCGGGGTGGTGTGGGCAGCGAAGGAGCCGGCCAGGGCGGGACGGGCCGGGGTGAAGATCCACTGCTGGAACAGGTCGTGCAGGGGCTTGCCGGAGACCTTCTCGGCGATGCCGATGAACTGGTCGATGGTGGCGTCGCTGTACTGCCGCGAGGCGACCCAGGCCTTGAGGATGGCGAAGAAGGAGTCGTCGCCGACGGCGGTGCGCAGGGCGTGCAGGGCCAGCGCCCCGCGGGTGTAGACGGCGAAGTCGCTGAACTGGTTGTCGGCGCCGGGGTCGCCGGGCAGGACCGACCACTGGGGG
>DATJJB010000506.1:0-16934 GCA_035492655.1 Kutzneria sp. | reverse complement strand
ACCCGGTCCCGCCACGCGGCCTCGTCGAGCTTGTCCGGCGTGCGGGCAACGACCCTGACCTGGTGGCCGGCGTCCAGCAGGGCCGGGACGACCCGGCCGCCGATGTAGCCGGTGGCGCCGAAGACAACACATCGCATGCCTCGAGGGTGCTCCGGTGTCAGCCTTCCCGCAGCGCGTCGGTGACCATTCGGAAGTCGTACGCGGCGGGCACGGGCTCGTCGCCGGCGATCAGACGCCAGGTCTCGGTGAGGATCTCCTCGCCTTCGCGAAGGTCCGGCACCTCGAAACCGGCGTCGAAGACGGCACGCGCGCCGGCGACATCGCCGAGGGCGTGGCGGATACGGGCATCCAACAGGCGCAGACGGCCGAGCGTGGCAACGGAACCGGGCAGGGAAGCGAGCACGGAGGCCGCCTCCGACGCCGAGCCGGCGGCAAGGAGCGCCTCCAGGGCCTCGATGGCGAGACCGGGCACGGCAGGGGCGAGTTCGACGGCCCGGAGCAGCAAGCCGGCAGCCTGGTCCGGTCGAGCAAAAGCCAAGGCGCGCAACGACCATGGCGATTCGGCCAACGCCAACGACTGTTCCCACGCGGACTCGGCACCGAGGGTGTCGCCGTCGTACCAGCGAGCAACACCCAAGTGATACAGGGAAATCCATGACTCCGGGGCAGCCTCCAGCAGCGAATGCCAAGCCACCAAAGTGCATCCAGGTGCCGACAGGGGATCACCGACGGGCATGGCCCCGTCCAGCAGGGCCAGCCACGGAGCCTGGGCGTCGCCGAGGGAGTCAAAAGGCGTGCCGGGCAACGGATCCGTGCCGGTGCGCAGCAGCTCCAACGCACCCCAGCCAGAGCCGGAGAACAGCCGCTCCGGCTCGTCGTCGGCGATCGAGCGCCACAAATCCAGTGGCAGCGCAGGGAAATCACCGTACGGGCCGTAGGCCTCCAGCCAGTCCCACGACGCCTCACCCGGCATCGGCACGTACTCGAACTGCGTCGGGGCCAAGCCGGCCTGGATCTCGAGGTAACCATCGGTCCCGGGGGCCAACCACGACTGCCACCGCCGGCCGCCCGGGTTGGTGCCCCACACGAACAACTTCCGGCCACGCAAGCGATCCGTCGACGCCTGCATCAGCCCGAAGCCGGACGAGTCGACGGCGGCGATCCACGGTGGACTGTCGGCGGGAATGTCGTAGAACAGGTCGGCGGCGTCACGGTCGGCCACCGTCACGAAGGAAGCGTCCACACGGGACAGTTGCTGCGTGTACCCGTAATGCCAGCCTTCCGAAGCCGGCACCAGGATCCGGGTGTCGTCGGTGCGGGGAACCGCGGCATTCGACCACCAGTACGCGGGAACCTCGTGCGGCCAAGGGTTCCGGATCCGCACGCCGACGTACAGGAACTCCGAGTCCGGCGGCAGCCACAGGTCCACCTGGTACACGAGGTTGCGGGTTCGCTCCCACTCCCACAGCCGCAGCACGGGCGAGCCGTCGGGTCCTGCCACGGACCCGGCGTACATCGGCGCGCAGGTCATCGTGGTGTGCCCGGTGCTGCCAAGGTTCCACTCCACGCCGCCGGCGAACCACGCGTTGCGCAGCGCGAGGTTGGCCGGCTGGCACACCGGGTTGCGGAACAGCAGGTCGCGGCCGGTCGGCTTGTGCACGAGCGAGTACAGCCGGCCGCCGAGCCCGGGCAGCACGGTCGCCCGCAGGTAGTCGTTCTCCAGCACCACCGCCGGCAGGTCGGTCTCGACCAGTGACCGCCCGTAGCCGTCCTGGAGGAGGCAGGGCAGCACCTTCGCCCGGTCCTCACCCAGCACGGGCAGCGGGTTCTCCGGTCCGAGGGCCGCGGCGGGCAGCCGAAGCTCGGTCACGGTCAGTGTCGTGCACCCCATGGTCAGCATTCAACAGGAGGCAAACGTTTGCCGCCCCGGTTTCGCGCGGACGAGCGGGATGGCGAGGACGGCAGGACAAGCCGCGCGGGCCGAGGGCGGACAAAGGCGGAGGCTGAGGGCTGGGGCGAAGGCGGGCCGGGGACCCGGGGCAGAGAGCCGAGATCCGAGGACGGGAGGGTGTTCGGGCGCAAGACCGCTCGACCGGAGTGGGCGTTTCGCTCGCACCGCGGGCGCGAGCAGGGCAGAGTGGAGCGTATGGCCTTGCCGATCATCGGACTCGCGAAGGCGGTCACCGTGGCCGCCATCGACACGACGGTGGCGCTGGTGTCGCTGCCGGCGCGGCTGATCGGGCTGGTGGGGGCGGCGGAGACGCTGGTGGAGCGGATCACGGAAGTGGTCGAGCGGGCTGAGCGGCTGGTGGCCGAGGTGGAGGGCATCGCGGCCTCGGCAGGGGTGGTGGTGGTCGACGCGGCGAAGATCAGCGGCCAGGCCTCGGGCGTGATCGCGGTGGCGGAGCAGGTGAGCCGGCAGGCGTCCGGGGTGGTGGCGGTGGCCGAGCACGTCAGCGGCCGGGCCAACGAGGTCGTCGGCGGGGCGGCCCGGGTCAGCGCGGAGGCGGCGGCGGTGGTCGCGCTGGCCGAAAGCACGGCCGGCATCGCCAACGAGCTGATCCGCGTCTACGAGCCGATCGCGCTGCGCGCGGCCCCGCTGGCCGGCCGCTTCGTCACGGAGCTGTCCGACGAGGAGGTCGACGCGGCGATCCGGCTGGTCGACGAGCTGCCGCAGCTGACCGAGCACCTCATCACCAACATCCTGCCCATCCTGAGCACCCTGGACCGGGTCGGCCCGGACGTGACGGAGCTGCTCAAGGTGACGCGGGACGTGCGGCAGGCGATCGTCGGCATCCCCGGCTTCAAGTTCTTCCGTCGCCGGGGCGCCGAGAAGACCGCCGCTACACGGGACGAGGCCCCAGCAGACCCCGCAGCTGATTGAGCAGGTCGCTGCGGGTGTCGCTGCCGAGCCGCTGCCGCATCCGGGCCACGTGGTACTCCACGGTCTTCGCGGAGATGAACAGCTTCTCCCCGATCTGCTTGTACGTGAGCCCGCTGACCACCAGCTCGGCGACCTCGCGCTCCCGCTCGGACAACGTCGTGGCGTTGTCGGTGGCCAGCGGCGCCTCCTGCTGGGGCTCCTGCTGACGGCCCTGGATGATCCGCGCGCAGTCCAGTAAAGCGACCATGGCGGCACGGTCAGGAGTGCGAATCGCGGCCTGGCCGGCCAACCGAGCGCCGTCCCAGACCAACCCAGCGGCGGCCAGAGCCCGAGCGGCCGACTCGGTCTCCACGGGATCGACGTCGCCGGCCAGCAACTTCACCCACACCTGGGCGGCGTCGGCGACGGCGGCGGAGTACGGATGCGCGGGGGCCAGCAAAGCCAGGTCGGCGGCGTGCCGGGCGGCGTCCTCGGGGTGCTCGTCCAACACGGCGGCGTGCATCCGGCTCCACGCCAACGACGTCGACCACAGCGGCGGATTGCCGAGCTGTCCCAGCAACTCGGTGGCCTGGGCCAGATGCGGGGCCAGCCGCGAGGTGTCGTGCAGTCGGCCGGCGGCGACGGCCAGCTCCCCCAACGGCAGCAGGGCGAACAGGTCGGCCGGGTGCCGAACGATGGCTTCCCGGGCCCGATCCCACACGGTCCGCAGCGCCGACAGGTCGCTGTCCCGGCGGGCCAGTCCGATCTCCAAACCGGTGGCGAGCAGCCAGTCCCGGGGCTCCATCGGCCCGCTGGCGGCGACCAGATCGGACCGGGCGGCCTCGAAGCCGCCACGGAGCATGGCGGTCCAACCCCGCAGCAGCAGGTGCCGCCGCACGGCGATGGCCCCGCCCATCCCGGAGTCGATGGCCCGCCGGAGCACGGCCTCGGCCACGCTGAACTCGCCGCAGTGCATGGCCACCAACGCCGCCAGGGCAGCCGGTGTGTCGGGCAGCAGGACGTTGCGGCCCAAGGGTTCGATCAGCACAGCGGCCCTGGTCAACGTGGCCAGCGCGGTCGTCGCCGAACCGGCGACCGACTCCCGCACCCCCTGGGCCAGCTGCCGGGCGGCCCCGGCCAACAGGGTCGGCGGGCCGCCGCCGCCGGGACGGGACAGCAGCTCGTCGGCCTCGGCCAGACGTCCAGTGCCGATCAACCCCAACGCCGCGAACGGGATGGACGAGCCCTCGCCGGCCCAGCGGTACAACTCGGTGCTACTGCCCAGGAGCCCCCGATGCGCCAGCACCGCGGCGGCCACGCTGGCCCCATGCGCACGATCAACCGCGGCCTCGGCGGCAATCGCCTGATCAGCGAGACGTAAGCCGGAATCCAGGTCCCCGGACAACGCGGCGGCCTCGGCCCGCCGGGCGGCCAGCGCCAGGGCGGGTTCGCCGGCGTCGACCGCGGCGGTGAACAGCTGAGCCGCCAGGGCGGGCGACTCGGCCAAGGCCTCGTCACCGGCCGTCTTGAAAGCGGAAGCGAACAGCGGGCCGCTCACCGGAGTGCCCAGCAGCGGCCGGACCAGCGGCAACACCGGACCGCTGCGGGCCAGCTGGATCTCGATCAGCCGCTGGTGCAGGGAAAGCCGCCGCTCCCACGGACTCAACGCGATCAACGCCCGTCGCGCTATCGGCAGCAGCACCCCGTACTCGTCGAGCAGCCCGCTGGCCCGTGCGCCGTCCATGGCGTCGCCCAGCGCCTCCAGGTCCAGCCCGAGCAGCGTCACCAGCAGATCGGTGCCGGCCCCCAGCGCCGTGGCCAGCAGCACCCGTCGCACGTCGGCTTCGAGGTTCTCGACCTCGTACCGGAAGCCCTCGACGGCCGCCGCCGGCACCGAGCAGTCCGCAGTCTCGGACACCGCCTTCACCAGCCGGTCGACGAACCGCGGCACCCCGCCGGTCTGCTTGCCGACCAGGTCGACCAGGTCCTCGGACGGCTTGGCGCCGAGCAGCAGGCCGGCCCGCTCGCCGATCTGAGCCCGGCTCAGCGGCCCCAGCAGCACCGGCGGCCGTACCCGGGTCACGGCCTCGACCAGGTCGGTCAGCGCCGCCCGCCGCGGCCACGGCCGATAGGCCACGGCCAGCTGCGCACTGCCCGAGGCGGCCAGCCCGCGCAGCGCGCGTAACCGCTCGTCGTCGAGCTGGTGAGCGTCGTCGACCAGCACGGCCGCGTCCCGCGCCGGCAGCTCGTGCCGGCCGTCGTACACCGGCACGCCGGCCTCGCGGTAGATCTGCGCCCACCGCGTGAGCAGAGCGGTCTTGCCGTAGCCGCCGGGCGCACGGACCCCGACCACCCGCGGCGCGGACGGATCGGCGGCGATCGACTCGTCCAGTTGCCGTAGATCGGACTCCAGCACCATCACAGGCCGCCGCCTAGTGGGGTGCTGAAGTACTGGAGGACGAGGTAGGCGCAGGCCACCACCAGCAGCAGGAAGATGACGCCGATGACCAGGCCGCGCCGGCTGGCCTTGCGGCGACGGCGACGGCCACGGGGCGCCGCGGCCAGCGCCGGCTTGGCCGGCACGAGCTGCGGCGGCTCGGTCTCCACCGGCGGTCTGGCCGGCGGCTCCTCGGTCGCGGGCTCGTCGTCGAAGGCGTCGGGGTCGTTCATCGGGAACAGCACCACGGTCTCGTCAGTGATCTTGGCCATGATCACCGTCTCGGCCACCGGGTTGACCGGCTCGGGCAGCGACCGCGAGGCCATCAGCGCGGCGCCGGCGGCGATGGTCGCCTCGGGGGCGCCGTCGACCAGCACCGGCCGGCGCAGCCGCTCCCCCAGCACCTGCCGGACCAGCGGGATCCGCGCCGAGCCGCCGACGAGCACCACCGCGCCCAGTCGCTCCGGCGTGAGACCCGCGTTGGACAGCGCTCGCAGCAAGACGTCCACTCCCTGGTGCAACAACGGCCTGATCAGCTCCTCGAACTCCGCACGGGTGACTCGGACCTGGAGCGGCGGCACGACGGCCTCCGGCGCCACCGACAGGGTGTGCTTGGCCTGCACACATTCCTGCCGGAGCTGCTGGAGGTCGTCCCAGGCCGCAGCGCCCGGGTCCGGTCTGCCCGCTGTCACGAGGGCGACCAGTTCGTCGTCGAAATCGGCGCCGGCCGGGTGCTCCGCGGTCTCCGAGCGGCCGATGATCTCGAACCCGCCCGGCGACGGGCGCAGCAGGGTGGCGGTCACCGAGCTGCCGCCGATGTCGTATACGGCGACCGGGGCCGGGCCGTCGATGCGGTGCCGGGCGGCCGCGGCGGTGGCCGCGGCCAGGGGCTCGGGCACTAGGACCGAGTCCCCCAGGCCCACTCGGGACAGCGCCTCCCGCAGCAGGTCGATGCGGTAGGGGCCCCAGGTCGACGGGTGCGTGACGGTGACCCGCACCGGCCGGTCGCCGTGGTGCGCGGCCACCTGCTCGACGATGCGATCGATGCCGGTCGCCATCAGCTCGTGTGCGTTGTGCTGGCGATTGCCCAGCACGATGGGCACGTCGTCGCCGATGCGCCCGACGAACGGGCCGGGATCGGCCGAGACCGGCGACACCGGGTGCGGGGCACCCCGGTGTGGTCCGTCGAGCCGGGTGATCGCGGCGGCGGCGCGGCTGGCGCCGACATCGATCCCTAGCGTGTACGGCAAGTGTTCCTCCACGAGGCGCAGCGGCCAGGGCTGAGGTGGTGGGGGCAAAGGTAACCCATTCGTGATCTGGTCCCGTAACGAAGGGGGTTCCCTAGTGCCCCAGGTCGGGATCCGGGCTCGATCCCTAGTGCTCGGCGGGCAGGACTGGGAGTGATCCCGGATGGCGTACGGGCCGCCAGACCCTACGGTTCGTCTCCATCACGGCTCACACCGTGATCATCCCCGTCAAGTCCCCCGATCGAAGTCAGGAGCACCACCCCATGGCCCAGACGCTGCACGAGTTCACCCTTGGTCTGCTGAGCGACGCTCCCACCCGTGAGCTGTTCGCCGCCGACCCGACGGGTGTTCTGCAGTCCGCTGGCCTCGGCGACATCACCGCCGCCGACGTGCACGAGATCCTGCCCCTCGTGCTCGACATGGCGCCGACCCACGTGGTCGAGGCCTTCGAGCAGACGCTGGGCGGCGCCGTCCCCGGCCTGCCGGTCAACGGGCTTCCGGGCGCCGACGCCATCGCCACCCTGCAGCACCTGACCACCGTCGTCCCCGTCGCCGTGCCGGCCCTGCCGGTCGACGGCCTCGGCCGCGAGCTGCCGCTGAGCGGCCTGCCGGTGCCGGGTGTGGACGCCCTCCCGGGCCTCGACAGCCTGCCCATCGACGGCCTGTCCCTCCCGGCTCTGGACGGCCTGCCCGTCGGCAGCCTGCCCGGCCTGGACGGCCTCGGCCGTGAGCTGCCGGTCAACGGCGCGCTGGACAGCCTGCCGCTGGGCGCGCTGCCCACCCTCCCGCTGGACGGCGTGACCGGCCTGGTGCCGTTGCCGGCCGTGCCGGGTGTCGACGGCCTGGTGCCGAACGTGACCGACCCGACCGTCCTGGTCGGCGACCTGCGCGGCACCGTCAACGACCCGGCCCGCGCGCTGACCCAGCTCCAGCAGAACGCCTCCCAGGTGGTTCCGGTCGTCGCCGGCCACGGCGGCATCCCGGCCGTTCCCGGTGTCGACACCCTGGTCAACACCGTCACCAGCGCGGCGTCCGACGTCGACGTCACCAAGACGCTCGACACCACCACGCACACCGTCGCCGGTGTCGCGGGCAACGTCCCGGTCGCCGGCAAGGTCGTCGCCGACGCCTCCGGCCACGTGACCTCCGCGGTGCACGGCGTGGACGTTGACGGCCTGTCCAAGACCGTCACCGGCCTCACCTCGCACATCGGTGGCATCGGCAACGTCACGACCGACCCGATCCACGCGGTCACCGGCATCGCCAACGACCCGATCCACGCGGTGACCAACATCGCCGACGTGTCGCACACCCTGGACACCGTCACCTCGGTGCACGGCGACCAGGCGCTGCAGCACGTCACCGGCGCCGTCGACGCCACGGTCAAGGACCTGAACATCGGCGACAACAACCACATCGGCGGCATCGGCAACATCGACCTGGGCGGCGTGCACGTCAACGACGTGGCCAACACCCTGGACGCCGGCCACCACCTGCCCGGTTTCTGATCCTTCCTCCTTTCAGAACCGGTTGACGCTTCCAGGCCGGGCCCGCTCCCTCAGCGTGGGCCCGGCCTGGTGTGCATCACCCGTTCGGAGGGGACACAATCTCTCGGGTGATGACCATGACGGCCCTCGATGTGATCGACGAGGCGCTCCGGCAGCCGGCCATCGGCCGCCGGCGCGACCTGACCAGCAGGCTCAGCCGCCTGCGGGGCAGACTCGCCGACCCGGCGATCCGGGTCGTCGTGGTCGGTGGTCTCAAGCAGGGCAAGAGCCACCTGGTCAACGCCCTGCTGGGCACCTCGGTGTGCCCGGTCGCCGACGACGTGGCCAGCGCCGCGCCCGCGGTCATCCGGCACGCCGAGCAGTCGTGGGCGGCCGTGGTGCGGCCCGGGCAGCAGCGGCTGGAGCCGGTGGAGATCGAGCGGATCGCCCAGGAGATCAGCGGCGGGCAGGTGGTCCGGGCCGAGGTCGGGGTGCCACGGGCGGTGCTGTCCGGTGGGCTGGTCATCGTGGACACCCCTGGCGTCGACGGCTTACGGTCCGAGCACACCAGTCGCACGCTGGCCGAGCTGGCCGAGGCCGACGCCGTGCTGGCGGTGACCGACTCGCTGACCGAGCTGTCCCCGGCCGAGCTCCAGTTCCTCCGGTTCGCCACCACCATCTGCCCCAACGTGTTGGGCGTGCTGACCAAAACCGACATGAGCCCGCGGTGGCGCTCGCATCTCGAACGCAACCGGATGCTGCTCGCCGAGGCCGGGCTGGCGATTCCGTTGGTGGCCGTGTCTTCCGTGCTGCGCGAGCGGGCTCTGCTGACCAGCAACCAGGATGTCAACGCCGAATCCGGTTTTCCCGCCCTGGTGGGATATCTGGAGAACACCGTGAAGGCGCAGGCCGGGCTGCTGGCCCGACGGTCGGCGTCCGAGGCGATCCTGGCCGTGACCGAGCAGGTGTCGCTGGGGCTGCGGGCCGAACTGTCCACACAGGACCCGACCTCACTGGCCGGTCTCGAGCATGCCCAGCGCGCGGCCGAGCTGCTGCGGCGGCAGTCCTCCCGGTGGCAGAACATGTTGATGGACGGCATGGCCGACCTGATGTCCGATGTGGACCACGATCTCCGTGAACGGACGCGGATCATCCTGCGGCACACCGATCAGGCCTTCGACAAGGCCGATCCGGCCAGGACGTGGGAGCAGTTCTGCGACTGGCTGGCCGACAAGCTGACCGATGCCGTGCTGCGCAACTACGACTGGACCGTGGAGCGCACGCACTGGCTGGCCCAGCGGATCGCCGAGCAGTTCGACGAGGAGAGCCGCGGCACGCTGCCCGATCTCGGCCTGCGGGATCCGGCCCGGGTGCTGGAGAAGATGGGCGGCATGCTGACGCCCGACCTGGCCCCGCCGGGCATCGCCAACAAGGTGATCACCGGCCTGCGCGGCTCGTACAGCGGCATGCTGATGTTCGGCCTGCTGACCAGCTTGATGGGCATGCCGCTGGTGAACTTCGTGTCGGTCGGCGCCGGCGCGGTGATGGGTGCGAAGACGTTGAAGGAAGAGCGGGACGCCCAGCTCAAACGGCGGCAGGCGGTGGCGAAAACGGCTGTGCAGCGGCATGTCGACGAGCTGGTGTTCCAGGTGGGCAAGCACAGCCGGGACGCGCTGCGACAGGTGCAGCGGCGGCTGCGGGAGCACTTCACCGACCAGGCCGAGCAGTTGCAGGACGCGCTGAGCGACTCCATCCGGCGGGCCCGCGAGCTGGCCAACGCCGACATCGTGGCCCGCAACCAGCGCAACCAGTCCATCACGGAGGAGATCAACACGTTGGTGGCGCTCCGGCAGCGCGCCCAGGCACTGGCGATCACGCAGTGATCACCCAGGAGCTGCTCACCGAGGACACCCGGGCCATGCTCGAGTGGGCACTGCGGCTCTACCGCGGCAGCAACAAGGCGACTCATTTCCTTACGCAGCAACGACAGCTGTTCGACGAGCCGTTGCGGGTCGGCGTCACCGGCCGGTCAAAGGCCGGCAAGTCGACGCTGCTCGACGCGCTGGACGAGGACGACTTCATCGAGGGGCACACGTCCGATGTGGACGCCGTGCTGCATTTGACCGGACCCGTCCGGGCCGAGGATCGCTCGGCGCTGTCGGGCAATCCCATTCCGGTCAACACGATCGTCGTGCTGGCCCGCGCCGACGAGCTCGGCGGCGGCCGGGTCGACGCCATGACCTCGGCCAAGATGATCGCCCGGCGGCTGCGGGCCGAGCCCGAGCTCGGCCAGCTCTGCCAGGATGTCGTTGCCGTGGCCGGACTTCTCGCCGTCGCCGGCCGCACCCTGACCGACGCCGAGTTCGACGCCCTGGTCGCGCTGGCCGCGCTGCCCCGCGAGGAACTCGACGAGCTGCTGCTGTCCACCGACCGTTTCATGAACCCAGCGCTCGACGATGTCGTGCTGCGCCAGGGTTTGCTGGAACGCTTCGGACTGTTCGGCGTTCGCCTGTGCACCACCCTGGTCCGGCGGGGCTACGGCGATCCCAGCCGGTTGGCCGCGGAGCTGGTGCAGCGCAGCGGGTTGAACGACCTCCGGTCGGCCATCCGTCGCCACTTCACCGAACGCGCACCGGTGTTGAAGGCCCGGTCGGCCATCGTCGCCGTCGAGACCGTGCTCCGCGCCGAGCCTCGCCCCGACACCCGCGGTCTGCTGGCCGAGGTCGAGCGGATCCAGGTCAGCACCCAGGACTTCGCCGAGCTCCGGCTGTTGGCCGCCCTCCAGACCGGGCGTGTCGAGCTCCCCAGCGAGATCGCCGCCGAGGCCGAGCAACTGCTCGGCCGCGCCGGCACCAGCCCCGCCGCCCGCCTCGGCGTCGAGGACAGCGACAACATGCTCAAGCTCGCCCTCGCCGTCCTCGACCGCTGGCAGGCCTACGCCGGCAACCCCGTGTGGCGCCGGACCCAGACCGCCGCCGCCAAGACCGTCGTCCGCACCTGCGAAGGCATCATCGACACCCTCACCCGCCCCTGACCCCCTCGAAAATCCGCTCCGCGCGACGTGTCGATCGCGGCAACTCCCGTTCGACGCCTGGGTGACGGAAGGGGATCAGCGATGAACAGGGCACCACTGCGGCTCTACATGTCCATGTCGGTCGACGGGTACATCACCGGGCCGGACGACCGGCCGGGCCAGGAACTCGGTCGCGACGGCTGGCGGCTGTTCAACTGGCTCGACGACCGGATGTCCGAGGGCGTCAACGGGCAGGTCTACGCCGAGGCCTCGGCGACCGGCGCCGTGATCGCCGGACGCCGCACCTTCGAGCTGGCCAAGCGATGGAACGGCGACCACCACGACGGTGTGCCGATCCACGTGCTCACCCACCACGTCGACCCGGCCGACGAGCCACCGGGCAGCGCGAAGTTCTACACCGACATCAACGCGTGCGCCGACGAGGCCCGAGCAGCGGCGGGAGATCGAGCCGTGCTGGTCCATGGCGCCGGTGCGGCACAGGCTCTGCTGGCGGCCGGTCAGCTCGACGAACTCGAACTGCACCTCATTCCCGTGCTGCTGGGTGGCGGACGGCGGCTGTTCGAGCCGATCGGACTCGGTCACGTCGAACTGGAGCCCGTGCGGCGGCTCGAAGGCCGCGACGTCACGCATCTGCGGTACCGCATAGTCCATTGACCGGGACGCAGCCATGCCCGGGATAACCGGTCGACGCGGACGCGCGGCGCGTCCAACCTCCAGCAGTGGATCTTCCTCGCAGCTTTGCCATCCGTGAGCGCGGTCATCGCATCCATAACCCTTTCAGCAGCGAGAAACTGGCTACGCTCGGCCAGGCGTCGAACCTCGCACCCGGCGCCCGAATGCTCGATCTGGCCTGCGGCTCGGGCGAGATGCTGTGCACCTGGGCCCGTGCTCACCACATCACCGGAACCGGTGTGGACATCAGCACGGTGTTCCTGGCCGGAGCCGAGGCACGGGCGATCGAGTTGGACGTGGCCGAGCAGGTCACGTTCATTCACGGCGACGCGTCGAACCATGTGGCCGACGACCCGGTGGACATCGCGGCATGCGTCGGCGCCACCTGGATCGGCGGTGGCGTCGCCGGCACGGTGGAACTGCTGCGGCGCAGCCTGCGTCCCGGCGGCATCATGCTGATCGGTGAACCGTACTGGCGCCGGGAACCGCCGGACCAGGTCACGGTCGAAGCCTGTCACGCCAACGGGAAAGACGATTTCCACCCGCTGCCGGACCTGCTGGCCCAGTTCGGGGATCTCGGTTGCGACGTCGTCGAGATGGTCCTCGCCGACCAGGACAGTGGGGATCGCTGTGTCGCGGCCCAGTGGCTCACCATCCGCCGCTGGCTGGACACCGATCCCGACGACGAGCTGGCCGACCGGATGCGCGTGGAACTGGCCACCGCGCCGGCGCAGTACGCCAGGTACCAACGGGAATACCTCGGCTGGGGTGTCTTCGCGCTGATGAACCGCTGACCGACACGAGCGGCGCGTCCGTGGTTTGCCGCCGAAGTCGTGCGGGCAGTCACCGTTGGTGCGGAAGAGTCTGCTCATTCCGGTGTGCCTGCTGCTCGCGGGTTGCTCCAGCCAGACGGCGCTGCGTCCGATCGGAGCGCAACCCGTGAGCGTGGCCGGCCGGCACACCGCGGAACTGGACGTGGTCGGCGGCGCGAGCTCGGTGCTCGTGCGGTCGGCGAACCTCGACACCGCGCTGTACCGGGCCCAGGATCCGACGCAGGTCGAGGTGCGGGGCGACGTGCTGCGGGTGTCGGTTCGGGCGGGCGGGCCGGGCGACGTGGTCATCGACCTGAACTCCGCCGTGTCGTGGCGGATCGCGTTGGACGGCGGAGCCACCGAGGAGAACATCGATCTGTCCGGCGGCCGGCTGGCCGAACTCGACCTTGGTGCCGGCGCCGGCCGGATCACCGCGGTGCTGCCACCGCCGCGGGGCACCGTGCCGATCCGGATGACCGGCGGCGCGTCCAGCTTCGACGTCCGACTGCCCGATCAGGTGCAGGCCCGGGTGCTGTTCGCCGGCGGCGCCGGGGAGGCGACCATCGACGGCACGGTGCACACCGGCATCGCGGGCGCCACGACGCTGGCCACACCGGGCTGGAACACCGCCACTGACCGGTATTCGGTGGAGAACGCGGCCGGCCTCTCGTCGTTCACCCTGACCCGAACTTGACTCTCAACCCGCTTGAGATCCCATAGTGGCTGGTGTGAAAGAGCTCTATCCCATCGGGGACGTCGCCCGCCGCACCGGTCTGAGCGTCAGCGCGATCAGGTTCTACGCCGACGAGGGCGTCGTCACGCCCACCGGCCACACCGAGGGCGGCTTCCGGCTGTACGACGTGCACGCCATCGCCCGCCTCGAACTCGTGCGCACCCTGCGTGACCTCGGCGCCGGTCTGGACGACATCCGCCGGGTGTTGGCCGCGCCGGCCACCCTGCACGACCTGGCCGTCGCGCATCTGCGACTGGTCGAGGACCAACTGCGCCAGTTCCGGGCCCGCCGCGCGGTGCTGCGGACCATCGTCCGGCAACACACCACAACGGAGCAGGTGAGCCTGATGCACAAGCTCGCGTCGATGTCCGACGACGATCGCGACCAGCTCATCAGCCGGTTCTGGGACTTCGTGACCGACGGCCTCGACGTCCATCCCGGCTACGTCGAGCGGCTGCGCGACCGGCGGCCGCACCTGCCCGACGAGCCCACCACCGAGCAGCTCGAGGCCTGGATAGAACTGGCCGAGATCGTGCAGGACGACCAGTTCCGCACGGCGCTGCGCGATCACCTGCACCGGATCTTCGGCACCGAGCAGGGCAAGCTGATGACCTCGCCGGAGATGATGGCGCATGCCGAGCGGCAGCGGCAGCTCTTCCTGGAAGCACAGGCAGCGCAGCAGGCCGGTGTGCCCACGGATTCGCCGCAGGCCCGGGACATCGCCGAGCGCACGGCCGCCCACCGCGCCGAAATGCTCGCCACCATGACCGGGCGGCACGATGCCGACAAGTCCCGGCGCAGCATGGTCGACTTCGACCGGGACCGGGCGGCCGAGGTCCGGGCCAGGATGACCGGGCTGAACCTGATCACCAGGTACGGCACCCTGGTGGCGACGATCAACGGCACGCCCCAGCCTGATCCCGAACGGACCACGACGGTGCAGGAATGGCTGGCCGCCGCCCTGCGCCACGACGCCACCTGACCCCGGCATCGGCTGGCATGCCCTTCAGTGGAAGACGTGGTCCAGCTGGGCGGCCATGATGGCGCGGGCGGCGGCGCTGGTCTGCTGGCCGGTGACGACGGCGAGGATGAGGCCGTCGAGCAGGGCGATGAGACTGCCGGCGGCGAGGTCGGGGTCGGCGACGCCGGCGAGGCGGAGTTGGTCGGCGATCATGGCGGACAGCGAAGGGGTGCCCGCGCCGAGTTGGGCGAGGCTTTCCGGGCGGAGCTGGTAACGGCGCATGAAGATGGCCGCGGTCTCGGCCTCGTGCGGCCGTTCGTCGGGCCGTGGCACGAGTTCGATCATGACGGCGGTGACGAGTTGGCGCGGGGTGTGCGGTTCGGGCAGCGCGGCCACGACTTTCCCGATCTCATCCCGGACCTCCTCGATGATGATCTCCAGCGCGAACCGCAGCATGTCGTCCTTGCTGCCGAAGTAGTGCTGCACCAACCCCATTGACACGCCGGCCTCGGCGGCGACGCCGCGCAGGGTGATGGCGTCCCAGCCATCTCGACGGGTGATCCGCCACAGTGCTTCGGCGATCTGCCGACGGCGCAGCTGGTGATCCACGATCTTCGGCACCCGTTAACAATACAACGCATTGCCAAAACTGTTACCATGCAGCGCATGGTAAAAACGACGACGAACGGGGACGTGACACTCGCCTACGAGACCTTCGGCGCCGAAGGGCGACCGATCCTGCTGCTCGGCGGAGCCGCCGGCCAGATGGTGATGTGGCCGGCCGATTTCTGCACGGCCCTCGTGCACAAAGGCTTCCGAGTAGCCCGAATGGACAACCGCGGCACCGGCAGATCGACGGACCCGAGCAGGCACGACTTCACCGGGGACGACGTGGCCGACGACATCGTGGCCGTTCTCGACGACCTGGGCTGGTCGGCAGCGACTCTCCTCGGCTGGTCGGAGGGTGGCTTCTGGGCCAAGGTAGCCGCACTGCGACACCCGGACCGCGTGCACTGCCTCGTTTCGTTGAACTCCGGCCCAGTGGTCCGGCCATGGATCACCGGGCCGGGACTGACCACCGCTTGGCGCGTGTTCCGGGTGATGCGACGCCGGTTGACCACGGCCGAGGAGTACGGCCAGATGTGGGTGGACGTGTGGCGGATCGCCGGCTCCACGGTTTATCCGGTGGACGAGGATCACTGGCGTGACGCCGCCCGGCTCGCCTTCCCGTACGTCAATCCGGACGGCGACAAGCGATTGGCCAAGGCCTTGCTGAGGACCGGCGACCTTCGCAAGCGCCTCGGCAAGCTCACCGTGCCCACGCTCGTCCTGCATGGCGAGGAGGACTCGGTGGTCAGGCCCAGGGCCGGCCGCGAGACGGCAAAGGCCGTGCCGGGCGCGCGGCTGGTGACTTTTCCGGGTATGGGGCACGACCTGCCGCGCGAGCTGTGGCCCCGAATCGTCGACGAGATCAGCCGAACGTCAGGCTGGGGTACCGCAGTGGAAGCGGAACAGGGGCAGCACGATGTCGTCGACGATGGCGGTGATGGCGGCGTCGTCGACCATGACGCCGTAGAGCAGGGTTTCGCTGCGCAGGAGGTCGAAGGGCACCCGTAGCACGCGGTCGCCGCACTGGTCGGTGCGCAGCTCGCCGCGGGCTACGGCGCGGGTGAGCAGGGGGCGGATGAGCTCGACGACCTCGCCGGTGCGCAGCCGGCTGCGCAGCTCGTCGAAGACCTCGGGCTCGCGGAAGGTCTCGGTGATGAGGCCGGGCAGGGTGTCGCCGGGCATGCGGACGAAGCGTTTGACGCCGTGGCCGACGAGCTCGATGAGGTCGCCGCGCAGCGAGCCGGTGTCGATCTCGGACTCGTCCAGCGGCAGGTTGTGCGCGAGGGCGGCGATGACCAGCTTGGCCTTGGTCGGCCAGCGCCGGTAGATCACCGGCTTGCTGGTGCCGGCCCGCGCGGCGACGTTCTCGATGGTCATCCTGGGATAGCCGACGTCGAGCAGCTCGGCCCACGCGGCCGTGAGCAGGGCGTGCTCCAGCTCCTCGCCGCGTCGCCGGAAGCCGGCCATGACACTCCCCGATTAGATCCGTTGCGTTTCTTCGGACAGGAGTCTAGCCTCGAATTGAAGATACGATCCGTTTCTTGCAGTGGGGGACACCGTCATGACCGAGACCATCCCGGACTTCACCGCGACCAGGTCCTGCCCGTTCGACCCGCCGGACGGGGCCTCGGAGCTGCGCGAGCGCGGCCCGGTGGCCCGGGTGCGGCTGTTCGACGGCACCACGCCCTGGCTGATCACCGGCCACGCCGAGGCCCGCGCGCTGCTGTCCGACCCGCGCGTGTCGTCGGACCGCAGCCGCGACAACTTCCCGATGCCGGTGCCGATCCCGGCGTCCTCGCGCCCGGGCAACCTGACCGCGACGCTGATCACCAACGACCCGCCCGTGCACAGTCGGCTACGCCGCATGGTGATCCCGTCCTTCACCGTGCGCAAGATCGCCGCGCTACGGCCGAAGATCGAGCACATCGTGACCGAGCGGCTGGACGCCATGATCGCCGCCGGGCCGCCGGCCGACCTGCTGGCCGACTTCGCGCTGCCGGTGCCGTCGATGGTGATCTGCGAGCTGCTCGGCGTGCCGTACGAGGATCACGCGTTTTTCGAGGAGCAGTCCCGCCGCCG
>DATJJB010000505.1:0-12474 GCA_035492655.1 Kutzneria sp. | reverse complement strand
GTCGTCGGCGGCGGCGTGCTGCCGCCGGCGCACGGCTGGCCGTTGATCTTGCAGTTGACCGGCTGGCCCGAGCCGCTGACCAGGAAGCCGAACGTGGTGCTGGCCCCGGCGGCCAACGAGCCGTTGTACTCGCGGTTGGTGAACACCTGGTGCTGCCCGCTGGGCGCGTTCACGGCGTCCCAGTACGAGCCCATGCTCGACCCCGCCGGCAGGTCGAACTCGACCTGCCAGCTGGTGATGGCCGAGCTGCCGGCGGTGATCGTCACCTTGTCCTGGTAGCCGGAGCCCCAGGCGGAGTCGGTGGAGATCACCGCGGACGGCGTGGTGGCCGCCTCGGTCAGGCCGGCGGCGACGAGCAGGCCGGCCACCGGCAGGGCGGCGAGCAGTGCGATCGCGGCGCGCATGTCAGCTCACCACCAGGTTCAGTCGCTGGATGCCCCAGTCGTTGGCCTGACTGCCCGGCAGCCACACGTCCACGATGTCGTCCTTGATCCAGCTGCCGATGTCGGCCGCGTAGCAGTTGCCGTAACCGGGGACGGTGAACCTGGTGCCCCACGGGATGTTCCGGGCGTCGACCGCGCAGAAGCCCGGGCCGGCGTTGTAGCCCAAAGCGGTCTGACCGGTGTCGTTGTACGAGGTCACGCGGTAGTTGAGGACCGTGCCCTTGGGCAGCGCCCACGCCGCCAGCTTGCCGTCCGACCCGACCCGGTAGGAGGTGGAGACCTGGCCGATCGACGGCTCCGAGCCCGAGGCGTCGCTCATGGCGTAGAGCTGGTAGTTCGCGTTCTGGCACGGGCTGTTGTCGGTCACCGTCAGCGTCGGCTGACCCCAGTCGCTGATCCACTGCAGGGCCTGGCCGTTGCGGAACGCCCGGTAGGCGACCGCGCCGGCCACCCGCTTGAACGTGAAGGTGACGGTGCTGCCGGACACGCCGCCGCTGACGCCCGACGGGGCGGGCAGTCGGCCGCTGACGTCGACCGGTGGGACCAGGGTGCCGGGGCCGTGTCCGCCGGTCACCGGGCGATCGGGGATCGTTCCCGTGTAGAAGTGCTGACATGCCGGGAAGGTGGTCGCCGCCGATGCCGGGGCGGCCGCGACCGTGCCGGCGGTGATGATCAGGGCGGCGAGCAGAGCGGAGGTGCGCATGGTTGAGGCCTCTCTGCGGCAGGGGAGCGGAGAGTTATGCGCGCGCAGCGGGGTGGTGTGGGGGCGAGGGCGCGTCACGCCCCCACACCACGGCTGTCGCCCACTGGGGGCGACCCTCCGCTCTACGCGGCGAGTGGCCCGGTGGGTTCACGTCGCCTACCGACCGTAAGTGGCCTAGACCACAAGGTCAATGGGTCTAGACCTTTTTCGAGTAGTTCACCCAATGACGAAGGATTGCCGACTGTGGAGAAGACATCCTGGGCACCGGCCGTCGCGACCGGTATCGGGTCGCTGCCCGGAACCGATCCCGGCGAGGCCAACCGCGTCGTCGCCGGCGAGCTGCCCGACCTGCCCCACCTGGCCGAACTGCCGGCCCGCGGGGTCGGCGCGGACATGATCGGCCGCACCGCCGGCCTGCTCGTGGACATCGCCGTCGAGGTCGTGCCCTCCGGCTACCGGGTCGCCGCCCGGCCCGGCCACGACCACCGCCGGGCCGTCGACCTGATGCGCTTCGATCTCGACGCCTTCCAGGACGCCGTCGAGAACGTCAAGCCGTCGGTGGTGAAGGTGCAGGTCACCGGCCCGTGGACGCTCACGTCGTTGATCGAGCTCCAGCGCGGCCACCGGGTCCTCACCGATCCGGGCGCACTTCGTGAGTTCGCCGCCTCGCTCTCCGAGGGCCTCGCCGCGCACGTTGCCGAGGTGGCCAAGCGAACGGGCGCATCCGTTGTGGTGCAACTGGACGAGCCCATGCTGCCGTCCGTGCTGCGGGGTCTGCTGCCCACTCCCTCCAAGCTCGGTTACGTCAATCCCGTGCCAGAGCCGGAGGCCCGGGAGCTCCTGGGGTCCGTCGTCGAGGCCGCCCGTCGGGCCACCGGCCAGCCCGTGATCGTGCACTGCTGCGCCGACAAGCCCCCGCTGTCCCTGCTGCGGTCGGCTGGTGCGGACGCCCTCGCCTTCGATCTCACGCTGCTGCGCAACGCCTCGGCCGAGGTCCTCGACCAGATCGGCGAGACCTGGGACGACGGCGCGGTGTTGCTGCTCGGCCTCGTGCCCACGGTGGATCCGGCCCAGCCGGTCGGGTTGAAGGCCCTCGCCCAGCCCGCCTTCGACCTCGTCGACAAGCTCGGCTTCGCCCGCACCCTGCTGACCGAGCGCGCCGTGCCGACCCCGGCCTGCGGCCTCGCCGGCGCCACCCACACCTGGGCCCGCCGCGCCATGGCCCTGTCCCGCGAGCTCGGCAAAGCCTTCGCCGAACCCCCCGAGCGCTGGTGAGGTGGTCTCGCCACATGCGCTTCCCATGTGGCACCTGAGCGCAAGTGGGAAGCGCATGTGGCGAAAGCCGGCGCGGAGGCCGGCTCGATTCAGTGGGGTTTTGTCCGGTAGATCCTCTTGACCCCGAGCTTGACTGTGACGTAGCTTTCATGCCAACAAATTAGGAAACTTTATTTACTGTTTTGGGCTCCCGCCGCCGCCGGCCCCTGCACCGGAGGACCCCATGAGAGTTGGAACAGCGGCGATCGCGACCCTGGCCGCGATCGCCTCGGTGAGCTTCGCCGTCCCCGCCGCGGCGGCGACGACCGCCCAGATCCGGGTGGACCAGGTCGGCTACGCGGCCGGCGAGACCAAGGCCGCGTACCTGATGGGCACCACGTCGAACGCGGGCGCGGCCTTCACGGTCACCGACGCCGCCGGCAAGTCGGTGCTGACCGGGAAAGTGGGTGCCAGCACCGGGCAGTGGAGCTCGGCCTACAGCGCCGTCTACCCGATCGACATCTCGGCGCTGAAGACCGCCGGCAGCTACCAGATCAAGGTCGGCAGCACGGTCTCCCCGTCGTTCAAGGTGGACAGCGCCAACGCCCTGTTCTCGCCGATCGCCGACGACGTGGTCAAGTTCTTCCAGGTCCAGCGGGACGGCGCGGACGTCATCCCGGGCGTGCTCAACCGCAAGCCCAGCCACCTGGCCGACCGGACCGCCTCGGTCTACGCCGTGCCCACCTTCACCGGCGACGACACGATCAGCAGCAAGATGGCCAGGACCGGCGTCACGATCGACGCGTCCGGCGGCTGGTTCGACGCCGGCGACTTCCTCAAGTTCACCGTCACGACCTCGTACGCGGTGACCAACCTGCTGCTCTCGCAGCGGGTCCGGCCGAGCGCCTCGCTGGGCGCGGAAGCCCGGTACGGCCTGGACTTCCTGAGCAAGATGTGGGACGCCAAGACCGGCGTGCTCTACGCGCAGGTCGGCGTGGGCGGCGGCAGCAGCAAGGAGAACTTCGCCGGCGACCACGACGTCTGGCGGCTGCCCGAGGCCGACGACAAGCTGAGCGTCAAGGTGGGCGACGAGAACTACTACATCAAGAACCGCCCGGTGTTCGCGGCCAACAAGGCCGGCGCGAAGATCAGCCCGAACCTGGCCGGCCGGGTCGCGGCGGCGTTCGCGGTGGCGGCGCAGAACCTGGCGACCAGCGACAAGAGCAAGGCCACCCAGTACCTGTCGACCGCGGCGTCGATCTACGCCCTGGCCGACACCGGCGGCGTCAGCATCGTCTCGGCCTACCCGCACGGCTACTACCCGGAATCGTCCTATCTGGACGACCTCGAGCTCGGCGCGACCGAGCTCGGCCTGGCGGCGAACGCCTTGGGCGACAACCGGGTCGGCACCTGGACGGCGGACGCGGCCAAGTGGGCCAAGGCCTACCTGGCCAGCAGTGACAAGGGCACGCTCAACGTCTACGACACCAGCGCCCTCGGCCACGCCGACCTGGTGACGCTGCTGCGCCTGAAGAACGCGCCGAAGGTCGACGTCACCGAGGCCCAGCTGACCGGCGACCTGGCCCGCCAGCTGTCCGACGGCGTCACCGAGGCGGCCAAGAGCCCGTTCCGCACCGGGGCCTCCGTGACCGACTTCGACGTGGCCAGCCACAGCTTCGGCTTCGTGGCCACGGCCCTGCTCTACGACCGGCTGACCGGCAAGCACGACTACGACGCCTTCGCCACCCAGCAGCGCGACTTCACGCTCGGCTCGAACGCGTGGGGCACCTCGCTGGTGGTCGGCGTGGGCAGCACGTTCCCGCACTGCATGCAGCACCAGGTGGCCAACCTGGCCGGCAGCCTCACCGGCGGCGACAAGGTCGCGGTCGGCGCGGTGGTGAACGGCCCGAACAACGCCAGCCTGTTCAAGAGCATCGACAGCCTGCCCGACGGCGGCAAGTCGTGCGGTGTCTCCTCGTTCAAGACCTACGACTCCACCACCTCGCGCTACATGGACGACGCGCGCACGTGGCAGAGCTCGGAGCCGGCGCTCGACTTCACCTCGACCGCCGCGCTCGCGTTCAGCCTGACTGCGGCAGGCTGAGGCAGGGATAGCGGGACCGCCCGATCCCGATCGGGCGGTCCCTCGCCATGTCCGGGCCGAATCACCGGTTCAGTTCGATCATGGAACTCACCCCGAAGGGCGATACGCCCTGTTTCACAGCGCGCTGTGAATGGCGTCAAAACGGGCTGTGAACTGGGCGAAGGTGATTGGGTTCACGATTGGTGGCGAAGACTGTCTGGCAATCCGTACAGGCAACTCTTAGGGTCTTCACGGTTTGCTCTTCAGCTTCTCCGCAGGTCCGTATACGAGGCTTACCGCATGGGTCGAAATTCCGGGCCGGCGTGGACGCGGCACCGAGTGCTGGTGTTGCTCGCGGCCGTCGTCGCCGGCGCCGGGCTGGCCGCTGTCGTGGTCGGTGTGGACGGCAGTGTCGCCGCGTCGTCGCCGGTCGCCGGCAGCGCGCAGCCGAAGCCGAAGTCCGCGGCGGCCACCAACACGCTGACCAAGAAGAGCAGCGCCCCGACGCCCACGGTGGACGCCACCTCGGTCCCGGCCGACCCGACCGCGGCGCTGGCCGCCGCCATGGCGCCGTTGAGCGCCAACAAGTCCGGCGACTTCTCCATCGCCGTGCTGGACCAGGAGACCGGCGTCACCGCCAGCTTCAACCCGGACGAGACCTACGCGACCGCCAGCATCGTCAAGGCCGACATCCTGGCCGTGCTGCTCTACCAGTCGCAGCAGCAGGGCACGCCGCTCACCGACGACGAGGACACGGCCGCCACCAAGATGATCGAGGCCAGCGACAACGACTCGGCCACCGCGTTATGGGACGACGTCGGCAGCGCCGCCGGCATGACGACCGCCAACCACGCGTTCGGCCTGCGTGACACGGTGGCCGGCACGGACGACTACTGGGGCCTGACCACGACCAACGTCGCCGACCAGCTCACCCTGCTGTCCGTGCTGATGTCCACGAAGTCGCCGCTGGACGACGCTTCCCGCAAGTACGCCGCCGACCTCATGCACCAGGTCGAACCCGACCAGGTGTGGGGTGTCTCCGCCGCGGCCGACGCCGGCACCACGCCGGCGCTGAAGAACGGCTGGCTGCCGGTGGACTCGGACAACGACCTGTGGGCGATCAACAGCATCGGCCAGATCAGCCACAGCGGCCACACCTACCTGGTGGCCTACCTGTCCGGTTCGCAGCCCGACGAGCAGACCGGCATCGACCAGGCCTCGGCGGTCAGCAAAGCTGCCGTTGCGGCAGTTGCCGGCAGCTGACTAACGCGAATGCGGTTCACCTATCGTCGGAAACTGGTCGCGATTGGCCGCATTCGTTGGGCCGAACGGCCCCAACAGGGGAGACAACGGCTCGCCGAGGCGGACAATGGCGGGATGAAGTGGTTCCCGTGGCGGCGCCGTCACGCCGAGCACGACACCCCCGTCGTCGAGCCCGACTCCGAACAGGTGGCGGAGTGGCTGGAACCCGCGACGGAGAACCCGCAGGCCCGCGCCGACCGGTTCTGGGAGCGCTGGCACGAGCTGTTGCCGCAGATCAACTCGGCTCTCGGTGACAGCGAGCCCAAGCGCATCGAGCACCTGCTGTGCGAGGAAGTCGCGGCCATCCACCCGGAGCTGCACTTCTCGGTCGAGCGCGGTCAGCGCGCCGTCTACGCCCTCGTCGTCACCGGTCAGGAGCGCCCCGACCTTCGTCCGTTGACCGACGCCTGGCAGGCGGCCGCGCCGGACGAGGACATGATCTGGGAGTACCACGACTCGGTGCCGCCGGTGCCGGACCCGACCGAGGTCACCGTCAACATCGGCGACCACCGACTGCGGCTGGCCGACGTCCGCGTGGTGGCTCAGGTCGACCGCGATGCCGGTGTGGTCGACGTCGCCGTGCACCATCCCGAGCTCGCGGCGCTGACCGACGAAGCCCGTACGGCCATGACCTTCCTGCCGCTCGACGCGACCCTCGGCGAGCGGCTGGCCGCCGAGCGCCTGCGCCGCGTGGAGACCGCCGAGGCCGCCCCGGAGCAGGGCATCACGCTGCTGGAGTTGCGCACCATCGTGCGGGGTCTGGCCGGCCAGGACGCGGACGGCAATCCGATCGGTCAAACCACCTGGAGCGGTGACGCCTGAGGTCCGGAACTGTCAGGGGTCGGCGCTAATCTTAGGCCCGTGACCAGCACCGAAGAGGTTCCCGACGACGTTCGAGCGCACTACGGCGAACTCGCCGAGCAGATCCGCGGCCACCAGTTCCGCTACTACGTCACGGACTCGCCGACGATCACCGACGGCGAGTTCGACACGCTGCTGCGGGAACTCCAGGGCATCGAGGACACCTATCCGAGCCTGGTCACGCCCGACTCGCCGACGCAGCGCGTCGGCGGCACCTTCTCCACCGACTTCACCGCCGTCGACCACCTGGAGCGGCTGCTCAGCCTGGACAACGTCTTCAACTACGAGGACCTCCAGGCCTGGGCCGAGCGCGTGCACAAGGAGATCGGCGAGGACGCGCACTTCCTGTGCGAGCTCAAGATCGACGGCCTCGCGCTGAACCTGCTCTACGAGGACGGCAAGCTGGTCCGGGCGCTGACCCGCGGCGACGGGCGCACCGGCGAGGACGTGACGCTCAACGTCCGCACCATCAAGGACATCCCCGAGCAGCTGACCGGCACCGCCGAGTTCCCGGTGCCCAGGCTGGTCGAGGTGCGCGGCGAGGTGTTCTTCCGGCTGGAGGACTTCCCGGACGTCAACGCGGCCCAGGTCGCGGCGGGCAAGGACCCGTTCGCCAACCCGCGCAACTCGGCCGCCGGTTCGTTGCGGCAGAAGGATCCCAAGGTCACCGCCAGCCGCCCGCTCCGCTTCATCTGCCACGGCCTGGGCAAGCGTGAGGGCTTCGAGCCGCAGCGCCAGTCCGACGCCTACCGCGCGCTGGCCGCCTGGGGGCTGCCGGTGTCCCCGCACACCAAGCTGGTCAAGGGCATCGGCGAGGTCGAGGCGCACATCGCCTACTGGGGCGAGCACCGGCACGACGCCGCGCACGAGATCGACGGCATCGTGGTCAAGGTCGACGAGGTGGCGCTGCAACGCCGTCTCGGCTCCACGTCCCGGGCCCCGCGGTGGGCGATCGCGTACAAGTACGCGCCGGAGGAGGCCACCACCAAGCTGCTGGACATCATGGTCGGCGTCGGCCGTACCGGCCGGGTGACGCCGTACGCCGTGACGGAACCGGTGTTCGTGGCCGGTTCCACGGTGTCGCGGGCGACGCTGCACAACGCGTCCGAGGTCAAGCGCAAGGGTGTGCTGATCGGCGACACCATCGTCATCCGCAAGGCCGGCGACGTCATCCCCGAGGTGCTCGGGCCGGTGATCGACGTGCGGCCCGAGGACGCCCGCGAGTTCGTGATGCCGAGGGACTGCCCGGAGTGCGGCACCACGCTGCGCTACGAGAAGGAGGGCGACGCCGACATCCGTTGCCCCAACCAGCAGTCCTGCCCGGCGCAGCTGCGGGAGCGGCTGTTCTACCTGGCCAGCCGCAAGGCATTGGACATCGAGGTGCTCGGCTACGAGGCGGCGACCGCGCTGCTGGAGGCCGGCGTCATCGAGGACGAGGGCGACGTCTTCGACCTCGACGAGGAAAAACTGCTGCGGACCGAGCTTTTCCGGGCCCAGGACAAGAAGTCCGAGTCCGGCTACAAGCTGTCGGCCAACGGCGCGCGGCTGCTGGCCAACCTGGACGCGGCCAAGGACCGTGACCTGTGGCGGGTGTTGGTGTCACTGTCCATTCGGCACGTCGGGCCGTCGGCCGCGCGGGCGCTCGCGGTCACCTTCGGCTCCATCGACCGGATCTTCGCGGCCAGCGAGGAAGAGCTGGCCGCGGCCGACGGTGTCGGCCCGACCATCGCCGCGGCCGTGCTGGAGTGGCACGAGTGGGAGTGGCGGCGGGACATCATCGAGAAGTGGCGCGCCGCCGGGGTCCGACTCGAAGAAGAACACGATGCCGCGACGCCGCGGGTGTTGGAGGGCCTGTCCATCGTCGTCACCGGCACGCTGCCTGGTTTTTCCCGTGACGAGGCCAAGGAGTCGATCATCGTGCGCGGCGGCAAGGCCGTCGGCTCGGTGTCGAAGAAGACCTCGTTCGTGGTGGTCGGCGAGAGCCCGGGATCCAAGTACGACAAGGCGATCCAGCTCAAGGTGCCGGTGCTCGACGAGGACGGCTTCCGGGTGCTGCTGGCCGAAGGTCCGGACGCGGCGACCGCCGTCGCCACCATCGGCGACGACGCGGCCGACTCAGTGGACGAATAGGTCGAAGACGTTGCCGGCCATGGACGGCCACTCGGTGACCATGTCCTGGTAGCGGTCGTGCGTCGTGGTCGAGGGCACCAGGTCCCTCGGCTGCGGCGCCGACCGCGGCGACGAACTGGCCGGCGGCGCCGGCACCTCCTTGGTCACCACCAGCACCTTCGTCTGCGGCGCCGGCTGCTGCACGATGATCGTGGTCGGCGGCTGCTGGGTCGGCGTGACCGTGGTGGTGGTCGGCACCGGCGCCGGGGTCTGGCCCGCGTTGCGCACGTCCGTGGCCTGCTCGCTGACGTGCTGCACGGCCATGACGGCGACCACCGCCGCGAAGGTGATGCCGGTGATGCCGGCCGAGACCGCGAGGGCCGCCTCGGGATGCACCACCCGGTGATGGCCTCGCATCACTTCTCCTCGCTTCGTGCCGAGCCTGCGCCCTGGCCGCTGGCGAACGTATCGGAGGAGCCGTGGCCAGTCCAAGCCGTTGTCCGACTAGCTCCCAGTCTTAGCTCGATCGAATGAATTGGCCCCGTTGCCGTTGCGGCCTTCTCAGGGCACGGTCGAAGCATGCTGCAAGCCTGTCTGAACGGGAGTCGGAGCCGTGGCGCGCATCCCGCGCTGCCCGTCACGCCCCAGGAGCTCGCCGCCGATGCCGCCGCCGTCGCCGAACTCGGCGTGACCGCGCTGCACGTGCATCCGCGTGACGCCGCCGGCCTCGAAGTGTTGGCCGGGCCCGAGGTCGCCACCGCCGTCTCCGTCGTACGGGCGGCCGTCCCCGGCGTCGAGATCAGCGTCACCACCGGCGCCTGGATCCAGCCCGATCCCGTGCGCCGCGCCGAACTCGTCGCCGGCTGGGCCGCGTTGGCCGCCGGCCGTCCCGACACCGCTTCCGTGAACGTGCACGAGGACGGCTGGCGGTCGATCTGCGCCGCCCTGCACGCCGCCGGCATCGGCATCGAGCTCGGCGTCTTCCACGTGTCCGACGCGCAGGCCTTGCGCGCCAACGGCTTCCCGCCCGGCACCGTCCGAGTCCTGGCCGAAGTCCGCCCCGGTGACTCCCCGGATCCCTTGCTGGCCGCCCTGTCCTGGTCCGACCGCCCCATCCTGTTGCACGGCGCGGACTCCGACGCCTGGCCCGTCCTCGCCATCGCCGCCCGGCTCGGCCTGTCCGCCCGCATCGGCCTCGAGGACTGCCTGCACCGCCCCGACGGCACCCCCGCCCTCGGCAACGCCGACCTGATCACCGCCGCCCGAGCGATGCTCACAAACGGCTGACGGGTCAGCTCAGTCCGGCAGGACGACGGCGACGATGCCGGCCAGATGGGCCAGCCGGGCCAGCTCCGCGGCGCGGAACATCGGGCCGCCGGGGCGGCCGACCAGCAGCACCCGCTCGGGCTTGCCCAGCGGCGTGGCGGCCAGCTCGGTGCCGAGCTCCTGCCAGGTCTCGGGCACCCAGTCCTCCTCGCCGTCGAGGATGGTGGCCCTCGGCAGCGGCATCCACGGCACGGTGACCATGCGGGTCTCGGGGGCGGCGGTGCTGGCGGCGACCCGGTGCACGCCGTCGCCGTCGTGCGTGACGACCACGGCCCAGCCGGCCCGCACGATGCGCGGCACGCCCTCGGCGAAGATGGCCAGCCCCTGCGCCGGCTGTGCGGCGATCTCCTCGACCAGCTCCAGCTCACGGTGCGTGTTGAGCACGCCGGCGTACGGCCGCACGGCGTCGACCTCGACGCCCTCGATCGACTCGGCCGCGGTGATCAGCGCGTCCGGCAGCCGGCCCGACGGCAGCTCGACCACCAGGTCGTCGATCGCAACACCCGGTGAGCGCTCCACCACGTCCACGCTGAGGATGTCAGCCCCGATCTCGCCGAGCGCGGTCGCGACCGCCCCCAACGTGCCGGGTCGGTCCGGGAGTTGCACCCGGATCAGGAAGGACACGGCGGACGCCTCCAAGCTCGTGCGCGGGACCTCGCCGCCCGCACCGGCCGCCGATTGTCGCAGACCGACGGCCATGATGAGGATCGTCGTCCGCCAGACGAGACGAAGCCCGCTCGATACCCGCTCGGAGCTGCGCACGGCTGCGTCCTAGACTCGATCGGTCATGCACGTTAGCCCCGCTCACGCTTGGAGGAGCACCTCCGCATGCCCAGCATCTCCCGAGACGAGGTGGCACACCTCGCCCGGCTGGCCAGGTTGGCCGTGACAGACGACGAGCTGGACCTGTTCGCCGGCCAGTTGGACGCCATCCTGAACGCGGTGGCCCAGGTCAGCGAGGTGTCCCAGCAGGACGTGCCGCCGACCTCCCACGCCGTGCCGTTGACCAACGTCTTCCGCGAGGACGTGGTCCGCCCGTGCCTGACCCAGCAGCAGGCGCTGGCCGGCGCGCCGGCCGCCGAGGAGGGCCGCTTCCGCGTGCCCCGCATTCTGGGGGAGGAACAGTGAGCGAGCTCATTCGTCTTTCGGCCGCCGACTTGGCCGACAAGATCCACAAGCGTGAGGTCTCGGCCGTCGAGGTGACCCAGGCCCACCTGGACCGCATCGCCGCCGTCGACGGGGCCGTGCACGCCTTCCTGCACGTCAACACCGAGGGCGCGCTGGCCGCCGCGGCCAAGGTCGACGAGCGGATCGCCGTCGGCGAGGTCGCGTCCCCGCTGGCCGGCGTGCCGCTGGCCCTCAAGGACGTGCTGACCACGGTCGACGAGCCCACCACGGTCGGCTCCAAGATCCTGGAGAACTGGCTGCCGCCGTACGACGCGACCGTCACCGAGCGGCTGCGCGCCGCCGGCGTCGTCATCCTCGGCAAGACCAACATGGACGAGTTCGCCATGGGGTCCTCCACCGAGAACTCCGCCTACGGGCCGACCCACAACCCGTGGGACCTGGAGCGCATCCCCGGCGGCTCCGGCGGCGGCTCCTCGGCCTCGCTGGCCGCCTTCGAGGCGCCGCTGGCCATCGGCACCGACACCGGCGGCTCGATCCGCCAGCCCGGCGCCGTGACCGGCACCGTGGGCGTGAAGCCGACCTACGGCACCGTGTCCCGCTACGGCCTTGTCGCCTTCTCCTCCTCGCTGGACCAGGCCGGCCCGTGCGCCCGGACGGTGCTCGACGCCGCCCTGCTGCACGAGGTCATCGCCGGCTACGACCCGATGGACTCCACCTCCATCAACCAGCCGGTCCGTCCGGTCGTCGAGGCCGCCCGCCAGGGCGCGACCGGCGACCTCAAGGGCGTCAAGGTCGGCGTGGTGCGTGAGTTCCGCGGCGAGGGCTACCAGCAGGGCGTCATCGACTGCTTCGACGCCGCCGTGCAGCAGCTGCGCGAGCTGGGCGCCGAGGTCGTCGAGGTGTCCTGCCCGCACTTCAAGTACGCGCTGGGCGCCTACTACCTGATCGCGCCGAGCGAGGCCTCGTCCAACCTGGCCCGCTTCGACGCCATGCGCTACGGCCTGCGGGTCGACGGCGGCGCCCTCGGCGAGCTGTCGGCCGAGGAGGTCATGTCGCTGACCCGCGAGGCCGGTTTCGGGCCCGAGGTCAAGCGCCGCATCATCCTCGGCACGTACGCGCTGTCCGCCGGCTACTACGACGCCTACTACGGCTCGGCGCAGAAGGTCCGCACGCTCATCTCGCGTGACTTCTCGGCCGCGTTCGAGCAGGTGGACGTGCTGGTCGCGCCGACGACGCCGACGACAGCGTTCAAGATCGGCGAGCGG
>DATJJB010000504.1:0-13872 GCA_035492655.1 Kutzneria sp. | reverse complement strand
TGGGGTCTGTGGCTGGCCGTGCACATGCTGGCCTTCGGCTTCGGCCAGTTCCGGCACGCCTACTACGTGATCGTGCTGGCCCCGGCGGTGGCCGCGCTGACCGGGGCCGGTCTGGTCCTGTTCTGGCGGGAACGAGCTCGCGGCCCGTGGCTGCTCCCCATGGTTTTGCTGGCCACCGCCGGCTGGGCCCTGGCACTCCCCCACCGTTCACTCACCGCCGCCATCACCGTGCTCACCATGATCGCGGTGTTGACGCTGCTCGCCGCCCGCACCCCTCGACTGGCCGCGGTGGGCGCGGTGATCGGTCTGGTCGCGGTATTGATCACCCCTGCCGCCTGGACCCTCTCCACCGACGCCAAGGTGTCCAGGGCCAACGCCGCCAACCCCGCTGTGGACGCCAAGCCCCGCAAGCCTCATCTGCTGTCCAAAGAGGACCGCGAGCTGCTGGACTTCGTGCTGGGCGGCAGCGGAAACGCCCGATACGTGCTCGCCGTCGACGGTGCCGGCCCCGCCGCCACACTGATCTCGCAGGCCGGCGCCAGCGTGCTGCCGATGGGCGGCTTCAGCGCGAAGACGCCGTTCCCCACCGGCGGCCAGTTCCGCGCGCTGATCGCCAGCGGCCAACTTCGGTACGTGCGGGGCAAGGTCGAGAAGCCGGCCCGGACCACCGCCCAGAGCAACGTCGACTGGGCTGCCGAGCACTGCCGGCTGGTGCGCCCGACGCTGTACGACTGCGCCGGACAGTAGGCCGGAGAGCGCTCTCCGGCGTACCGTGATCGACGTTCCGAGCATCGGGAGGTCTGCGTTGGACAGCGCGGAGCAGGCGATCGTCGACACCGTGCGCGATTTCGTGGACCGGGACGTGCGGCCGGTCGCGCGGCAGCTGGAGCACGACAACACCTATCCCGAGGCGCTGATCGAGCAGATGAAACGCCTCGGCGTGTTCGGGTTGGCCATCCCGGACGAGTTCGGCGGTGCCGCGGTGTCCGCGCCGTGCTTCGCCCACGTCACCGAGGAACTCGCGCGCGGCTGGATGAGCCTGGCCGGCGCGATGGGCGGCCACACCGTCGTGGCGAAACTCCTGCTCCAGCACGGAACTCCGGAGCAGCAACGCCGCTATCTGCCGCGCATGGCCACCGGCGAGCTGCGGGCGGCCATGGCGCTCACCGAGCCCGACGGCGGCTCCGACCTCCAGGCCCTGCGGACCGTCGCACGTCGCGACGGCGACTCGTACGTCGTCAACGGCAACAAGACCTGGATCACCAACGCCCGCCGCGCCGGCCTCATTGCCGTGCTGTGCAAGACAGATCCGGCGGCCGATCCGCCCCACCGTGGCATCAGCGTGCTGCTCATGGAGAAGGTCCCCGGCTTCACCGTGTCCCGTGACCTGCCCAAGCTCGGCTACAAGGGCGTGGAGAGCTGCGAACTGTCCTTTCAGGACTGCCGCGTGCCCTTTTCGGCTCTGCTCGGCGGTGTCGAGGGCGCCGGCTTCGCCCAGATGATGCAGGGCTTGGAGCTCGGCCGCATCCAGGTCGCCGCCCGCGCCACCGGTGTCGCCCGTGCCGCCTTCGACGATGCTTTTTCCTATGCCCAGCAACGGGAGTCCTTCGGCAAGCCGATCTGGCAGCACCAGGCCGTCGGCCACCTCCTCGCCGACATGGCCACCCGACTCACCGCCGCGCGCCAGCTCCTCCTGCACGCCGCCACCCGCTACGACTCCGGTCAACGCGCCGACGTCGAAGCCGGCATGGCCAAGCTCTTCTGCTCCGAGACCGCCATGTCCATCGCCCTGGACGCCCTCCGCATTCATGGCGGCCATGGCTACTCCACCGAGTTCGACATCGAACGCTACTTCCGCGACGCTCCCCTCATGATCGTCGGCGAGGGCACCAACGAGATCCAGCGCGACATCATCACCCGCCAGCTCATCCGCCGCGGTGGCCTCACATGACCGGATCGAGGCTGCCATCGATGATGATGTCGGCACCGGTGAGGTCGCCGACGCGGCCACCGGCCAGAAACGCGACCAAGGCACCGACCTCCTCGGGCAGATCCGCCAGCTCACCGCCGACGTCGCGTGCGGCGGCCACCACCCGTGCCCCTTCATCCACCAGGGTCCGCACCACCGCCAGCCCGATCCCCCGGCTCGCGCCGGTCACCAACGCGGTCCTGTCCCGAAGCTGAAGATCCTGGGATGGACCACACATCGGATGAACAGGAGTTCTTGGCAACACTGGCAATCGGCGACATCGTCGAGGGCACGGTGACCGGGCCCGGATCAAAGGTGACCCTGGACGGCTTCCCCGCGCGCCCGCTGCGCGGAGTCCTCTTCTCGTGGCGGCGCTTGGAGGTCGGCGAGCGGATCACCGCCGAGGTGGTGCGTGTCGATCAGGGGCGCGCGCTGCCATCGAGTACCCGGAACTGTGGTCGTACCTGGCGGCCCGCCGGTCCGGCGAGGTCCTGATTGGCACGATGGCGGCGATCAAGCCGTTCGGTGTGTTCGTCGCGCTGGACGACAGCCCGCCGCACCCTTTCTTCCCCGGCGTCGGTTTCGTCACCCATCCCGAGCTGGCCTGGGGTCACGTCGAGGCGATGAGCGATGTCGTCAAAGTCGACCAGCGCGTGCAGGGCGAGTTCCTCGCCTTCGACCGGCACAACGGCGAGGCCCGGCTGTCGTTGAAGGCGCTCCAGGTGACCGTCGTGGCGGTCGACCAGTCGAAGGTGCTGCTCAGACCGACAGCATCTTCTGGATCGCCTGACGCGTGACGCCGAGCTCGCGGGCGATGTCGGACTGGGTGACGCCCTGGGCGATCAGGGACTGCATGAGATCACGGCGCTCGGCGGCGAACTGTTGGGCCAGGCGGGCGTGGTGGATGGCCTGGGCACGGACTTCCTTGATGCGGTCGAAGGTTTCGCGGTGTGGGTCCATGACACCAGCGTGACAACCCGGGGTTGTCATGTCAACCCCCGGTTGTCATGGCCGGGGCCTCAGGGCTGAGCCGAGGACACCAGGCCGCGTCTCAAGGACGACCCCGTCCGGGCGGATGATCGCGGCGCTGGCGTGCCCCTGGCGCAACCACGCCGCCAACTGCGGGTGCGACTCGGCGGTCACGACCGTGATCCGGTCGGGGACGAAGCCGGGGCACAAGGTACCGGCCAAGGTACGGCGGAATCGGGGTCGTAGCACGAGTTCTGAGCGGTGCAAGGCCGGGGTTTCGCTACTGAGCACTCGATTTCGCAGCCCCGGCAACAGGTGCAGGCGCGGCATCAGGACGCGGCGGAGCAGGTTGCCGGCCTCGCCACCCTCGGTCATCGCGGCACCGAGCAGCCTGGCCAGGCGGATCATCGTCCGCACGTGCGGCCGCCGCTCGATCTGGTACGTGTCGAGCACGGAGGCCGGCAACCCTCCCTTGTGGACTGCGGCGAGCTTCCAGGCCAGGTTCGCCGCGTCGCGCAACCCCGCGCCGAGGCCCTGGCCGATGAACGGCGGTGTCAGGTGGGCGGCGTCACCGAGCAGGAAAACCCGGTTGTCACGCCATTTGTCGGCGATCTGGGCCCGGAAGGTGTACTCGGCCACCCGCCGCGGACTGAGGTCCTCGACCGAAGTCCATGGCGCGATCAGCGGGCGCAGGCTGCGTAGATCCTGGTAATCAGAGGCGGTTTCGCCGTCGCGGAGCCGGAACTCCCAGCGATAGCGGGACTTGCCGACGCGCATGTACGTCGCCGCGCGGCGAGTGTCGCAGACCTGGTGCACGCCGTCCCACTGCCCGAGGTCGGCGTCGGTGTCGATGTCCACCACCAGCCATCGTTGCGCAAAGCCGAGATCCTGCATCCGAGCGCCGATTGCCTTGCGCACGAAGCTGTTCGCACCGTCGCAGCCGAGCACGTAGTCGGCCCGCTCGCCGTTGACGTGGACGTGATCACCGTGCTGGGTGATCTCCGTGACCTCGACGCCGTCGACCACCGTGACTTTCTTGCGCAGCAACCGTTCCAGGTCGGGCTGGTCGAACATGTTGGCCTCGGGAAAGCCGTGCCGGCCGGCCGCCGAGGAACGACGGAACTCGGCCAGCACACGCATGTCGGCGTCGAGCAGCCGCAAACCCTGACCGGGCCACGAAATCGACGCGAAGTCGATGTCGATGGCGGCCAGGATCGCGTGCACCTCGTCGTCCAGATGCACGGCACGGGGCTGCTCGTGGGCCGAGGGCCGGCGGTCCAGCACCAGGCAGTCGACGCCGTGCCGAGCCAGCAGCGCGGCGGCGGTCAGGCCCGTCGGCCCCGCCCCGACCACCACGACCGACGCCATGTCAGAGGCCCGGCCAGCCGCGCTTGAGGTGCTCGAACGCGATGTCCAGCGCGGCCGGGGCGTCCTCGGCGGTGCCGGCCAGGTCCGGGATCTCCAGCACGTAGCGGGCGAGCAGTCGCAGCGACACGTCGGCCTCGCGGCCGGTCTCGGCCGCGATCACCTCGGCCAGCGCGGCCTCGTTGTCCGTCCACATGCGACGCGCATAGGCCCGCAAGGCCGGTGTGTTGGCGACTAGTTCGACGACCGGCTGCGTCTCCGGGTCGGCCTCGAAGGGGCCGCGGGTAGCGAGGAAGTCCCGCAGCGCGTCGAGGATCGACCGGTCGCCGCGTTCTCGCACCGCCGCCGTCAGCGAGCGCCCGCGTTCCGCGCCGTCGCCGAGGACCAGCGCCTCCTTGCCGGCCGGGAAGTGCGCGAACAGGGTCGACACCGCCGTGTCGGCCGCGTCGGCGATCTCCGCCACCGTCACCTTGTCGAAGCCGCGGGCCAGGAACAGCCGCGTGGCCGCGTCGGAGAGCGCTCTCCGCGTGGCCTCCTTCTTGCGCTCGCGCCGCCCCTGCGTCATGCCGCCACCGTACCCGTGGTCGAAGCGATTGCAAAGTCGGAGTCACTCTGATTACGGTGTGGCTATGACTTGGGACGTACACCACCTGCCGCGAGCCGACGGCCGGACCGTGCTGGTCACCGGCGCCAACGCCGGCATCGGCTACTTCGTCGCCCAGCAACTCGCCGGGGCCGGCGCGACCGTCGTGCTCGGCTGCCGTTCACGGGCGAAGGCCGAGGCGGCCATGACCGCCATCCGCGAGACCCACCCCGCGGCGTCGCTGCGTTTTCTGCCGCTGGACCTGGGCGACCTGTCGGCACTGGAGACGGACAGCCTGGGCACGCACCTCGATGCAGTGGTGCTCAACGCCGGCGTGCTGATCGAGGGCCAGGACCCGGACGACCGGGCGTTCGCCGTCAACCACCTGGGCCACTTCGCCCTCACCGCGCTGCTCGCGCCGCACCTCTCCCCCGGCGCCCGGATCGTGACGACCGGCAGTTTCGTGGCCAAGACGGCCAAGTTCAGCGCGCATGAACACGACGGCAAGCGGGCCTACGCCCGCTCCAAGCTGGCCCAGATGCTGTTCGGCTTCGAGCTCGCCCGACGCGGCGTGTTCAGCGTGGTCAACCATCCCGGCGGGGCACTCGACTCCCTCACGCCACCCCACCGCGGCGGGCTGCAACCTCAGCGTCTTCTGTTGCAGGGCAAGGATTCCGGCGCATGGCCGGCGGTTCGCTGCGTGCTCGATCCCGACGTCCGCAGCGGTCAGCTCTGGGGTCCCCGCCTGTTCGGCCTGCGCGGTGTCCCTCGGGAAGAGCCTGTTCGCGGCATCCTCGCCGACACCGAGCTGGCCGCCGCGGTGTGGGAACAGAGCGTCGAGCTCACCGGCCTCGATCCGTCAGCGGCCCTTCTTCGGCGGCAGTGACTTGGCGTAGTCCACGCCGCGCCGCACCCACTCGGCCAGCTCCTCGTCGCTGTCCACCACCACGTGCAGCCAGCCGGTCATCTCGCGGCCGCGCATCACCATCGGCTCCGCCCGGTCGCCGATCAGATCGGCCGCCTCGGTCGGGTCGACCCGCACCAGCAGGCCGCCCTGCCCGCTCGCCGCCACCGACATGTTCCCGTTGACCAGGAACGCCAGCCCGCCGAACATCGCCTTCTCCACGATGATCTCGGTCGCCACCAACTCCCGGATCCGCTCGGCCAGCTCGGTGTCGTACGCCATGGGCGGGATTATCGGCCCCGGTGCCAGCCGTCGCCACCTAGAGTCGAGGTGACGCCGGACGGGGAGGGCCAGTGCGAAGAACACGCGAGTGGGACCGGGACAACCAGCCACCGCGGTCGCCGTGGAACGAGGTCGCACCAGGGCTGTGGATGGGCGGCCACGAGTGGATCGACGAGCACGGTGAGCTGCAATCGGCCGTGGTGTGGGCCGCGGACCAGCTGCGGGCCGGGCGGACGGTGCTGGTCCGGGCTCAACCGGTCGGGCCTGCTGACGGCTCAGACGCTGATCGAGCAGGGCCACGACGCGCACACAGCGATCGGACTGGTGCGCGAGGCCCGATCCGGGTCGGCGCTGAACAACACGATCTTCGTCGACTACCTGACCACCGGGCTGAGCGTGTCGTCCCTGCTCAGCGGCCTGGAGGTCTAGAGCCAGCGGCCGAACCAGGCGCGGGCACGGGTGAGCAGGTCGAGGCGATGGGCACGCTCGACGAATGAGTGACCCTCACGGGCGTAGACGACGAACTCGTGCTCCGCGCCGAAGTGTTGCAGCGCACGGTGGAAGTACTCGGACTGGGCGAGCGGGACATTGGTGTCGTTGGCTCCATGCAGGATGAGCACGGGAGTCCGGACGTTCGCGGCGTAGGAGATGGGGCTGAGCGCGTCGTGGAGGTGCGGGCCGACGCCCTCCCAGCCGGTGCTGCCGCCCAGCGCGGCCTCGTGGCGGCCGTTCTCGCCGCTGCCGACGAGCATGCCCCAGTCGGTGACGCCGGCCCCCATGACGGCGGCGGCGAAGCGGTCGGTGTGCCCGACGGCCCAGGCGGCCAGGAACCCGCCATGGCTCCAGCCGGCGATGCCGAGCCGTTGGGCGTCGGCCACGCCGTCGGCGATCAGCAGGTCGATGCCGGTGAGGATGTCTGACCACTCGTCCTGTCCCACCGCGCCGGACACCGCGAAGGCGAACTCGTGCCCGCGGCCCATGCCGCCGCGCGGATTGGGCAGGAACACGGCGTAGCCAGCCAACGCGAGCCACTGCCCGGAAGGGACCCAGCGCAGCATGAAACTGTCGGCGTACCGGTCGTAGGGACCGCCGTGCGGGACGGTGACCAGCGGAAACGGGGCTTCGCCGGTAGGCGGCAGGATCAGCAGACCGTCGAGTTCGAGGCCGTCGGCGGCCTGGTAGGACAGCCGGGTCTGGGTGCCCCAGGTGACGTCACGGGCCCAGGGCCGAAGGTCGGTGATACGAACGCCGTTGAGGTGCACGTCCGGCGGCTCGTACGCCGTGCTGACGACGGCCGCCAACGACCCGCCACCGGCGCTGACCTCCTTGACCAGGCCGGTATGCCGGGAGACGAGGCCCGCCGACAGTCGCTGAACCGACGTGTCCAGTCCCTCCGCGACCACCATGATCGGATCGCCGTCCTCGGTCTGTACGAGCTCGAACGGACAGGCGGCCATCCCCGCGGTGAGGTTGCCGTCGATGACGTCGTACACGGCGACGCCGGACTGGAGGCTGGGCGGCGTCAGCGCGAGGTAGGCGATCCGCCACGTGCCGGCCTTGCGCCACACGGGCGAATGCGCGCCGACCACGGCCGGCCCGAGATCCCGCACTCCCCCGTCCAGATCCACGATGTGCAGCTCCGGTTCGAGCAGCCCGGGGTCGATCTCGTGACTGGACCAGGTGAGCACGGCCAGCGGCCCGCCGCCTGGCTGCTGCACGACCGCGTTGACGTGCCGTTTTCCGTACAGCACACGGATTCCACGTGAGTCGGCGATACGCAGCCGAGACGGCCGAGGGCCGCGCACGTCGATGTCCGCTGGCGGCGCGTCCGGGGCGATGAACAGGACACCGTCGGCCAGCGGCAGGTGATCGTCGATGCCGGCGTCCCAGCTCAGCACATCAGCCGCGAAGCCCGTCAACTCCACCCGGTGCAACGAGATTCCCTCGATCACGTACACCGACCGCGAATCCGGGGCCCAGCGCGGATTCGCGCCGTCGGACAGCTTTCGAGGCGCGGCGCCGACGCCGGCCAGCCACACGCCACCGGCCGGCCGCAGCTCGTAGGCCACCCAGCGGCCGTCCGGCGACACCCGGACAGCGGCGGCGTCGACGGCGTCCACGATCATCTCGGCGGTCAGCACGATCGCTGACACTAGCCGGAAATCCGTTGAAACAAGCCGACTTTCGGCCCCTTGTGGCGGCATATCGGGCTTCCTAGCGTCGGCCGGGTGTTGAGACGAATCCTCATCGCCGGCATGGTGTCGGCATTGGCCCTTGCTCCGCTGCCGGTCATGGCACAGGCGGACACGGCCGCTGCGACGGTGGTGCCGATCCGGGTGACGGGCGACCCGGCGAAGCGCTTCAACCTGGTGATCCTCGGCGACGGCTACACCGCCGCGGAGCTGCCCAAGTTCCGGGCGGACGTGGACAAGCACATGAACGTGCTGTTCACGATCGAGCCGTTCAAGTCGTACCGCAACTACATGAACGTGTACTCGGTGGAGATCCCGTCGCCGGACTCGGGCGTGAGCTGCGACCCGGACCTGACCTCGCCGAAGAAGAACACGCCGCTGCACATGGCGTTCTGGTCAGGCTGCGACCCGCAGGGCGTGCAGCGGGCGCTGGAACTGGACGAGAACGCGGCCACGCCGTACGCCGACCTGGTGGCCGGCACGACCGCGGCGAACCGGCAGATCCTGGCCATCGCCAACAGCACCACCTACGGCGGTGTCGGCGGCTCGTACGCCACGGCCTCCGGCGGCAACGCGATGTCGTCGCTGATCACGCCGCACGAGCTGGGCCATTCGCTGGGCGGTCTGCAGGACGAGTACGACTACTACGCGCGGGGCGTGCGCGGCGGCGCGTACACCGACGGGGAGCCGACCTCGGTGCACCACACCACGCTGACCGAGCAGCAGATGACCCAGCAGCAGAAGAAGTGGTGGCGCTGGCTGGGCGAGCCGAGCGAGGCGGGCGGCACGATCGGCCGCACCGAGTCGGGTATGTACAGCAGCACCGGCATCTGGCGGCCCAGCGCGCACTCGATCATGAAGACGCTGGGCTACTACTACGACCAGGTCGGCCGCGAGGACATGGTCAAGTCGATCTCGGCCAAGACCAGCATCGTGCAGGACGCGACGGCGACGACCAGGACCGTCGGCGCCGACCGGGTGCTGTGGATCACCCCGATGCATCCGAACAGCCACCAGCTGACCATCACCTGGAGCGTGGACGGCCAGGCCCTCAAGGCGACCGGCCAGCAGCTGGACCTGCGGCAGCTGAACCTCAAGGCAGGCAAGCACAAGGTGACAGCGACCGTGGTCGACTCGACGGATTACGTTCGTGACCCGGCGATCCGGCAGGCGCTCACCGCAACCCGCACCTGGAACGTCGACACCGCGGTCAAGACCACGCCGACCACCACCCCGCTCGACTTCACCGACACCACGGAAACCGACCGCCCGGTCGGCGCGGACGAGGTCGTGTTCGCGGACACCACGCACCCGGTGAACCAGGTCGTGCCGGTCCGCTGGGCGCTGGACGGCAAGGCGCTCCAGACCACGGCCAATGACGTGGACCTCAAGGGCCTCAAGCTGACCGGCTCGCACACCATCACCGCGACGGTCGGTGGGAATTCCCGCAGCTGGACCGTCGACGGCACCGCGCCGTCCACCGACTACACGCTGTCGAACTCCCTGCTCACAGTCCAGAAATCCGACGGGTCCAGCGAGTACGTCTACAATGGACCGTTCACCATGAAGCTGACCGCGGCCGACGACCGCGCCGGCTCCCTGGTCAGCGAGTTCCGCACGGACGGCGACGGCTGGTTCAACTACTTCGGCTGGCCGACCGACTCCAGCCAGCCGTGGCACTTCACGCCCAGCGGCACCGAGATCGACCATCTGGTCTACGGCAAGCTGGGCAAGCCGCGACTGTCCCCTTGGGACGATGCCACGCCGAGCTACGGCCAGCACACCATCGAGTACCGCACCACCGACGCGGCCGGCAACACCGCGGCGGCCAAGAGCTTCCAGGTGAACCTGCTGCCGGCGCCGCCGGCCTGCACGACCACCATCACCGGCCGGCACGATGGCGCGCTGGTCGTCGGTGACGGCGTCACGTGCCTCGATCATGCCCAGGTCAGCGGGGCCGTCGTGGTGCAGCCTGGTGCCTCGCTGGTCGCCACCGGGTCGACGATCACCGGCGGCGTGACCGCGGCCGGGGCGAATGCCGTGGAACTGTTGGACACCACCGTGCACGGAGCCGCCAGCATCACCGGCACCGCGCAGGACGTGACCGTCATCGGTGGGTCGATCACCGGCGCGCTGACGTTGTTCGACAACCACACCGGATCGCGCCAGCCGGTCGTCGCCGGCCTCGCGGTCACGGGTGCGTTGACCTGCGCCGGGAACTCCCCCGCCCCGAACAACATCGCCGCGCCGAACACCGTGCGCGGCGGGTCGATCGGGCAGTGCGCCGGCCTGTAGGCCATCGACGCGCGTCCTCGTCCATGCGGGCATAATCGCCCGTATGGACGAGGCGCTGCACGAACGAATGCGGGAAGCGGTCAAGGACGTGCCGGCCGGGCGGGTGTCGACCTACGGCGACATCGCGGCCATGGCCGGCGCGCCCAGCCCGCGCATGGTCGGGGCGCTGCTCTCCGAGGACGGCCACGACCTGCCGTGGCACCGGATCCTGCGGGCCAACGGCACACCCGCGCCGCACATCGCGGAAGAACAGCTGGCCCGGCTGCGGGCCGAGGGTGTGCTGGCCGACGGCCAGCGGGTCAACCTGAAGAAGTACCGCTGGCAGCCGGAGAGTTAGGCCGCAGCGGGCAACCGGTGTCCACGCGCGCCGCGAGTTCGGCGCGCAGGGCGGCGAGTTCGGCCATGCGCGCGTCGATGTCCTGGATCTTGTCGGCGAACAGCGCCGACAACGCGGCGGCGGAGTCGGCGGCGTCCCGCAGCTCGGCGAGGTTGTCGGTGATCTCGCCCAGCGAGAAGCCCAGTCCACGGGCCGTCCGCACGTAGTGCAGCCACGGCACGGTCTCGGCCGGGAAGTCCCGGTAGCCGTTGCCCAGCCGCTCCCCGGCGACCAGGCCGATCTTCTCGTAGAACCGGATGGTGTCCCGGCTCATCCCGGTCCGTGCGGCCAGTTCCCCGATGCGCATGGTCGCTCCCGTCCACTTGACCTTGGAGCGTACTCCACCGTTTAGCGTCGGACCCGTGACCTACCGACGACTCGTCCGCGTCAGCGCGGGCTACGACCTTGTTGTCACGGCGGCATTCGTCACGCCGTGGACGTACGAACTGGCCCGGCAGGCGCTGTCCGCCCTCGGCCTGGCGCTCGGCCTCGGCGCGATGCCGGCCACCGACCCGACGGCGACCACGTACGCCAACCTGATGGGTTCCATCGTGATCGTGTGGGCCGTCCTGCGGCTGATCGATCCCCACCCGGTGCTCGGCCTGTACGACGGCGCGGCGCGGATCCTGTTCGCCGGCTGGGAAGCGTACGGCGCGACGCACGGCGCCACGGGGCTGCTGTGGGGATTCTTCGCCGTAGAGCTGGTCTTCGGCGTCGCTCAGCTCGCCCCGTGGCTGTCCGCTCAGCCGCCGTGGCCGACGAGATCGTTCACGGCGCGTTTGCGGCGCAACAGCCGCGGCAGCACACCGTGATACATCTGTTGGGCCAGCGGCGAAGGCGGCACCAGGAGCACCGTGCACCGCGCGTGGGCGGCGCAGTACCTCGGCACCGACGGAATCAGGGCGCGGCGCAACCAGTTTCGCCGTCCCGCCCCGACCACCAGCAGGTCGTTCTCGTTGTCCCCGATGCACACCAACGCCTTGCCCGCGTCGGCCCGCACCGCCACCTGCTGCACATCCACATCGTCAGGGACGCCGCCCAGTGCCTCGTCCCACGCTCTGGCCAGCCGCTCCCAGGCGCCCTGCTCCCACAACTGCTTGAGCCGCACGTCGAGGGTGCGCCGGTAGGCGGCCTCGCCGCCCGGCGCGCTCCACGCGATCACCGCGACGAGCGGGACCGCGCGCATCCGCGCCTCGGTCACCGCCCGCCGCAACGCCTGCAAGCTGCCGACCGAGCCGTCGACACCGACGACGACCCGTCGAACACCATCCATCCGGGCAATGTTAGTCACCCGGCGCAAGCGCACAGCTCACCCGAACGAGTTCTTGATGGTCGCAAGGGCAGAAGTAACAGGTCAGAAATCTTCGTCGAAGCTCACGGTCCCGGTGACGGCCACCTGGTACGCGGACACGCGGCGCTCGAAGAAGTTGGACAGCTCCTGCACGTCCTGCAACTCCATGAATCCGAACGGGTTCTTGGCGTTGAACTCCGGGGCCAGCCCCAACGCGGCCAGCCGCCGGTCGGCGACGTGCTCCAGGTAGGATCGCATGTCCGGCAACGACAAACCGGCCACACCCTGGGTCAACAGGTCCTCGGCGAACGTGGTCTCGGCGTCCACGGCCTCGCGCAGCATCTGCCGAACCTGGTCGTGCAGCTCGTCGTCGAACAGGTCCGGCTCCTCGCGGCGAACGGTGTCGACCACGTCGAACGCGAACGCCATGTGCATGGACTCGTCGCGGAACACCCAGTTGGTGCCGGAAGCCAGCCCGTTGAGCAGGCCGCGCGAGCGCAGGAAGTACACGTAGGCGAAGGCGCCGTAGAAGAACAGGCCCTCGATGCAGGCGGCGAAGCAGATCAGGTTGAGCAGGAACGTCCGCCGGTCGGCCTTGCTGTGCAAGCGATCCAGCTGCCCGATGGAGTCCATCCACTTGTAGCAGAACTCGGCCTTGTCACGAATGGACGGGATGTTCTCCACCGCGGCGAACGCCTCGGCGCGCTCGGCCTCGTCGGGCAGGTAGGTGTCCAGCAGCGTCAGGTAGAACTGGACGTGCACGGCCTCCTCGAACAGCTGCCGCGACAGGTACAGCCGGGCCTCCGGCGCGTTGACGTGCTCGTACAGGTTGAGCACCAGGTTGTTGGCGACGATGGTGTCGCCGGTGGCGAAGAACGCGACCAGCCGGTTGATCAGGTGCTGCTCGGCCGGCGTCAGCTTCTTCAGGTCGGCGAGGTCGGAGTGCAGGTCGACCTCCTCGACCGTCCAGGTGTTCTTGATGGCGTCACGGAAACGCTCGTAGAACAGCGGATAGCGCATGGGGCGCAAGGTCAGGTCCATGCCCGGGTCGAGCAAAGCCTGCTGACGGGCGGTGTTCTGGAGAGTGGTCACTGGCAGGCCTCACATGATTCGGGGTTCTCGAGGGAGCAGGCGATTGCTTCTACGGCGGGAACAGTGGCCTGCTGGATGCGGGTCGCCGGACGGGAACGGAGGTAGTAGGTGGTCTTCAGGCCGGCTTTCCAGGCGTACAGGTACATCGAGGAGAGCTTGCCGATCGTCGGCGAGGCGACGAACAGGTTCAGCGACTGGCTCTGGTCGATGTACGGGCCGCGGGCCGCGCCGAGCTCGATCAACGCCTTCTGCGGCAGCTCCCACGCCGTGCGGAACAACGACCGGCTGGCCTCCGGCAAGCCGGCCAACCCTTGCGCCGAACCGTCGTCCCGCTTCAACCGGTCCCGCGTGGCGGCGTGCCACAGGCCGTGCTTCTTCAGCTCGGCCACGAGATAGGTGTTGACCTGCAAGAATTCTCCGGACAGCGTCTCCCGCTTGAACACGTTCGACACCTGCGGCTCGATGCACTCGTAGCAGCCGGCGATGGACGCGATGGTGGCGGTCGGCGCGATCGCGACCAGCAGCGAGTTGCGCAGGCCGCTCTCCGCGACGCG
>DATJJB010000503.1:0-3535 GCA_035492655.1 Kutzneria sp. | reverse complement strand
TACCGGCCCCACACGAACCTGATGGCGGCCGCGTTCGACGCCGCCGCCTACGACCCCGCCGTGCGGGAGGCCGCGATGGCCCTCTTGACCCACAACGCCGCCGGCCTGCGCAAGCACATCATGGCCGGGCAGCGCGACGGTTTCGTCGACCCCACGCTGCCGGCCGTCGAGGTCTCCCAGTGGCTGACCTGGATGGCGGAGCGCGGTCTGCACCAGCTCGTCCGGGGCGCGACCGACGCTGCGGTCGACGCCCTGATCGAGGCGTACACCGCGATCGTGTGGAACACGCTCTACGCCCCCTGCAAGGGCCCCGCGTAGGTCAGCTCAGCCCGCGGGAACGGCTCGTCGAAGGGCGGCATCGCCGGGCTACTGAGCGAGCGCGGCCAGGATCGCGCCATGTGCCAGGCGCACAGCCAGCCGTTTGTCGCCACCGCCGCCGCGCAACACGGCCTGGGTGAAGAACGGACTCGTGTAGGTGTTGATCACCCGGACGAACTCCCCCGGCGGCCGGCCCTCACGCCCGGCGGCGCCCCAGAGCCGCTCGGCCAGGCGGGCATTGCGGGTACGCCGGTAGCGGTCGGTCTCGCTCATCGCGTCGGCCAGCGGGGGCGGAAGGTCACGGCGTGCCCCGAAGTCCAGCTCCACCTGGCCGTAGACGGAGTTCACGTCGTGGACCACGGCGCAGACCTCGACGAGCCAGCCCTCCCAGTCGGCCTCGTCGTAGTGCGGCACGTCGCGGGTGAACTCGGCGAGGGCCGACCGGATCGCGGCCGCCAGCAGCTCATCGCGCGAGGGGAAGTGCCGGAACACGGTCCGGCGGCTGACCCCGGCAGCCTTGGCGACGTCATCGACGGTGACGTCGACGCCTCGTTCCACCAGCGCCGCCAGGGCGGACGCGACGAGGTGGTCCGCCGTCGTCTGCCGCTTCTGCTCCTGAAGGGTGCGCACGGCGCCACCTTAACCGCATTGGCACTCATGAGTGCCACTCTTGACACCGATGGATGTCATCGTCTGAGATGTCCCGGATGCGCCGGAACGAGCGACCCGGTTCTGAGCGGTTGCACCACGTAACAGCTCGGACACGCTGTCTGGACATGTCATTGCTTATCCGGCGTGACCCGGTTCACACTGCGAAGGTGGGCCGCCGCCACGAGACCGCCCCGGCACGTTGTGCCGTCGGCACAGTGACCGGTCAGTAGCAAGTTCGTACGTTTTAGGCCGCGCCCCCGGCGCGACATCCCCCACAACACGGGAGTGCCCTGAAGTGAACGTGCTTCGATCCCGCACCGTTCTCCGTCTCCTTTCGGCTTCTGCTGCGATGGGTCTGCTCGCCGCCTGCGGCGCCTCCGACGACGTCAAGGAGTCCGTGGCCCAGCAGCGGGCCGCCGAGGCGCAGCTCCGGGCCGGCGGTGGTCTGCCCGCCGGCGGTGGGCTCCCGGCCGCGACCGACACGACGGCCGGCACGACCGGCCTCCCGGCTGCCCCCGGCAGCACCAGCGGCACCGCGACCGCGCCCGGCGCCGGCACCGACACCACCGCGGGCGCCGCTCCCAACACCTCGACGGGCGGGACCAAGACCACCGGCAAGGGCAGCACGAACACCAACACCACCACCACCACGACCAGCGCCGCCTGCGGCGCGGCCGCCCCCGCCGGGGGCAACGGCGGCGCGACGGACACCGGCGTCACCCCGACCACCATCAAGATCGGTGGCACGTTCTTCAACGGCGGCTTCCTCGACAAGTACGGCCAGGTCTCGGAGAACGCCCCGCGCGCCTACTTCAACTACATCAACGACTCGGGCGGCATCTGCGGCCGCAAGATCGAGTACGTCACCTGTGACACGGCCGGCACCGCCGACGGCACCTCGGGCTGCCTCAACAAGCTGGCCAACCAGGACAAGGTCTTCGCGATGGGTCCGTCGCTGGACTTCAACCTCGACATCGTGCCCCCGACCCTGGCCCGGCTGAAGCTCCCGTGGGTCGGCTCGTCCGGCCTGTATGCCGAGGAGTTCACCAGCCCCTGGATGTTCCCGAGCCAGCTCCGGGGTACGGACGTGGGCGCGCTCATCACCCAGTTCACGATCCAGCAGCTGAAGCTGAAGAAGCTGGGTGTCTCGTACCTGAACGACGTCGCCGGTCCGGAGTGCACCGAGCAGGCGAAGAAGACGGCCGCCGCCCAGGGCGGACAGGTCGTCGACACGGCCTCCAACGGGACCATCGAGACCAGCCTCGACAACCAGGTGGCGAAGCTGCGCAACGCCGGCGTCGAGGGCGTGCTGTTCTGCAACGACCCCGTGAACACGGTCAAGTTCATCCAGGCTGCGCAGCGCGTCGGCTGGAAGCCCGTCATGATCGGCGGCTTCGTGCTCGCCGATGACGTCCCGCTCGCGGCCGGCAGCGGCGGCAAGGGCATGTACGGCTTCTCGTTCTGGGACTTCTACAAGGCCGAGACCCCCGGCGTGAAGCAGTACCGCCAGATCACCGAGTACTACTTCCCGCAGACCTTCCACCACTTCTACGAGCAGGCCACCTACATCGGGGCCAAGGCGATCGTCGACGCGCTGCGGGCCATCGGCCCCAAGGTGACGCGTGAAGCTCTCGTGGCGCAGATGAAGAAGTTCACCAACTACGACACCGGGTTCGGCCTGAAGCTCAACTTCGCCGACCTCGGCAAGTCCACCGCGACCGGCGAGATGTTCAAGGCCAACGACCAGCTGCAGTGGCAGCAGTTCACCCAGCGCTTCGGCATCTCCGGCAAGGCCGGCGACACCGCGTCGGGCCGCACCGACCTGATGATGTTCGCGACGACGCCAGGCAATACGTCGTCCGAGCGCCGCCGCGATCTCACGTCGCGTCGGTAGGCCGGCATGGGTGAGTTCTTCGGTTATCTCGTCTCGGGACTGGCCAACGGGACGATCTACGCGCTGGTCGCCATCGGCGTGGTGATCACCTACCGGGTCTCGCGGGTGATCAACCTGTCCGCCGGCTCGATCGGGATCTTCTCCGCCTTCATGTTCCACTACGTCTTCATGGGCGACTGGGGCCTCCCGGTCCTGATCGCGACGGTTCTCGCGATCATCGTGGGCGGCGCCCTCGGCGCGAGCATCGAACGGTTCGCGGTCCGCCCGGTCCGGACGCGCGGTGCGCTCGCCACCCTCACCGTGACCACCGGTGTGCTCCTGCTGCTCTCCGAACTCACAGTGCAGATCTGGGGCCCGGACACACCGGTCATCGACTCCGTGTTCTCGGACAAGGTCATCGACGTCGGCAACACCGGCGTCTCGGTGCACCAGCTCGCCACCGCCGGCCTGGTCGTCGGCCTCGTGCTGGGCCTCTACTTCCTGCTGGCGAAGACCTGGCTCGGGGCCGGGGTCACCGCGATCGCGCAGGACCCGGGCGCTGCGCGGATCGTCGGCCTTCCGGTGAACTCGATCATCGCGCTGACGTGGGCCATCGGCGGTGCCAGCGCCTCGCTGGCCGGCCTGATGTTCATCCACCTCAACTCGCTCGACCAGATCAGCCTGACGTTCGTG
>DATJJB010000502.1:0-15789 GCA_035492655.1 Kutzneria sp. | reverse complement strand
GGCCGCCGCCGGGTCGCGATGATCACCGGGCCGGCCGGCTTCGGCTGCACCGTCGAGCGGGTGCAGGGCTTTCGTGACGTGATGGCCGAAGTCGCGCTGGTCGAGGGCGACTTCACGCCCGAGGGCGGCCTGGCCGCCATCCGCGAGCTGCTCGCCTCCGGCGTGGCGTTCGACGGCGTCTTCGCGCAGAACGACATGATGGCCGTCGGCGCGCTGGACGGCCTGCGTGACGCCGGGCGTTCGGTGCCGGGCGACGTCGCCGTCATCGGCTTCGACGACATCGCCCTGGCCACCCACGCCGTGCCGGCGCTGACCACCGTGCGCCAGCCGTCGCGCGAGATGGGCGAGGCGGCGGCCAGCCTGTTGCTGGACAACCTGCTCAACGGCACTCCCCTGCCGACGGAGCCGCACGTCGTGCCCACCTCCTTGATCGTCCGCGACTCCGCCTGACCCCCTTCCTTTGTCACATGCGGTCCGGATGTGCCTCTGGGAGGCGACAACGACGCTCATGTGACATTCGCAAGTGTGTGGAGGCGGGCCGGGCCGGCTCGACGGCAGGGGGTGTGTCGAGCCGGTCCGGCTGGTCAGCTGCCGGTCGTGACGGCGATGGTTCCGGTCAGCGGCAGGTTCCGTGACGAGTCGCCGACGAACACGCCGTAGGACCCGGTGTTCGTCGTCCACGTCCCGTTCCAGTGGGCGAGATCGCGCGGCGTCAGGGTGAAGGTGACGACCTGACTCTGCCCCGGTGTCAGGGTGATCTTCTGGTATCCCTTCAGCTGGTGCGGCGGCTCGCCGTTGGCGGCGGGCTGGCCGATGTAGAGCTGGGCCACCTCGGCGCCGGTACGCGACCCGGTGTTGGTGACGGTCGCCCGCACGGTGGCGGAACCGTTGGCCTGGGCGGAAACCGTCAGGCCGGAGAAGCCGAACGTGGTGTACGACAGCCCGAACCCGAAGGGGAACAACGGCGTGATGTTGCGGGAGTCGTACCAGCGGTAGCCGATGTTCATGCCCTCGGAGTACTCGATCCGGTCATTGGCCCCGGGGAACTGCTGCGTGGTCGCGGTCGGCATGTCGGCGATGCCGCGCGGGAAGGTGACGGGCAGCTTGCCGGACGGGTTGACGTCGCCGTACAGCAGCGCGGCGATGGCGTTGCCGTTCTCCTGCCCGGGATACCAACCCTCGATCACCCCGGCCACGTTGGTCAGCCACGGCATCGTCACCGCGGATCCGGTGTTGAGGACCACGATCGTCCGCGGATTGGCCGCCGCCACCGCGCTGATCAGGTCGTTCTGCGAGAACTGGAGGTCGATCGAACTCAGGTCGTCGGTCTCGCTCTCCCCGTACGAGGCGAAGACGATCGCCACGTCGGACTTCTGCGCCAACGCCACCGCGGCCGGAATATCGGGCGTCTGCACGTGTTCGCCGGCGCCGGCCACCCACTGCACACTCACACCGGCACCCGCGCGCTTGGTGATTCCGTTGATCGGATTCACCGCGGCCGGTGAAGGATTGACCTTGGCGCTGCCGCCGCCGATGTTCTGCGGGTCGATGGCATCGCCGCCGAGCAGCGCGATCGACTTCACCGACGACGCCAGCGGCAGCACACCGTTGTTCTTCAGCAGCACCGATCCCTGCGCGGCCACGTCCTGCGCCACCTGGGTGTGCGCGGCGCTGGTCACCACCGCACCGGTGTTGCCGGTGGCGCCGTGGTCGAACAGCCCGAAGCGGAACATCTGGGTCAGCACCCGCCGCGTCATGTCGTCCAAAGTGGACTGCGTCACGCGACCCTGGTTCACGGCGTCGATCAACGCCTGCCCGAAGAACGCGCCGCCGGGCATCTCCATGTCCAGACCGCCGTTGGCCAGCTGCGGCGCGCCGCCGGTGGCCGAACCCCAGTCGGAGCCGATGAACCCGCCCCATCCGGTGTCCTGCTTCAACGCCGTGTTCATCACGGCCGAATCCTGGCACGCCGGGGTGCCGTTGATCTGGTTGTAGGCGCACATCACCGACGCGGCCTGCCCCTGGGTCAACGCGGCCTGGAACGCCGGCAGGTAGATCTCGTGCATGGTGCGGTCATCGATGATCACGTTGTCCGACGGCGTGCCCCGCGAGGCGCCGCCCTCGACGTTGTACGCGGCGGCATGCTTGATCTGCGCCATCACGCCCTGGCCCTGAATACCCTGCACGGTGCCGACGGCGGTCTGCCCGGCGTGGTACGGATCCTCGCTGTAGGTCTCGAAATCCCGGCCCCAGCGCGGATCCCGGACGATGTTGATCGTCGGCCCGAGCACCACGGTGGCGCCCTTGCCGGCGAACTCCTGCCCCATCACGGTGCCGTACTGCTTGGCCGCGTTGACATCCCAGGTCGCGGCGACCGCGGTCGGATCGGGCAACTCGGTCACGCCGTCCAGGCTGTCGCCGACGCCGGCCGGCCCGTCCTGCAACCCCATCGCCGGCACGCACAGCGCCGCGATCGGGTCGGTGTTGCCGATGTACGGCCCGGTGGCCCCGTTTCCGTGCAACACGACGACCTTCTGCGCGTTGGTCATCGCGGCCAGCAGCTGGTTGACCCGGTCGGCGACCGGCGCGGTCGAGTTCGACCACGGGCAGTTGCCCGGCGGCGGCGTTGTCGTGGTCGGCGGCGCGCCGACGGTGTGGATGATGAACTCCCACAGCGAATAGCCCCACTGGGTGGCCCGCTGGGTGCCGTTCATCCGCACGTAGCGGCCGGAGCCGGTGACGGTCAGCACCTGGTTGCCGGCCAGGCCGGCCATCGGCTGGGTCAGGTTGCTCCAGGTGTTGCCGTCAGTGGAGATCTGCACCTGGAACGACGACGCGTAGGCCGCCTCCCAGTCCAGTTCGACGCCGCAGACCTGGCGCACGCTGCCCAGGTCGACGCGAATCGACTGCGGGTCGGACGCGGCGCTGGACCACCGGGTGCCGGCGTTCCCGTCCACGGCGGCGGTCGCCGGGAACGCACCGGAGTCCTGTGTGGACGATGCCAGCACCGGCTGGTTCAGCGCCGAGTTCACGCTCGTGTCGCAGGCCGCCGCGACATCGTCGCCGTAGACCTGGAACTCCCACAGCGAATACCCCCACTGGGTGGCCCGCTGGGTGCCGAGCATCCGCACGTAGCGGCCGGTGCCGGACACCGCAAGCGTCTGCACGCCGACGACACCCGCGGTCACCGGGGTCAGGTTGGTCCAGTTGGCGTTGTCCGAGGACACCTGGAGCTGGAATGCCTTGGCGTAGGCCGCTTCCCAGTTCAGCACGACCTGGCTCAGCGAGTGCGGGCCGCCGAGGTCGACGGTCAGCGACTGCGGGTCGGCGGCCTGGCTCGACCAGCGGGTGCCGGCGTCGCCGTCGACGGCCGCCGAGGCCGGGAAGGCGGCGTTCTCGGTGGACGACGCGGAGGCGGCGTGCCCCTGGGAGAGCAGGGTGGGCGCGGCGTGGCCGACGCCGGGCACGGTCAGCAGGGCGGTCACGATGACGGCCGCGAGCGCGGCGACGAGCCAGCGGACAGATCTCATGGGGCGGCGAACCCTTCGCGCGGTGGGCAGGGACCGGCGGCTCGCGGATCGTCCGGCCAGGAGGTGGGCCCAGCCGTGGGAACGCTCTCACCCTCAGGCTACGAAGGCTGTCAACCGGCCACTCTTGACGCGGACGGGGCAACGGCTGTTAACTGCACCACACACCTTCGGAACCGGTTCCGGAGCCCTGCCCGACCCGTCGGCCCCGCTCTCGGCTCGCGGGGGTCGACGGCGATGAAGCTCCTGCTCAGAACCCGTGCCGCGGGCAGTGGGGCCCGCGTCGGGACACCTGGACAGGCCGGGTCGCCGTGGCGGCGGCGACCCGGCCCCCTAAAACCGTCAACAGGCGCCGCGCACCATGTCCGCCAGCAACAGCGGGTCGGCCGGCAACTGCCGGCCACGCCAGGCGACGTGATCGTCCGGGCGGACCAGCACGTACGGCTGCCGGTACAGCTCGGCGATCGCCGGATCGGCGCACTTGAGGATCTGCAGCGGCACACCGCGCTGCTCGAAGGCCCGCACCATCGCGTCGAGCCGGTCGTTCGGCGCGAAGCACAGCAGCACGAAGCCGTCGCCGAACACGTCCAAAGTGGACACTCCGGGCCGCAGCCAGGCATGGGCGGCCCGGAATCCCGGATCGCTGCTCGGCTGCCACGGCGCGGTCATCTTCACCTCGTCGCCGATGACCAGCGACGAGGTGTAGCCGTGTCCGAAGTGGACTTCCGGCGCGTCGACGTCCCAGTGCGCGACACTCTCGGCCAGCTGCAGCCCCAGCTCAGTGCGGGCCAGCACGCCGTCGGCGGTGTCGTCCCGCAGCCGGCTCGCCAGGTCGGCGCAACCCCGGGCGCGCAGCGCGATGCCGGCCGCCTCCAGGCCCTCCAGCGCGACCGGCCGCCGCTCGGCGTGATAGCTGTCGAGCAGCCCGGCACCGGCCCAGCCGTCGTACTCGGCGGCCAGTTTCCACCCCAGGTCGGCGGCGTCGGCGATGGCGATGTTGCGGCCGAAGCCGCCGGGCGCGGACAGCGTGTGTGCCGCGTTGCCGACCAGGAACACCCGCCCGAACCGGTAGCGGTCGGCCACCATGTGCGGCACCTGGCTCTGCTCGTCGGACAGCACCTCGGTCGGCGTGTCGAAGGCGATCGCGTCGCGCACCAGAGTCGCCGCGTCGACCGCGCCGACCTCGCTGCCGGCGATCAGCTTGAACGCGCCGTTGTTGTCCATGGCCTGCAACGGAAAACGCGAGCCGCCGGGCTGGAGCAGGAAGTAGGTCAGCGCCGGCCGGTGGCCGCGGGCGGCCAGCCCCTCGGCCAGCCGCGGCGCGCGGAACACGATGCTGCGCAGCAACTGCGGCTCGAACCGTGGCGTGGACCGGATCCCGCAGGCGCTGCGGACCAGCGAGCACGGTCCTTCGGTGCTGACGAGGTAGTCGGCGCGGACGGTGGTCGTGTCGCCCTCGCCCAGCCGGCTCACCCGCGCCGTGACGCCGGCGGCGTCCTGGGTGAAGCCGTCGAGCCGGTGCCGGAACAGGATCGCCCCGCCCGGATGGGTGCCGACGGCCGTCTGCAGCACCGGCAGCAGCCAGTCGACCGGGCAGATCTGCTCGGGCTCGGGCGTGTGCGTGTCGTGGGTGAACCGCTCGAAGCGGTGGATCTCGTGCCCGCCGACCTGCGTGACCCAGGCGATGTCCGGCGGCCGCGCGCCCGGGAACTCGGCGCAGCGGATCTTGTCGGCCACCCCCCAGCGGCGGAACAGCTCCATCGAACGCGGGCCGATCGGGTTGACCTCGGGCGCCTCCACCCGGCCGTCGCCCGTTTCCAGCACGAGGCAGCGCACCCCGCGCCGCTCCAGGTCGAGCGCGAGCGCGAGGCCGGCCGGGGTCGCCCCGGCGATCAGCACGTCGGTCTCGTCCACGTCGTCCCACCGCTCCCGCGTCCCGGACACCTCGTTCACACCGCCGCCACGCGCACGTCGCCGACACGGAACGGCGGACCGAATTCCCGCACTGCCAACCCCCCGTCGCGACGTGTGCCGCATTCACGTCAATTCTGCGCACGGCCCCGCCGAACCGGTCAAGTGCGCGTGCCCGATCGGCCTTGCGTTCGATGCCCGAATTGATGCTCGACGAAAACGGTCAGCGTGCCGGAATTGTATACATGACGTCGTCATATATTAATGTAACGCGCCGGTAGTCGGAAAACCTTTGCCACGGACCGACTCCACCAGGGCATTCTCCCGGATTCGCACACGCGTGCGGTTCGTCATGCCGTCATACATTGTGCCGTCGATCCAATACCGGATCGATCGTCGGCATCGTCCGGATCCGGCCGCTTCGGCCGGGCGGGAACCGCGTCGATGCCCGGGCCGTCGGCCCGGCCCGGGTCCGCTGTGGGCGACGTCACTGCCCGGGCTGGTGGCGCCGGCCGCACCCGAATTCGGGGGCTGACGCGTGTTCTACGCCGGGGCGATCCGAGGGTTGCGGATGTGCTCGTACACCACGCTGGTCCGCACGTCCGCGACCTCGGGCCGCTCGGTCAGCCGGTCGATGACGAAGCTGTACAGGCTGTTGTTGTCCGGCACGGCGACGTGGATGAGGAAGTCCTCGCTGCCGGAGACGACGAACACGCCGATGGTCTCGGGCAGCCGGGTGGCCCACTGCCGGAACGCCTCGATGTGCCGGCGCGACGGCGGCCGGATCCGCACCGCGATCAGGGCCTGCACGCCGCGGCCGATGGCCGGCAGGTCGACGTCCACCAGGTAGCCCTTGATCACGCCCCGCTCGCGCAGACCCCGCACCCGCTCCAGTGAGGTCGACGGGGAGACCCCGGTCGCGGCGGCGAGGTCGCGGTTGGTCTGCCGTGCATCGTTCTGCAGGGCCAGCAGCAGCGCCTCATCAAGTTCGTCCAACATCCGTATGTCAGCCCCTCTGCCGAACGAAGTTCGGCACTCATGGTAAGTGCTGGTGACTCCGTCTAGCATCTCGGCCATCCACCGCACGTCATGAGGAGCTTGGCCCATGTTGCCCGCGTTCGCCCCCGACGAGATCCGCATCGACCAGCCCACCCGGCAGGCCCGGCTGAAGTGGGTGCTGGTCGTGGACCGTGACCTCAACCCCGGCCTGATCGCCAACGCCGTCAGCTGCCTGGCCGCCGCGGTCGGCCACGCCGTGCCCACCCTGCTCGGCCCCGGCGGCGCCGACGCCGTCGGCCAGCACCACCCGGGCCTGCCCTGGACCGGCTGCTCGATCCTGGCCGCGGACCGGGCCAAGATCGCCGCGGTGCGGGCCAAGGCCGTCGGCAAGGTCGGCGTGCACGTCGTCGACATGCCGGAACCGGCCCAGACCAGCCGGGTGTACCAGGACTACCTGGACACCCTGGCCACGTCCGACGAGCTCAGCTACTACGCGATCAGCCTGGTCGGCCCGCGCAACCTGGTCGACAAGCTGGTCGGCGGCCTACGACTGCTGGGCTGACGCGTGCCACCGGCGGCGCATCAGGAAGATCACCAGGAAGCCGGCGGCGATGATGCCGAGCCCGATCGGGCTGGACACGGCCAGGAACACCGGCGTCGGCAGCAGCAGCGCGAGGGCAACGGCGACCACGGCGTGCAGGGTGAACATGCCGCCGAACACCAGGGTCAGGGCCAGCGCCCGGCCCTTGGTCGGCACCCGCAGGCCGGGGTTGCGGCGGGCCAGGAACTGGAAGATCACGCCGACCAGCGGCCGGCCGATCAGCGCCGACAGCAGGAAGAGCACGCCGATCGGGCCGGTGATGATCACGCCCTGCACCTTCACGATCAGCCCGTCGCCGCCGGTCAGCAGCTGCGCGGCCACCGCGACCACGAAGCCGGCCACCGAGATCGCGCCGACGACGTCCAGCTTGCGGCGCAGCACGAAGCCGACGACGGTGACGACCAGCGGGATCGCGCCGGCGATGATCAGCGCGGTGACGTCGCCGGCGAAGTACGGCCGCACCAGGCTGTACACCACCAGCGGCAGCACCGCGTTGAGCACGATGCTCGGCAGGAACCGGCGTAGTTGGACGGGTTGCGGCGTGGTCATTGCTCTTCCTCCCCGAGGCGGGTTTCGACGCCGTTCAGCGTCGCGCCGACCGGGGTGGGGGTGCGTCGGCTCCGGGATGGAAGTCGGGTGGAGGTCGGTCTCAACCCTGGGGTCGATGTACCGAGCCCGACTCCCAGGCCCAGATCGCCACCTCGGTGCGGTTGCGTGCGACCAGTTTCCGTTGCACGGCACCGAGATGTGTCTTCACCGTGGACAGCGAGACGACCAGCTCGGCCGCGATCTCGGCGTTGGTGCGGCCGCGCGCGACCAGCCGGATGACGTCGAACTCCCGCTCGGTCAAGGGTTCCACCGGCTTGCGCTCGATCCGCGGCTCGGCGAAGTGGGCCAGCAGCCGGGTGGTGATCGACGGCGACACCAGCGCCTCGCCGTTGGCCGCCGCGTGCACGGCCTCGATCAGCAGGCCCGGCCCGGCGTCCTTGAGCAGGAAGCCGCAGGCCCCGGCGCGCAGCGCGGCATGCACGTTCTCGTCCAGGTCGAAGGTCGTCACCACGACCACCCGCAACGGATCACGCACGTCGGGGCCGGCCAGCAGGCGGGTGGCCTGAAGTCCGTCCACCACCGGCATCTTGATGTCCATCAGGGTCACGTCGGGCCGTAGCTGCCGGGCCAGCGCCACGGCCTCCCGGCCGTCCGCGGCCTCGCCGACCACCTCGATGTCCGGCTCCCCGTTGAGGATCAGCCGGAACCCGGTCCGCACCAGGGCCTGATCGTCGGCGACCAGGACACGCAGGCTCACACGGTCCTCCCCAGTGGCAGTCGCGCGCACACCCGCCAACGCTGTCCCGGCGCCGCGCCGGCCAGCAGACTACCGCCCAGCGCGTCGACCCGCTCCGCCATGCCGACCAGGCCATAGCCGCGATCGCCGGCCGGGGCGGACCGCACGCCGTCGTTGACCACCTCGACCACCAGCCAGTCCCCGTCGATCCGCACGTCCACGGCCAGTTCCCGGGCCTGCGGGGCATGCCGGTGGGCGTTGGTCACCGACTCCATGATCACGCGGTGCACGGTCGTCGCGGCCTCGGGCGTCACGGCCAGCACGTCCAGTCCATCTTGGACGGTCAGCGCCGCGCCCGGCGGCACGGCCTGCTCCACCGCGTCGAGCAGATCATTCGGCGTGGCCCCGAGATCGCCGGCCGTGCGCAGCATGCCGACCAGTCGTCGCATCGCCGCCAGCGCCTCGGCCCCGGCCTGCTCGATCTCGCCGAACACCTCGTCCCGCTCGGGCGCGACCCGCCGGCCGGCCTGCGCCAGCACGACCACGCCGGTGATGTGGTGCGCCACCAGGTCGTGCAGCTCGCGGGCCAGCACCAACCGTTCGCCGGTACGGACTTCGGTCAACGCGCTGCGACGCCGGGAATCCGCGTCCCTGAGCACCAGTCCGACGGCCACCGCGCCGCCCCACAACACGGCCACCGGCACCGCGAGCAAGCCGCCGAGGCCGTAGCGGAGCAGCGCCTGGGCGATCATCGCCACCGCCCCGGCGGTCACCACGACCGCCGCCGGTATCGGGGCCAGCCGCCGACTGGCCGAGCCGATGAGCAGGGCCAACGCCATCAGCGCGGTGACGTCGAGTTCCACCGGCAGCGGCTGGCCCAGCCCGGCCGTGATCAGCAGGGCCGCCGTGCCGATCAGGGAAAGCGCCGCCACCACGCAGCCGAGCAGCAGCACCCGGTTCGGAAAGCGTCGGCGCAGCAACGCCAACACCGCCACGGCCAGCGCCTGCCCCGGCACCAGCTCGAAGGCCATCGAGCCCGGCAGCCGCGTCGGCACACCGGCGTACAGCGCCCACCCGAAATCCACGGCCAACAGCAGGCCGAGCACCACGCACTCGGCCACGAGCGGACCCCGGCGGCCCGTCCAGCCGTGACTCATGGTGCCGATCCTGCCCCGGGTCGCCGCCGTCCGCCTCAACCGAAAGTCTGATCGGCGCGCCCGGCGTTGTCGTGTCGAGCCCGATGCGCCCGCACATTGGCGACGTTGCCGCAGGTCATGACGTCGCACCAGACGCGGCCGCCGTTGCGGGAGGAGTCGTGGAAAGCGATCCCGCAGCCCGCGTTGCGGCACACCTTCAGCCGCGGCCAGGTCCCCATTGCCCGCGCCAGCAGGCATTCCGCCGCGATCGCGCCCCGCAGCCACGCCGCGCCCACCACCGGCACGGCCACCGCGGACTCGGCGTCGACCCTGATCTCGACCGTGCCGACCAGCGTTGCCGGTTCGCCCTTCACCAGGCGCCGCAACGAATCTCGAAGATCCAGGAGGTCGAACAGGTCCTCGTAGGTCAGTTCGGGCGCACCCGGGATGCCGCCGAACCAGGCCCGCGCGGTGTCCATGCCGGCCAGCAGGTCCCACTCCGGAAACTTGTTCGTGGCCCTGGTGTTGAGCAGCTCCTGCGTGAGCCGGAGCTCAGCCGGGGCCGCGGCCACGCCGTACCGGGCGGTGGCGGTCATCGGTTGTTCTCGTAGACCCGCATGCTGATCGTGGCGAGCTCCAGCAACGGGGTCGGCACGTCGAGCTGGCGGGCCCGGTCCAGCAGGTCGCCGAGCAGGTGCTCGGCCTCGGTGGGATAGCCGTTGCTCAGGTCGCGGAACATCGAGGTGGCAGCAGGCGAAGCCGGGTCGGACACGCCGCCGCGCAGTCGCTGATGAGCGGCCTCGGGCAGCGGATAGCCGGCGGCCGCGGCGACGGCGGCGCACTCGTCGATCAAGGCGGCGGAGAACTGCGCGCCGCCGGCCGCGGCGATCTGGCCGATGGTGCCGCGCATCAGGCAGGTCGCCCCGCCGAAGGAGGCGATGAGCACCCACTTCGCCCACATGTCGGCGTCGATGTGCTCGGACAGCTCGGCCGGGAAACCGGCGCCGCCGAGCGTCTCGTGCAGCTCGGCCAGCCGCGCCGGCGAAGTGCCGACCCTTGCGCCGTAGGACATGTCCTCCAACGGGCCGACCCGCAGGATGTCGCCCGCACTGTCCACAGTGGTCTGCACACGGACCACGCCGCCCAGCACCCGGTCCGCGCCGAACCGCTTGTCCAGCACGGCCAGATGCCGCATCCCGTTGAGGAACGGCATGATCAGCGTGTCCGGGCCGACCGCGGGCGCGAAGTCCTCGATCGCCTGCTCCAGGCCGGCGGCCTTGACCGACACCAGGATCACGTCGTAGGTCTCGGTGATCTCCCCGGTGACCAGCACCGTCGGCTTGATCACGGCGTCCTGCCCGGCGCCGTGCACCCGCAGGCCCCGCTCGCGCAGCAGCTCGGCCCGCCGCGGCCGGACCAGGAAGGTCACGTCCCGGCCGGCCGTGGCCAGCCTCGCGCCGAACAGTCCGCCGGTCGCGCCCGCGCCGATGACCAGGATGCGCACCCGTCGCCCCTCTCGTAAGACCCGTTCCCGGTTGACATCTTACGCGTCGCTGACCAGCAGGTATCGCTGGTCGTGGATCGGGCCGCCCCACAGCGCCGGCTCCGCGAGTTCCCGCACGTCGGCGTGCCGGCGATGGCGTAGCACCAGCTCACGGCACTCGTCGGCGGTGAGCCCGGCGCCGGTCGACCAGCGACCCTCGACCAGCAGCAACCGGCCGCCCGGGCGAAGCAGCGCGACCCACTGCCGCACGGCCGTCGGCGGCAGCGTCCACAGCACGTGCCGGGCGAAGACGACGTCGTAGGAGCCGGGTTCGAGCGGCGGGTCGGCGGCGTCGCCGAGCATGAAGTTGGCAGCACACTTGGTGCGCGCGATCTCCAGCATGCGCGGCGACTGGTCGACGCCGTGCACCTCGTGGCCGGCCTGCTCGAAAAGCGCCGAGACGCTGCCGGTGCCGCAGCCGAGATCGGCGATCCTTGCCCGCACCGGAGGCAGCATCGGCAGCAACAGCGCGGCCCACGCCGCTTTCACGGCGGGGTCGCGCAGCCCGTGGTCCGGTTCGTCGTCGAAATTCGCCGCAGCCTCATCCCATGACATCGGTCCATCCTGGCGCTTGAATGGCGTGATGATCGTGCGAACGGCCGAGCCGGCCGAACTGACCGAGGTCGGTGAGCTGCGGGTGGCGGCCTATCACGCCGGGCACTTCCTCGACGCCTTCCCGGCCTACGCCGACCGCCTGCGCGCGCTGGGCGAGGACGGCGTGGTCCTGGTCGCCGTCGATGGCGACCAACTCCTCGGCACGATCATGCTGGAGCGCTGGCACGAGGCCAGCGACATGGCCACCGGCCCCGAGGAGGCCGAGGTCAGAGCCCTGGCCGTCGCCCCGTCGGCGCAGGGCCGCGGTGTCGGCCGGGCGCTGGTGCAGGCCGTCGTCGCCCTCGGCGTCGAGTGGCGGCTCGAACGAATGGTGCTCTACTCGCAGCCGGCGATGGTCTCCGCCCACCGCCTGTACGAGAAGGCCGGCTTCGTGCGGACGCCCGACCGCGACGGCGAGCCGGTGCCCGGCTTGACGCTGCTGGCCTACGCCAAGGACCTCTAGTGCGGCAGGCTGCGGCGGGCGGGTCGAGTTACTTCACGTTGTCCGCCAAGCACATCAAGTCGACCGTGAAGTAGACGGCCATGGGCGGGTTGACGAAGAACTCGCTGCCGCCGGTTCGCGTCGTCACGTGCACGTTGCCGAACTCGCCGCGCACCGCCGCCGCGATCTGGTCGTTGCTCGGCTGCAACGGCATGGGCGCCAGCGCGTAGGCAACGGCGTCAAGGTAGGGCAGCGAGATTTCCCAGGACGTCGGCATGACTGGCACCGTGGAAGGAGTCGAAGCCGAGGCTCACCACCAGTCGGTCCACTTCGGACAGTCCGGCCATGTCCTCCTCCGGTGTGCCGACACCGGATTCGTCGCCCCGCATCAGGATGTCGGTGCCGCCGTCGACCAGGACGATCGCATCCAGGTCGTGCCGCCGCACCAACGTCTCGTACGCGGCGCGCAGCGGTTGCACGCCGGTGCGCGGGAAGGCGTGCACGGTCGACGGAAGTCCTTGCGCCGCAAGCCACCGCGCCAGTGTTCGTTCGGGGAAGTAGCCCTCGCCGCCGAGACTGCCCGGCGTGACCGCGGCCAGGCCGGGCTCGATCCAGTCGTCGATGTCCAGCCCGTCCAGGTCGCTGAACGACAGGTTGGCCAGGTGCACCTCTTTTCCCAAGCCCCGCAACGCGGTCGCCAGCGGCAGGCCGGCGTACACGTCGAACCCGCCGCCCGCGCCGGCGATCAGCACGCGCTGCGCGCCGGCCAGCCGGTCGAACAGCGGCGGCACCCCCAGCAAGCTCACGACCAGCACCTCTCCAAGCGGTCCAGCCCGTTCCCGGTCAACTCTTCAATGCCGCCGTCCGCGAGAAGAATTCCCAACCGGTACGGCACCTTTCCCATCAGCGCGGCGTGCGAGTCGAAGCGGAACAGCACCTCCGAGCACCGGTTGCAGGCCAGCCAGGCGACATCACCTGAGCCCGGCAACCGCTCCTCGATCTCCAGGCCCGCCATGGTGTCCTCGACCCTGCGCCACCGCGGCCGGTCGACGTCCGGGCAGTACGGCAGGCTGTCCACTACCCGCTGGCTGTACGCGGCCGCCTCGGTGATCCGGCCGCGCAGGACCGCGCTGATCGGCACGCTCTCCTCGGACAGGTGGTCGACGGCGGTCTCGAAGGCCAGCGCGAACTCGTTGTGGTCCAGGTAATCCCGCGCGTCGGCCGCCGGCCCCGGCGGCAGCAGCGCGCACATCTCGTCGAACACCGCTTCGTCCCACGGCCGCATTCAGATCGGCCGAAAGTCTGAGCCGGAACCACTCCCCAGACCGAGGTGGCGGATGTCGACCGGGCCGAGGATCGGTGTCATGACCAAGGAGCTTCGCACCTCATGGCTGCGCACCGCCACCGGATTGGTGGTAGCCGTGCTGACCGCTGTCGCGTACACGCAGGGCTGGTACGGCACCGGCACGGAACAACTGGTGCTGCAAGGCATTGTCTTCCTGTGCGGCGTCGCCATGGTGGTGCAGGGCGTGGCCGGACTGGTCACGGAGCGGCGGCGGTGACGCGGACCACCAACGTGCGCGCGACCAGGTCGCCGACGCGCTGGTGGCGCGGGCTGAACAGCATCACGAGCAGCCCGGCCAGGCCGAAGGCGAAGCCGTCGACCACCATGAGCAGCCAGCGGACCGCGTACATGCCCAGTGTCGGCGTGCCGCCCCATTCGGTGACGATGCGCAGGCCGAGCAGCCGCATCGCCGGCGTCCGGCCGTCGGTGCGGTTCGGCACCCATACGTCGACCAGCAGACCGCCGACCAGCAGTGCGACGAGGAAAACCGTCGGCGGCACGAACAACAGCGACTGGTTGCCGTACACCACGAACACCAGGACGACCAGCAGCACGGCCGACGGCACGAACACCAGCAGCCGGTCGAGCAGCCACTGCACGCAGCGCCTCGACACCACTCGCGTCTGGTCGTAGGTCTCAGCAGACGGCATAGCTGGCACCGAATCCCTCGGCTCGCCGCACGATCCGCCCGTCCCGCACCCGAATACCGACCTCGGTTCCGTCCACTGTGGCCGGTACGCCGGCCGCGGCGGCCAGCAGGCCGTCGTCGTCGGCGACGATCTGCACTCGCGGCCAGGCCGAGCGGGGGAACGCCTGGCGCAGGTGCCACCGGAAGTCGGCGAGCACCAGCCGGCCCAGCGCCGACAGCTCGGCCGGCTCGCCCGTGACGATCGCGATCGTCACGTCGTCCGACGGCGACGCCGCGCGGATCATCTCCTCCGCCGCCGACAACCTGTGTAGGCCGAGGACCGCCAGCACGCCCTTGACCGCCCGGATCGGCTCCCCGGTCAGCAGGTCCACCGCGGCCGGCGGGTTCCAGGGCTCGTCGACGCCGCGGACCTGGGCCACGATCGGCGGCCGCGGCGGCCAGCTGTCGTCGAGCGTCAGGTCGGCGAAGGACTCGCAGGCCGTGATCACGTTGAACGGCTCCACGAAGCCCGGTGCCGCCACCGCCAGCTGGCTCGCCCCGTGCAACATGGTCAGCGCCGACTCCGCCACCCGTACCAGGCGGCCGCCCAGCGGGCTCAGGTTTTCCAGGGCCAGGCCGAGCAGGCTCGCCGTGAACCGGCTCAGTTGGGCGTACGGCCGGCTCGTCTGCTCCGACGCCAGGACTTCCGGCATCAGATCCAGTCCCAGCCGCGCCGCCTCTCGATCATTGACCAGCGGCAGCCGCGTCACCCAGGCCCGGGCGAACGCCGCCAGCGCTTCCCTCGGCGTCAGTCCCACCTCGAAGTCCCCCGGCAGCTCCGCGTTCTCCGCGTCCTGCGCCAGCACCGCGAAGTACAGCGCCCGCTTGCCGGGAAAGTTCGAGTACACCGCCCCCCGAGTCAGCTCCGCCCGCTCCGCGATGGCATCGATCTTCGTCTCCCGAAACCCCCGCTCCGCGAACTCCGCCCTGGCCGCCGCCAGCACCCTGCCCCGGTTGCGCTCCTGCGCCTCCGCCCTGGTCAGCCGCGCCATGCCGCTCCTCGCTCACGCACCGCTGCTACCTGCCATTCATCAGCCGCCGGGCGCATTCCCGCACCTTGCCCCTACCTCGCCCGGCCACCCATCCGGGCACCAAGGCCAGCCGTCCGCGACGGTCGCGCCGCCAAGCGCGCCCGCCCCCATCCCGGCAGCGAGCCATCTGCCGGTAGCCCGGCCACCCGCCGCCGAGCTCGCCAGCTGCCGCAACCCCACTGATGGTTGCACCGCCGCCCGCCGCGAAGATACCGTCATCACTCAGATGGTAGAAACATATGATCTCATCATCTGAGTGGAGTGATCATGCGAATCGATCCGACCGACGCCGCCGCCCTGCTGGACCCGGTGGCGACCTATGCCAAGGCCCGGGAGGACTCGGCGGTGGCGACGATGGAGGTGCCGGGGCTGGGCACGTTATGGATCGTGACCAGGCACGAGCAGGCCCGGGAGGTGCTGACGGACCCCCGGTTCCGGCTGGCCCGGGAGAGCTACGCGATGCGGCCGGACGGCCTGCCGGACACACCGAACCTGGGCGAGATGGACGGCCAGGACCATGCCCGGCTCCGGCGGCTGGCGGCGCCGGCGTTCACGGCGCGGCGGATCGCGGAGTTCCGACCCAAGATCGAAGGGACGGTGGAGCGGCTGCTCGACGACAGGGCCGAGACGTTCGATCTGCTGACGGACTTCGCGCATCCGATGCCGATCGAGGTGATCTGCGACCTG
>DATJJB010000501.1:0-5316 GCA_035492655.1 Kutzneria sp. | reverse complement strand
GCGGCGTTGCGGTCCTCGTTCGCGGCGACGGCATCGGCCTCGGCCGCCTTCACCAGCGCGTCGGCGCTGCTGAAGATGTCACCGAACCGCCGCAGCCCCAACGGAATCGCCAGCACCGACTCGCGCCGCTGCCGCGCCTCCGGATCGGTGGCCAGTCGCCGCGCCCGGCCGATGTGGCCGCCGCAGACCGAAGCCGCCCATTGCGCGGTCGCCGGCTCGATGCCGTCCCGGTGCTCCAGCACCTCGGCGATGGCCGCGGTGGCCGGCGTGCGCAGGCCGATGGCCCGGCAGCGCGACCGGATCGTCACGGAGATGTCGTCCGGGTGGTCGGACGGGGCGCAGAGCAGGAACACGGTCCGGTCCGGCGGTTCCTCCACCGCCTTGAGCAGCGCGTTGGCCGCGCCCTCGGTCAACCGGTCGGCGTCCTCGATGATCACGACCTGCCAGCGTCCGGTGGTCGGCCGCTTGGCCGAGACCTGGACCAGGGCCCGCATCTCGGCCACCGAGATGGACAGCCCCTCCGGCACCACCAGCCGCACGTCGGCGTGCGTGCCGTGCATGGTGGTACGGCAGGCCTGACATTCGCCGCAGCCGCGCGGGCCTCCTGGGGCCTCGCACTGCAGCGCGGCGGCGAAGGCGCGGGCGGCGGTGGACCGGCCGGAGCCGGGCGGACCGGTGAACAGCCAGGCGTGGGTCATCGCGCCGGGCGTGGTCGGCCGGCCGGCGACCAGGTCGGCCGCGGCCTCGGCGGCGGTGCTGAGCACCTCGACCGCGTGGGGCTGGCCGACGACGTCGGCCCACACCGTCATGCCTGCACCTGCTCGGTCACCCTGACATGATGCCGCGCGGCCAGCTGCCGGTGCGCGAAGGCCCCGGCCAATGCCGCGACCACGGCCGCCACCACCAGCGATGTGCGCACGCCAACCAGGTCGACCAGCACCGGGGCCATCGTCGTTGCGGCGAACAGCACCACCTTGACCAGCGCCTGCACGAACGCGTTGACCCGGCCACGCACCTCGTCCGGCACCTGCGCGCCGATCATCGTCAGCCCGGTCACGAAGGCCACGCCGGCACAGGCCCCGACCGCGCCGACGGCGGCCAGCGCGAACCACAGGTGCGGGGCGACCGCGACGGCCAGCAGCAACGCGCCGGCGGCCACGATCGCCACGCCGAACGGCAGCCGCAGCTTGGGCGTGCCGACCACGCCGATCACCAGGCCGATGAACATGGCGATCACCAACGTGCCGAAGGCCGCCTCGCCGCCGCGCAGCTCGGTGGCGTACGGGCGCGCGATGGCGATCACGGTGCCGCCCGCGGTCAGCGCGCCGACGATGCCGATCACCAGGCCCCGTACCAGCCGGCTGCCGCGCACGTAGCGCAGGCCGTCCCGGGCCATCCCTGGCTCGCCGGTCGGCGGCGCGGTCCAACGGCCGGATGCCTCGGGCAGCCGGGTCGCGATCACCAGCGCGGAGCTCAGGTAGAGCAGGCCGTTGATCACCACGATGACGTGCACGTCGGAATGCGGGGCAATGGCCGTGATCACCGAGTACAGGCCGGCGCCGGTCAGTAAGGCCAGGCCGTAGGTCGTGACGAGGGTCAGCTGGCTGGCCGTCTGCACCTGGTCCGGGCGGTGCAGCAGGGTCGGCAGGGCCGAGTCCTTGGCCGGGATCCACAACATCGAGCAGACGCCGACCAGGAAGTTCGCCGCCAGCAGCCACCACGTCGTGCCGACGACGGCGATGGACAGGAACAGGGCGCACCGAGCCAGGTCGGTGGCGATCATGACCTTGCGCCGGTCGAACCGGTCGGCCAGGTGCCCGGCCAGCGGGGCCAGCAGCAGCCCCGGCAGCAGCTGGGTGGCGACCACCCCGCTCAGCGCGAATTCACTCGATCCAGTGAGGGTGGCCAGCAGCGAGGACAGGCCCAGCAGCGACAGCCAGTCGCCAACGCAGCACAGGTACGCGGACGTCCAGAGCCGGCGGAACGCCGGGATGCCCATCACCTCGGCGATACGTCTCATCGCTGCATGCCCGCGACCACCACGACGGCGATGAGCACGATGAAGAACAGCACCACCGCGCAGCCGACGCAGCCGGCCGCGGTGTTCCGGCGCTGCGCTTGCTGCGCTGCCGGCACGGGTGGCAGACCGCCAGCGGCCGGGAGCCCGATGGTCTGGGCCGTCCGCGTGTGTTGGAGACCAGGGGCCGGCGGCATCGGCGCCGGCTGCCTCGGCGCCGCGGCCCGGCGGGTGCGATCCCGGGCCAGCTCGCGCCGCGCCGCCTCGCGCACCTTGTCCTGGTCGATCGTCGGCAACGGCAGGTTCGGCGGCACCACCGTGTCCGGCACGTCCTCGAAGGGCAGCGAAGCCCCACCGCCCAGACCGCTCAGCGCATCCGGATACACCGGCAGCGGCGGCAACGCCTGGGTGCCGTCGGGCCCGAACTCGCCTGCCATACCCCCAGCGTAAACCGCCCACCTCAGCACCGGCGCCACTGTCACATGCGCGTCGTACTTGCCTCCCAGAGGCACATCCGGACCGCATGTGACAGTTCAGCCGGTGCTGGTGTGGGGTCAGCTCTTGGTCTTGGCGGGGGTCTTCTTGGCGGCGGGCTTCTTGGCCGCGGTCTTCTTCTCGGCCGCCGGCTTCTTCTCCGCCGCCGGCTTGCGGGTCGTGGTCCGCTTGGGCGCAGGGCCCTTGGCCCGCTTCTCCGCCAGCAGCTCGGCCGCCCGCTCGTCGGTCAGCTCCTCGACGCTGTCGCTCTTGCGCAGCGACGCGTTGAACTCGCCGTCGGTGACGTACGGGCCGAAGCGACCGTCCTTGACCACCATCGGCTTGCCGGAGACCGGGTCGTTGCCCATCTCCTTGAGCGGCGGCGCCGACGCGGCCGACTGGCGGCCCCGCTTCTTGGGCTCGGCGTAGATCTTCAGCGCCTCGTCCAGCGTGACCGTGAACAGCTGGTCCTCGGTGGCCAGCGACCGCGAGTCCGTGCCCTTCTTCAGGTACGGGCCGTAGCGGCCGTTCTGCGCGGTGATCTCCGCGCCGGTCTCCGGGTCCTTGCCGACCATGCGCGGCAGCGACAGCAGCTTGAGCGCGTCCTCGAGGGTCACCGTGTCCAGGGCCATGTCCTTGAACAGCGAGCCGGTCCGCGGCTTGGGCGCGGTCGACTTCTTGCCGTTCGCGGGCTCGGGCTGCTCCGGCAGGATCTCGGTCACGTACGGGCCGAAGCGGCCGTCCTTGGCCACGATCTCGTGCCCGGTCACCGGGTCGTTGCCCAGCGAGCGGCCCTCCATCGGGGTGGCGAACAGCTTCTCCGCCACCTCCTTGGTCAGCTCGTCCGGCGGCATGCCGTCGGGCAGGTTGGCCCGCTGCGACTCGCCGTCGACCTCGCGCTCCAGGTACGGCCCGAAGCGGCCGACCCGGACGACCACGGTGTGGCCGTTCTCGTCGGTGAACATCGGGATGGAGTTGACCTGGCGCGGGTCGATGCCCTCGACGCTGGCGTCGATCAGCTTCTTCAGGCCGCCGCCGCGGCCGACCGAGCCGTCCGGGCCGATCTCGCCGCCGAAGTAGAAGCCGTTGAGCCAGTTGGTGCGGTGCTGGTCGCCGGCGGCGATCCGCTCCAGCTCGTCCTCCATGGCGGCGGTGAAGTCGTAGTCCACCAGCCGCTCGAAGTGCTGCTCGAGCAGGCCGATCACGGCGAACGCGACCCAGGACGGGATCAACGCCGAGCCGCGCTTCCACACGTAGCCGCGGTCCTGGATGGTCTTGATGATCGTCGCGTACGTGGACGGCCGGCCGATGCCCAGCTCTTCCATCATCTTGATCAGGCTGGCGTCGGTGTAGCGCGGCGGCGGGCTGGTGGTGTGCCCGTCCGGGCTCAGCTCGACCGCGGTGATCGCCTGGTCCTTGACCAGCTGCGGCAGCCGGCGCTCGGCGTCGTCGGCCTCGCCGCCGGCCTCGGAGTCGATCGACTCCACGTAGGCCTTGAGGAAGCCGGCGAAGGTGATCGTGCGGCCGGACGCGGCGAACGTGCACTCCTCGCCGGAGGCGGCGGTGCCGGCGATCCGCACGCTCATCGTGGTGCCACGGGCGTCGTTCATCTGCGACGCGATCGTGCGCTGCCAGATCAGCTCGTAGAGCCGGAACTCGTCAGCCGCCAGCTCCTTGGCCACCTCGCCGGGGGTGCGGAACACCTCGCCGGCGGGGCGGATCGCCTCGTGCGCCTCCTGGGCGTTCTTGACCTTGCGGGTGTACTGGCGCGGCTTGTCCGAGACGTACTGCGCCCCGTAGAGCTGGGTGGCCTGGGCCCGAGCGGCCGCCACCGCCGACTCCGACAGCGTGGTCGAGTCGGTACGCATGTAGGTGATGTAGCCGTTCTCGTACAGCCGCTGCGCGGTGCTCATCGTGCGGTCCGCGGAGAAGCGCAGCTTGCGGCTGGCTTCCTGCTGCAACGTGGACGTCATGAACGGCGCATAGGGTCGCCGCGTGTACGGCTTCTCCTCGACCGAGGTGACCTTGAGCGTGGCCTTGTCCAGCCCGGCGGCCAGCGCCCTGGCCTCGGCCTCGGCCAGCACCCGGACCTCGCCGGTGCCCTTGAGGCGGCCGTCCGGGCCGAAGTCGCGACCGGTGGCCAGCCGCACCCCGTCCACCTGCACCATGCGGGCGGCGAACTGGCGGGGGTCGGCGTCCGCGCCTGCGTCCAGCTGCGCGCCGATGTCCCAGTACGAGGCGTTGACGAAGCTGATCCGCTCGCGCTCCCGCTGCACCACGATGCGGGTCGCCACCGACTGCACCCGGCCGGCCGAGAGCTTCGGCATGACCTTCTTCCACAGCACGGGGGAGACCTCGTAGCCGTAGAGGCGGTCCAGGATGCGCCGGGTCTCGTAGGCCTCGACCAGGTCGGTGTCCAGGTCACGGGGGTTGGCCGCGGCGGCCAGGATGGCCGGCTCGGTGATCTCGTGGAAGACCATCCGGCGGACCGGCACCTTGGGCTTGAGCGTCTCCAGCAGGTGCCACGCGATGGCCTCGCCCTCGCGGTCACCGTCTGTCGCGAGGTAGAGCTCGTCGACGTCCTTGAGCAGCTCCTTGAGCTCGGTGACCGTCGCCTTCTTGTCCGGCGTGACGATGTAGACCGGCTCGAAGCCGTGCTCGATGTCCACGGCCAGGTTGGCCCATGGCTCGCCCTTGTACTTGGCCGGGATCTCCGCCGCCTTGCGCGGCAGGTCCCTGATGTGCCCCTTCGAGGACTCAACGACGAAGTTGCTGCCCAGGTAGGAGGCGATTTTTCGGGCCTTGGCGGGCGACTCGACGATCAC
>DATJJB010000500.1:0-4236 GCA_035492655.1 Kutzneria sp. | reverse complement strand
GTGCTCAGCCAGCGGTCCCGGGCCGACGACCTGCATCTGGTGTCGCATCGCAACGGGATGCACGGCATGCTGCGGCTGGTGCCGGTCGACCCGGCGACCGGGGAACGCGTCGACACCACGGTCCGGGCCACGCCCGCCGTGTTGAGTTGGGAGCACGCGGGCGGCCGTATCGACATCGCCTACGACACGGTGGACGCGGTGCGCCTGCGTGGCGTCGGCCTCGGTATGCGGGTCGAAGCGGCCGTCTCGGCGCTGACCCCGTTCACCGGGGCCTACTTCTACCCGGACGCGGCCGACGGCGGATACACCTTCACCGCCTACGAGACCGGGCGCCGCTACCGGATCACCGTGCTCGACGGCCGCGAGCCGGACGTGTTCGGGGCACAGGCTCTCGGCGAGGCCGAGCGCGGGCTCACCATCACCGGCGACGGCTCGGGCCCGTGGGAGATCGCGATCGAGGAACTGACCGGCGGCGGGGTGCCCTACCGTCCGGCGTACGACTTCGAGCAGGTGGTGAAGGCCAGCGCGGACGCCTTCGCCGGTTTCGTGTCCGCGGTCGCGCCGTGGCGGTCCGCGGACACCCCCGCCGCCGAACTGGCCTGCTACACGCTGTGGTCGGCCACGGTGGCGCCGGAAGGCTTCCTCAACCGTCCCGGCGTGCTGATGTCCAAGCACTGGATGGACAAGGTGTGGAGCTGGGACCACTGCTTCAACGCGCTGGCCCTCGCACCCGGCGCACCGGACCTGGCCTGGGACCAGTTCTCCGTCATCTTCGACCACCAGGACCCGACCGGCGTGCTCCCCGACTCCGTCACCCACTCCGAGGTCCTGTACAACTTCGTCAAACCGCCCATCCACGGCTGGGCCCTGGGCCAACTGCGGCGGCTGCTGGCCGACCGGCTCGGCCGCGACGAGCTGACCGAGGCCTACCACCGACTGGCCCGGTGGACCGACTTCTGGCTCACCCGCCGGCGCGCGCCCGGCGACCGGCTGCCGCACTACCAGCACGGCAACGACAGCGGCTGGGACAACGCCACCACGTTCGACCCCGAACGAGTTGTCGTCACCGCCGACCTGAGCGCTTTCCTCGTGCTGCAACTGCGTGAACTGGCCAACCTCGCCACCGAACTCGGTTTCACCGACGACGCCGCCCGCTGGACCGAGCTGGCCACGACCGTCGGTGACGCCTTGTTCGACGAGCTGTGGAGCGGCGACCGGTTCCACAGCCGCGGTGTCCACAGTGGACAGCAGTGGTCCACCAGCAGTTTGCTCGACCTGATGCCGATCGTGCTCGGCGAGCACCTGCCGGCGTCGGTCGCCACCGTGCTCGCCGAGCGGATCACCGCGCACCTCACGCCGCACGGCCTGGCCAGCGAACTGTCCACCTCGCCGCACTACCGCCCCGACGGCTACTGGCGCGGCCCCATCTGGGCCCCCGCCACCATGCTCGTCGTCGACGGCCTTCGCCGCGCCGGCCACGAAGACCTCGCTCGCCGGGTGTCCGACCGGTTCCGCGCACTGTGCGAGGCATCCGGTTTCGCCGAGAACTTCGACGCACTCACCGGCGCGGCCCTGCGCGACCGGGCCTACACGTGGACCGCGAGCGTGTACCTCCTGCTGGCCAGACAGCACGCGGCCGATCAAGCGCCGAACTCCTGACGATCGGCGCCCGGCCGGGTGGCCGGGCGCCGACGCTCATTGGTCAGGGCAGGGTCAGGCCGTACGCGGAGAGCGCGGCGGGGACCGGTTGGAAGAAGGTCTCGCCGCCGGACTGGCAGTCACCGCTGCCGCCCGAGGTGAGGCCGAGGGCGGTGCTGCCGTCGTACATGGCGCCGCCGCTGTCGCCGGGCTCGGCGCAGACGTCGGTGTCGATCAGGCCGCTGACGGAGCCTTCCTGGTAGTTCACGGTGGCGTTGAGGCCGGTCACGGAGCCGGTGTGCACGCCGCTGGTGGAGCCGCTGCGCGTCACCTGCTCGCCGACGGTCGCGTCACCGGCCTGGGAGATCCGCTGGCCGGTGTTGACCGCGCTGGGCGCGTCCACGCCCTGGTCGTAGGCGGCGTACGAGTAGTCGGTGCCGGGGAAGTCGGCCTGGGCGGTGGTGGCGATGTGTTGGCTGTTGCCGCTGTCGGCCCACCAGTCGTTCGTGGCGACGCCGCAGTGGCCGGCGGTGAGGATGGCCGGGTTGCCGTTGGAGTCGTGCACGTTGAAGCCGAGGGAACAGCGGAGTCCCTGGCCCCAGATGGCATCGCCGCCGGCGATCAGCGGGCGCAGCTTGCCGGCGGTGGTCCGCAGCCGGGCCTTGCCGCCGTATTCCTTGACGGTGTTGGCCAGCGCCGCGAGCTTGGCGCCGGTGACGGTCGAGTCGGCGGTCACCAGCACCTGGCCGGTGTGCACGTCGATCCGCCAGGCCGTGCCGGGAATACGTGCCTTCTGTCCGAGTTGTGCCGTCACGGCGGCGAGTTCGGCGGCGCGGTAGGGCACCTTGGCCGGCGTCGCACCGAGGGCGCGCACCTGTGCGGCCGCGGTGTCGTCGGTGACCGTGACGACCAGCCGCTTGCCGTCGTAGTAGGAGCCGATGGTGCGGTCGCCGAGCAGGGCTTTCGCCGTGCCGCTCAGGTTCGTCGCCTGGCGAGCCGACAGCGCTTTGGCTTGGGGTGCTTGGGCGTTCGCGGCCGGCGCGGTGAGGGCCAGGCCGGCCACGAGCAGGCCGATGGCGGTCGCCGCGAGTGTGCTGGCCGGGTGTTGACGCCGTGCAGGGATCACGAGGTCATCTCCGTTCGTTGGTCTCGGGCTGCAGGGGGCACCGATGCCGTCGGAGTGCGCGCCGGACCACGGTGACACCCGCCGCCCGGCGCGACCATCCGCCGAAAGTCGTGTATGGCTCGGCTTCCTGGCGGTTCTTCGGGCACCCGCCGGCCGGACACTGATCCTTGACACCGATGGCGCGGTTGGCGCATTCTTCGCAGCGCATGTTGACGTAAACATCCTCGGCGGCATTCTCGGACATCGGAGTTCGCATGAAGCGCTACCGCGGCCTGCTACGCGCCGCCCTGATCGCCGTTCTCGTCGCGCCCCTGCTCGCGGTCCCGCCCGCGGCCTCCGCCGCCACGGACTCCTTCCACGGCGTGAACTGGGCGGATGCCCGCGACAACTACGTGGACGGGTGGGTCATCCCGACCGGACTCACCGCCGGGGACAGCTACGACACGGTCCGCACGAAGGCGGACGGCATCATCACCGGCTTCCAACAGCAGCTCGGCGCGAACACCGTACGGCTGCCGGTCAACCCGCAGAGCGTCAATTCGGACTGGTGGTCCCGGTACAAGGGCGCCATCGACTCGGCGCTGGCCCACGGCATGAAAGTCGTCCTCGGGTACTGGGAAGCGAACAAGGACGGCCTTGTCGACGACATGGCCGCCTGGAACACCATGTGGGACCAGGTCACCGCCGACTACGGCGGCAACGGCAACGTCTACTTCGAACCGATGAACGAGCCGTTCGGCTACAGCCTGAGCTCGTGGGTGTCGCTCTGCTCGACCTGGCTGTCCCGGCACTCGAGCATCCCCCGCGGCCGCGTGGTGATCAGCGGCACTGGCTACAACGACAACGTGACCGGCGTCGGCGCGGCCAGCGCGTTGACCGGAACCCTGCTGTCGCTGCACTTCTACGGCTACTGGGCCTCGGACACCACCCGCGCGGCGTGGACCACCAACCTGAGCAACCGGCTCGGTTCGTACTCGTCCCGCACCATCATCGACGAGGCCGGCGCCCCGATGACGACCGGGCTGGACTACTCCGCCGGACACCAGGACGGCAACAACTTCACCGCGTACTTCGCCGCCACCACCGACCTGGCGCGGTCCCGGCAGATCGGTGTCGTCTACTGGCCCGGTCTGCGCTCCGGGGACACGTATTCGATCACCAGGCAGAGCGGCAGCGGCCTGGCGGTGAACAACGCCTCGGGTGTGGCGCAGCTCCGCTGGGGCTGGGGCCTGTAGGCCGGATTCGTTACACCATCGGGATTCCCGACGCCGAATCAGGATCCGGACCAGTTGAAACCCCGGCCCACGGCCATGATCCCGACGATCATCATTGTCGCGCACAGCGCGCTGGCGGCGAGTGGGGCCCATGGCCGTGGCGAGGATTCGCGGTGTGGCAGCAGGCCGGCGGGCAGCCCGACGGCGAGGTTCACGAGGAGCGTGGCGGCGAGCGCTCGGACACTGACGTCGTAGCCG
>DATJJB010000499.1:0-7994 GCA_035492655.1 Kutzneria sp. | reverse complement strand
AGCACGACCACCTCGTGGCCCTGCTGGCCGAGTTGCCGGGCCAGCGCGTGCACGTGCCGGCCCAGCCCGCCGACCACGACCGGCGGGTACTCCCAGGACAGCATCAGGATCCGCATGACCAGGGGATCCTGCCATGTCCGGGACCGGGGCTACTCGGCGGTAGCCCCGGTTGACCCGAATCGCCTCGTTAGAACGTGTTCTAGTGCAGTTCGGACACGAACTTCGCTACGTCGAGGGTGCCGACGCCGGTGGCGTGGTCGTAGCCGGGGACGGCCGGGTAGCCGTTGGCCCCGGTCTGCCCGGTGGTCACGTCGACCAGGCCGCGGGCGTGCTGGGCGTAGAGGCGGTAGATGTCGTTGTCGATCTGCCCGAGCCGGTGGCCGACGGCCTGGTCGGCCAGCGCGACGACGCCGGCGAACAGCGGCGAGGACTGGCTGGTGCCGCCGCCGAGCCACCAACCGGGCTGGCTGTCGTAGCTGGAGTAGATCCAGAGCCCGCCGTCGGGGTCGGCGTCCATGCTGATGTCGGGGGTGCCGCGCTTGGCGCCGACGACCGACTTCACCACGTTCTGGTACGCGGGCCGGTCGAAGACCTGCGACACGTAGCCGCCGCTGCCGGTCCACGCGCTGTCGGCGGCCAGCCGCTTGCCGGTGTTGTCGAGGTCGAGATGGGTGCCGCCGATGGCCGTGACGAGCGGGTCGGACGACGGCCACAGCCCGCCGGAACCGGCCTGCGCGCCGCCACCGTCGCCGGAGCTGGCGGTCAGCGTGACGCCGTGCCGAGCGGCGTTCTGGAAGGCGTAGCGAAGGCTGGTCAGCGAGGTGTAGTCGCCGACCTCGTAACCCGGGAAGTGTCGCTCGCCGGTGGCCCAGCTCATCGACACGACGTCGCCCTCACCGGCGTTGACCAGGTGGTTGACGGCGCTCATCATCTCCGGCACGCCGACCGGGCCGTCGGTCTCGGCCACGCCGGTCTCGACCAGGACGATCTTCGCGCCGGGGGCGATGGCGTGCGCGGACTCGACGTCCAACGTGCTCTCGCCGGCCCAGCCGTTCTGGTCGTCGTTCGTCGGGTCGAACGGCGGCACCTCGCCCCACTTGAGCACCTCGACCTGGGTGTCGGGCAGGCCGAACTGCTTGTCGAACACCTCGAGATCGTGCTGGATGGTCGGCGAGCCGAACGAGTCGACGATCACGATGGTCCGACCCTTGCCGGTGATTCCCTTGGCGTGCAAGGGGTTCACGTCGTAGGCGGCCTGTAGCTGGGCCGGCGAGTAGCAGTGCCGGGACAGCTTGGCCAGGCACTGGTCGGTGGGCAGCGGCGCGGGCTGGACCGCGTTGCGCTGCAACGGAAGCAGGGGCGTGGCGGCGGCGACCGCCGCGGTGGCGGGCAGGGTCGCGGCGACGAGGGCGGCGGCTAGCACCGTACGTGCGGACTTGGACACGAACGGTGAACCTAGCGGTGGCGTGCCGCTGTCAACACCCTCGGGCGTCTAGATTTCCGAACAGGCCGTCCCGAACGCGCAGCTCAGCGGCGATATCGGTCGCTTTGTCGCGTGCGCCCAGGCGGATCAGGTCCGCCAGGTGGGAAAACCCGTCGGCGTGGCTTGACGCGCGGTGCCGGGCGTAGTCGGCCGCCGAGTCCTTGGTGACCATGAACGCCCAGTCGCTGGACAGCGCCAGCAGCGCCTCGCGCAGCAGTTGGTCATTGACCGGATCGCGGACATCGCTGGGGCGCAACGTGTCCAGCAGCGTCCGCTGCAACCGGGCGTTGGCGTCGACCATGTCGGCCACCTGCTCGCCGTCCCAGACCCGCCAGTCCTTGCCCGAGCCCCACGACGACGCCGGCAGGTCCACCGGCCCGCCCAGATGCCCGGCTTCCAGCGCGCCTTGCAGCGTGGTGACCCGCACGCCGGCCTCGGGTAACGCCGTCAGCACGGCGTCCAGCCAGGCCGGCCCCTCGTGCCACCAGTGCCCGAACAGTTCGGTGTCGTACGCCGCGACGACAAGTCCCCGCTCCGGCAGCGAACGCAGCCGGCGCACCACGGTGTCGACGAAGTCGGCGGCGTGCCGCTGCACCGCGGCGGCGGCCAATTCCGGCTCGTACGGCCGTTTCTGGTCCGGCGGCACGTTCTTGCCGGTCACCCGCGACGGCTTCAGGCCGGACGGGTGGTCGTAGGTGTGGAAGTCCCGGTACACCGGATCGCCGGGGTAGCCGGCCTTCGGCGACCACACCCGGTAGGTGACCTCGAGATCGCGGCCGAAGCAGACCACGTCGCTGTCGCCGACCGTGTGGGCGGCGGCCGTGTCGCCGTGCAGCGCCGGACCGTCCACCATGAACCGCTGCACGCCGGCGGCGGCGTAACCCTCTTCCATACCAGGGGAATAGCCGCACTCGGGAGCCCAGATGCCGGCCGGCCGATGGCCGACGCGGTGCTGGGTGTCGGCAAGCCCGGTCTCCAGGGAGAAGCGGCGGATACGAGGATCCAGCAGCGGCTGGAACGGGTGCATGGCCGGGCCGCCGAGCAGTTCGATCACGCCGCTGTCCACCAGTCCACGAAGGACCGGCGAGAAGCCGTGCCGCCACTTGGTTTCGAAGTCCCGCAACGCTTTCGCCGACGCCCGATGCTCGGCCGCGGCCAGGTCCTTCAGCAGCGGGTCGGTCCACCGCGTCGCCGCGAAGTCGGCCCGCAGCTGCCAGTTGCCGAGCCAGTCGTGAAAGGCCCGCAGGCAGTACGGATCGTCCAGCTGGGCGGCCAGCACCGGCGTCACGCCGAGCGTCAGCACATCCCGCTTTCCTTGCGCCGCATAGCGTTCCAGCAGATCGACGACCGGAAGGTAGGAGTGGGCCCAGGCCTGGTACAGCCATTCCTCGCCGACCGGCCACGAGCCGTGGTGGGCCAGCCAGGGCAGGTGGCTGTGCACCACCAGACAAAAGGTTCCTTGCTCAGTCACGGCTTCACCGCCACCGCGACGAGATCGAGGCTGTCGTCCAGGTCGTCGCCGGTGATCACGAAGTCCTCCGCGGTGACCGCCTTGACCTCCGTCAACAGGTCGTCCGGCCAGCCGTTGTCGCCGAGCACCACCGCGACCTGGCGTTCGATGATCGTGCCGGAGATGCCCGGGCCGTGCCGCAAGCCGTGCAGGGACTCGACCTCGAACCCGGCCTCACGCAGCAGGAAGTCCAATTCGGACGGTGACAACTCCCTGGTGTGAAAGGGGTTCAACGGAGTGTCCCGTCCCGGCGAGAACGTGATCCGGTTCGGCGTCGTCACCAGCAGCCGTCCACCCGGCCGCAACACCCGCCGGCACTCGACCAGAAACCCGTGCTGGTCCCAGAGATGCTCGATCACCTGGAGGTTGGCCACCACGTCCACCGACTCGTCGGCCAGCGGCAGCGTCGCCAGATTGCCGCGGACGGTGAGCACCCGGGGATAGGTCCGCGCCACGTGCGCCGCCGTCAGCTGGTCGTAGTCGAGGGCGATCACCTTTCGCGCCACGCCCGCCAGCAGGTCCGCGCCGTACCCCTCGCCGCACCCCGCCTCCAGCACCGTCGCGCCCACGCAGTGCCGGGCCAGTGCCAGATAGGCCGCCTCGTGCCGGCGGAACCAGTAGTTCTCCTCCGGGATGCCCGGGACGGTTCGTTCCCCGGTCAGGGGCAGCGGCTCGGCTGTCACGCCGCGAACCCTACCTGCCGGTAGGCGGCGAGCTGACCCGGAGCACGTTGCCGTCCGGATCGTGCAGGCGCATCTCGTACATGCCCCACGGCCGCAGCACCGGCGGTTCGGCGATCGGCGTGCCGCGGTCGGTCCACTCCTGGAACAGGGCGTCGACCTGGTCGGCGGTGTGCACGTCGAAGTGCAGCCACGTGGTGTGCTCGCCGGCCTTCTGGGTGAGGATGAGCTGCGCCCCGTCCCGGCCGACCAGCGCCGTGTCGGGCTCGCCCGGCTCCTCGTCGGCCAGGAAGTGGTCCACCGCCCAGCGCCAGCCGATCCGGAAGCCGAGTTGGTCGGCGTAGAAGCGCAGGCTGGCCGGCACGTCGTCGACCAGCAGGTTGGGCCGGCACGCGATGATCGCCTCGTCGGAATTCGGGTGCATGCCGGCCAGCATTGCTGCTGCACTGGGGCGCATGCCAGAGCTCAAGGTGCCCGGAATCCCGATGCGGCCGTCCTTCGCCGAGGCGATGGCGGAGTTCCAGGCCGAGGGGCGCGGCCAGGAGCATGACCGGTCCATGGTCGGCGACGAGATCCGGGACGGTCGGTGGGCCGACGCGGCGACGTTCGCGGCGTTCGTGGACAGCCTGCAGACGGTGTCGGCGACCGTGCTCAAGGTGCCGTGCACGACCTGGTGGTGGTGCGAGGGCGACACGTACCTGGGGCGGATCGCGATTCGGCACGAGCTGACCGAGCGGCTGCGCCGCAAGGGCGGCCACATCGGCTTCGACATGCGGCCGACCGCCCGGCGCCGGGGCCACGGCACGGCCATGCTCAAGGCGGCGCTGCCCAAGGCGCGTGAGCTGGGGCTCCAGCACGTGCTGATCACGTGTGACGGGGACAACATCGGTTCCCGGCGGGTGATCGAGGCCAACGGCGGGGTGCTGGAGTTCGACGGCGACGGCATTCGCCGGTACTGGGCCGCGACCTGAGTAACACCGCGGGCGCGCAGGGCGAATCCCAGGTCAAGGGGGGATTCGCCATGCGTTTCCGGGCTTTGTTGATCATCGGGTTGCTGGCCGTCGGGGGGTGCGGCGTCGGCTTCGAGGTGCGGGTCCAGGGCCAGCCGCAGGACGGGCCGATGACAGCGGCCCCGCCGCACCGGGAGACGGCGACGCCCGAGCCGGCGGCTCCGCGTCACCAGGTCCAGGTGCGGCTGTTCGTCGCCGACAAGTACCACACGTCCGCGCTCCTGGAGTCCAACACCAGAATGGACGGCATCCACGACGCGGCGACGGCCAGGTCGGCGTGGCAGGACCCGGCGCTGGCCACCGACCCGGCCGCGCAGCGGCATGCCGCCGACACCATGAACTGCTTCCAGGACAATCCGATACGCGGCCAGGACGACCCGAAGCTGCCGCTGGCCGCCTGCGCGCCCGACTTCAAGGTCGCCGTGCTGGCCCCGACCCTGCTCACCGCCGACCAGCTGGCCGGGGTCACCTATGGCGTCAGCGACGACCCGGACCAGGGCGGCACGGTGTGGCTGACGCTGACCCCGGCCGGCGGCCGGATCGTGGCCGAGATGGCGCCGAAGAACAACGACGTGCTGCTGGCGTTGCTGCTGGACGGCCAGGTCGTGTCGTCGCTGACGGTGACCCCGACGCTGTCCGGCACCCTCGCGTTCCGCTTCCCGACCACCAGCGAGGCGGGTCAGGCCGCCAGGGCTCTGGTCAACCACTGAGCGCCGTCAGCCCCCCAGAGCTGCCAGCGCCGATCACACCGGCGACACGGTCACGCCGATCGCGCCCGGGCCGAGGTGGGCGAACACCGCGGAGCTGGCCTGGGTCAGCACGAGACTACGGGCGCGGGGGATGCGGGACTTGAGCGTGTCCAGCAGGGTCGCCGCCCGCTCGTCCGGCCCGTAGTGCTGCACGGCCACGTCCACCTGGTCGTTGCCGGCCCGCTTCACGGCGGCGTCGACCAGCTTCTTGATCGCGCGGTCGGTGCCCAACGCGCGGCCCGACGGGGCCACCTGGCCGTTCTTTATGGTCAACAGCGGTTTCATCGACAGCGCGGTGCCCAGCAGCGCCTGCGCGGCCCCGATCCGCCCACCCTTGCGCAGGTACTCCAGGGTGTCCACGTAGATCAGTTCCGTGCCGGTGGTGTAGCGCCGTTGTGCGGCGGCGATCACCTGCCGCACGTCCCAGCCGGCGGCGGCGGCCTGGGCGGCGGCCACCGCGGCGTAGCCGAGGCTCATGCTGATGCACGAGCTGTCGACCACGTGCACGGGCACGCTGGCCTGCGCGGCCGCCTGTCTGGCCACCTCGCAGGTCTGCGACATCTTCTCCGAGATGTGCAGCGACACCACGGCGTCCACACCCTGCGCGGCGGCGTCCTGGTACGTCCAGAAGAACGCGCCGGGATCCGGCGGCGAGGTCGACACCGCGCTCCCGGCCTGCATGGCCTTGATCAAGTCCTCTGGCGCGACCCACGCCTCCTCGTCGAACCGATCTCCCACCTGGAGCTGTAACTGAACAACGGCCACTCCCGATGTAGCAGCCAAGTGCGGCGGAAGACAGGCGCTGGAGTCGGTCACGACGGCTACACGACGCCTCATGGGCCAGCAGGCTATCTGGGCGGAAGCATGCCTGCATACGGGTGACGACCATTCGGACGTCCACCCGCTGCCCGCGCACGTCCGCGTAGTGCGAGGATGCCGCGTGAGGACTCTCACGCCACCGGAGTGCTTGCCCGCGTTTGCGCCTGTGCTACCCGTCGGTAACATTCTGGTGGTTGAACAGCCCAGCGCTCAGGAGGTCGAAGGAGACCGATGAACATCGTCGTCCTGGTCAAGCAGGTGCCCGACACCTACTCCGAGCGCAAGCTCGCCGACTCCGACCACACCCTGGACCGCGAGTCGGCTGACGCGGTGCTCGACGAGATCAACGAGCGCGCCGTCGAGGAGGCGCTGCAGCTCCAGGCCACGCACGGCGGCGAGGTCACCGTCGTCAGCGTCGGCCCGGACCGCGCCACCGACGCCATCCGCAAGGCGCTGTCGATGGGGGCCGACAAGGCCGTCCACGTCAGCGACGAGGCCCTGCACGGCACCGACGCGATCGGCACGGCCAAGGTGCTGGCCAAGGCCGTGTCGACCGTCGAGGGCGTCGACCTGGTGCTGGCCGGCAACGAGGCGACCGACGGCCGCGTCGGCGCGGTGCCGGCGATGGTGGCCGAGCTGCTGGGCCTGCCCGCGCTCACCCACGCCCGCAAGGTCGAGATCGACGGCACGACCGTCAAGGTCGAGCGCGAGACCGACGAGGGCGTGCAGCACCTGCAGGCCGCCCTGCCCGCCGTGATCAGCGTGAACGAGAAGATCAACGAGCCGCGCTACCCGTCCTTCAAGGGCATCATGGCCGCCAAGAAGAAGCCGGTCAGCACGCTCACCGTGGCCGACCTCGGGGTCGACGCGGCCGAGCTGGGCATCGCCGGCTCGTGGACCTCCGTGCTGGAGTCCGCGCCGAAGCCGCCGCGCTCGGCCGGCCAGCGCGTCGAGGACGAGGGCGACGGCGGCACCAAGGTCGCCGAGTACCTCGTCGGCCAGAAGCTGATCTGACGAACTGACGAGGAGGAAACAGACATGGCAGAGGTCCTGGTCCTCGTCGATCACGTCGACGGCGAGGTCAAGAAGGTCACCCACGAGCTGCTCACCGCGGCCCGCCGCATCGGCGAGGCCAGCGCGGTCGTCGTCGGCGCCCCGGGCACCGCGGCGAAGCTGAAGGACGCCCTGGCCGCGCACGGCGCCGCCAAGGTCTACATCGCCGAGTCCGACGACGCCGCCACCCAGCTGGTCACCCCCGAGGTGGACGTGCTGGCGGCCCTGGTCGGCTCCGCTTCCCCGGCGGCCGTGCTGGTCGCCGCGTCGGCCACCGGCAAGGAGATCGCCGGCCGGCTGGCCATCCGCATCGGCTCCGGCGTGCTGGTGGACGCCACCGAGGTCAACGCCGACGCCACCGTCGGCCAGTCGATCTTCGGTGGGGCGTACAACGTGAAGGCCAAGGCCGGCAAGGGCGTGCCGGTCATCTCGGTGCGTCCGGGCGCGGTCGAGGCGGAGAACGCCGAGGGCGCGGCGGCCGAGGAGGCCGTGGCGGTGCCGGCGGCCAACGCGAGCTCCGTCGTCACGATCACCAGCCGCGAGCCGCTGGCCGCGGGCGACCGTCCCGAGCTGACCGAGGCCTCGGTCGTCGTCTCCGGCGGCCGCGGTGTGGCCAGCGCGGAGAACTTCGCCGTGGTCGAGGCCCTGGCCGACGCCCTCGGCGGCGCGGTCGGCGCGTCCCGTGCGGCC
>DATJJB010000498.1:0-14944 GCA_035492655.1 Kutzneria sp. | reverse complement strand
GTCATGTACGGGCGGCCGGTCCCGTTGGCCGCCTCCGGCACTTCGCGCAGTGCCGCGCGCACCTTCTCCAGCACGTCGAGCTCATCCCATTTGGTCACGGCTGCACAGTCGGCCCGTGCGCCGACGCCGTTACCTCAGGGGGCGGATCGCGGTGCCGTGTGCGGGTGGTTCGCCTCGTTGCGCCACAGATGAGCGTCGCGAGCCGTCGTCCGCACCCTGGAGCGGATGTACGTCAGCGCTGTGGCGGGCACGGGGGCCGCTGTCGGGCCTACCGCGGCCGCGCCCGCCGTAGGCACCGGGATCGCGCTGGCGCTGTCGGCGGGAGAGTTCTTCTCCTCGCTCGAACTGAGCACCCTGTTCGTGCTCTCGCTCGCCGAGGTCCACGAGATCCCGCTACGGCACCAAGCAGGGGATCATCGTGCTCGGCCGGGTGGTCCCGTTCGGCATCGGCGCGGCGATCGGCGGCGGAGCCAACGCCACCATGGCCGCCTTTGCTGTCCGGGCCGCCCGACGGGCGTTCGGCCCGGCACCGCAGGCCTGGCCCGTGACACCGCTGGCTCCCGCGCTTCCGACACTGGACTTCCAGCCCGTTCCTCCTGAGCAGCACTTCTGACCGGCACCGCGGCCGACGACAAGCAGGTGACCATCCCGGCGATGTCGATCTTCCGGGTCACCGACGGCCTGAACACCGATTCCGCGTGTTCCGCGACCCGGTGCCGGTGTTCGCGCCACGACAATCCGTTCGCCCGCCGGCCGCCGCCGTGGCAGGGTCGGCGGGTGCGTTACGAGTCGATCACCCGTCCGGACGGGGCGTTCCAGCAGTCGTTGACCGCCGAGCAGATGGTGGCGGTGTGCCGGCGGGGGTTCGGGCGGGCGCCGGTGTCGGTGGTGGAGCTGCACGGGGGCTCGTTCAACACGACGTACCGGGTGGATCTGGGCGGGCAGGAGGTGATCCTGCGGGTGGCGCCGCAGTGGTCGTACCGGATCGAGCGGGGGTTCATGCGGCACGAGCACGCGGCGCTGCCGTTCTTCGCGCCGATCGCGGATCTGGTGCCGCGCACGCTGTTCGTGGATTTCACGCGGGATCTGGTGCCGCGGGACTACACGTTCCAGACGCTGCTGGGCGGCCTGCCCGGCCCGGAGGGGTTGCGGGCGCTGTCCGACCGGCCTGGGTTCTTCCGGCAGCTGGGCGAGATCGTGCGCACCGTGCACGGGGTGCGCGGCGAGCGGTTCGGTCGCCCGGCCGGGCCGATGTTCGCCACCTGGAGCGAGACGGTGTTGTCCATTGTGGACGACACGGTGGCCGACATGAACGACGCCGGGCTGGATTCGGCCGATATGCGGGAAGTGGCCGTGCTGGCGGCGAAGAACACCGCGGTGCTGGACGAGATCACGCAGCCGCGGCTGCTGCACGGGGACCTGTGGGTGCCGAACGTGCGGGTGGCCGGGGAACGGATCGTCGGGGTGTTCGACCACGACCGGGCGATGTGGGGTGATCCGGCCGCGGACTGGACCCTCTATGCGGCGGGGCGTCGGCCCGGAACCGACCGGGACGCGTTCTGGGACACCTACGGTCGGCCGCCGCAGTCCCGGGACGCGGTGTGGCGGGCGGCGCTGTACCGGGCGGTGAACGTGGGGGCGGTGCGCATCGAGCGGCATCGATTGGGATTGGCGGACACGATCCCGGCCAGCTACCAGGAGATGGCCGGGGTGCTCGCCGAGCTGCGCTGACGTCAGCCTTCGGGGCCTTCGCCGACGGCGCCGTCGGCCTGTTCGCGCAGCAGGTCGAGATGGCCGACGTGCCGGGCGGTCTCCTCGATCAGGTGCAGCAGGATCCAGCGCAGGGTCTTGTCGCGGCGGGAGGCGATGTCGTCGAGGGATTCGGCGGCCAGGATGACCTCGTCGCAGCGTTTGGTCTCGGCGGCGTAGTCGGCCAGCAGTTCGGCCATGGTGACGGTGGCCGGCGGCTTGAAGTCGCCGTCGTCGTCCTGCTCGGTGAAGTCGAAGGTCAGGCCGGGCTGGTCGGCGAAGACCCGCCGTAGCCAGGACCGCTCCACGTTGGTCAGGTGCAGCACGATGCCGTGCGCGGTCAGCCCCGACGGGGTGCTGACGGCACGCAGTGTGTTGTCGGCGGCGTCCTGCAGTTTCCAGGCCACCAGGTCGCGCTGCCATTGCAGGAATTCGAGCAGTGACTCACGTTCGATGTCGCTCATGGTCGTGCACGCTACGGCGATCGGCCGATGGCCACGACCGAGTTTCACGGGAGGTAGTGCAGCGCGTAGTTGGTCGCCAGGATCAGGCCGAAGATCAGGGCCAGCCCGGACAGCAGCAGGCCGATGCCGGCCAGCACGGTGCCGCGGCCGCGGTTGTGCAGGCACAGGAGCGACAGCACGAGGCCGCCGATGGCGAAGGGGAACGGCGTGAACTGCCGGATCTGGTCCTCGTCGATCGGCAGCGCCCACACGACGACGCCGACCAGGCCGAGGAGCAGGCCGAGCACACCGAGCCCGACGCCACCCGTGGGCGGGGTGACGCCGGGCGGTGGCTGCGGTGCGGACATCGTGGGGACCCCTCCCGGTCGGCTGTGCGGAGCACACCGTACTGGTCGGGTCGGCCCAGTCGATCTCCGCTGTCCGTGACCGGTCAGGCCGAGCGGGAGGTCTCTTCCCACTCCGACCAGGTCTTGACCCGGTCGGCGTAGACGTTCTGCGCGATGTCGAACGCCGTGCCGGACAGCAGCAGGCGCTTGGGCGGGTTCTCGGCGTCGATCGCCGCGAACACGGCCGCCGTCGTGTCGTCCGGTCCGGGCTGCGTGCCGCTGAAGGACGCGCGGCGCTCGGCCATGACGTCCCGCATCGCCTGGTAGGCCGGCAGCGGCTCGGAGCGTACGGCCGAGGCGCCGCCCCAGTCGGTGGCGTAGCCGCCGGGCTCGATCAGCGTGGTCTTGATGCCGAAGCCGGCGACCTCCTGGGCCAGTGCCTCGGTGAAGCCCTCCAGCGCCCACTTCGAGGCGTTGTAGATGCCGACGGTCGGGAACGCGGCGACGCCGCCGATGCTGGAGATCTGCACGATGTGGCCGGAGCCCTGCTCGCGCATCAGCGGGATCGCGGCCTGCGTGACCCACAGCGCGCCGAACACGTTGGTGTCGAACTGGGCGCGGGCCTCGGCCTCGGTGACCTCCTCGACGAAGCCGAAGTGGCCGTAGCCGGCGTTGTTGACCACGATGTCGAGCCGGCCGAAGTGCTGGTGGGCCAGCTGCACGGCGGCGAAGTCGGCGGCACGGTCGGTGACGTCGAGCTGGATCGGCAGCAGGGCGTCGCCGTACTTCTCGACGAGGTCTTTCAGCGTGGCGGTGTCGCGCGCCGTGGCGGCCACCTTGTCGCCGCGTTCGAGGGCGGCGATGGTCCAGCTGCGGCCGAAGCCGCGGGACGCGCCGGTGATGAACCAGATCTTGGTCATGGGGAACTGTCCTCAGGGTCAGGAGAATCCGTTGCCGGCCCGGGCGAAGCAGTCGCGGGCGATGTCGAGCAGCCGGTCGAAGCCGTCGTCCGGCGACCACATGGCGTAGGCCGTGCCGACCACCGCCTGGGCGGTGTTGAGCATCAGGGTGTTCTCGATCTCGTGGCCGGGCTCGGTGCGCTCGGCCACCCAGGCCCGCAGCTCCACGCCGAACTGCTCGCTGTGGTCGCGGACCGAATCCGCGAGCTTCGGGTAGGTGGCCTTGAGCCGTTTCTGCACGGCCAGGCTGTCGGAGAAGGTGCCGATGTAGCCGAAGAACACGTTCTGCAGCGCCGTCCACAGCGGTTGGTCGTCGCGGTGCTCGCGCAGCAGCGCCCGCCAGACCGCCGGGGTCTGCGGGTCCGGGTCGAGCACGATCGCTTCCTTGGTCGGGAAGTAGTTGAACATCGTGCTGCGTGAGACGTTGGCCGCCGCGGCGATGTCCTCCACGCTCACCGCGTCGTACCCGCGTTCCTCGATCAGCCGGAACGCCGCCTCGCGGATGGTCCGCCAGGTCTGGAGCTTCTTGCGTTCCCGCAGGCCCTGCTGCTCGGTGTCGGCCATGCGCTCACCCTACGACCAAACTTGGACGCAGTGCAAGTTTCGCCGCAGTTCAATGTTGGCCGGGGTGCAAGGTAGTGCTAGCGGCGCGCCAGGTAGGGAGTGAAGTCGTCGGGGGCGGTGGCGGCGGCGAAGTCGGCGGGGGTGGCGTCGGTGTTGTCGTAGTCGACGGCGATGCGCCAGCGGCCGTAGATCTTGCGGGCGAAGGTGTGGAAGTGACCGTGGAACACCTTCTGGTCACCGTCGGCGCGGGTGGCGGTGAGGCGGTAGACGCCGCGCTCGGAGGCCAGCTCGCCGTCGGTGATGCGCTCGGTGAAGCGGAACTCGATGGCCACGCGGCTGCCGCGCTCGTTCATCCCGGCGCGCCATTCGCGGGACACCGCGGCGTACTCGTCGAAGCCCTGCACGGTTTTGCCGGGCCCGCCGGCGCGGATGAGCTCGGGGGTGTGTAAGGCGAGGAACGCTTCGGTGTCGCCGCTGGCGTGCGCGTCGCGGTAGGGCTGCCAGATGTCGGCGTTGAGCTCGGCCAGGAACCGGGCGGTGGGCCCGACGTGGACCATGGTCAGGCGCTCGCCGGTCACGTCGTCGTCGACGAAGCCGTTGCGGCGGTAGAGATTTCGGGCGTGAGTGTTGCTCGTGACGACCTCGAGCCGCACCGTGCGCTCCCCCGCCCAGTCGACCAGGGCGTCGATCAGCGACTCGCCGATGTTGCGGCCGCGGGCGAACGGCGCCACCCACATGGAGATCAACTGCACGCCGCCGTCGGGGTCGTCGACCGCGCCGACCATGCCGGCCGGCTTGTCGTCGAGATCGGCGACCAGGTGCAGGGCGCCGGCGGCCAGCCGCTCGCGCCAGCGCGTCTCGTCGGCGTCGCGCCACTGCTGAAGGGTTGATCCGAACGCGTCCGGGGCGTCGGCGAGGGCGGCCAGCCGCAGCTCACGCCAGGTGGCCCAGTCGTCGACGCCCACGGCGCGCACGGAGATCATGCCGGCCACCCTAGCCGGATCCGCCAGCGGTTTTCCTCAGTTCACGGGCTCCAGCACGAACACCGGGATCAGCCGGTCGGTCTTGGTCTGGTACTCGTCGTAGTCCGGCCACACCTCGGTGGCCCGGCGCCACCACAGCTCGCGCTCCTCGCCGGCCAGCTCGCGGGCCCGGTAGTCCTTCTTGACGGTCTTGTCCTGCACCTCGACCAGCGGGTTGGCCTTGAAGTTGTGGTACCAGACGGGATGGGTCGGCGCGCCGCCCTGGGAGGCAACCGCGGCGTAGACGCCGTCGTGCTCGACGCGCATCACCGGGTTCTTGCGCAGCTTGCCCGACTTGGCGCCGACGGTGGTGATCACGACGACCGGCACTCCGCGCAGCTCGGTTGCCTCGGTGCCGCCCGATCGCTCGTACTTGTCGACCTGCTCGCGCACCCAGTCGGATGGGCTCGGGTCGTACTCGCCCTGCAACGGCATCGCTTCTGCTCCATCGTGAGAGGGGATGACCTCGTCCACCTTGCTCCGTTCACCTGCCGCTCGTCAAGTGAGTCACTTGTCGACCGGCAGGTGAAATGGGATGCTGGTGGCCGTGAGCCCAGGAGTCCGAGCCGAGCAGGCCCGCCGCACGCGCGCCACCATCCAGGAGATCGCGCTGGCGCTGTTCGCGGCCCGTGGCTACGACGCGACGTCGTTGCAGGACATCGCCGACGAGCTCGGACTGACCAAAGCCGCGGTGTACTACCACTTTCCGTCGAAGTTGGAGCTGCTGCAGTCGATCTGCGAGCCGGTGTACGAGGGTGTGGCGGCGATCATCGAGCGGGCCGCCGCCCAGACCACGCGGCCGGCCCGTATCGACGCGGTGGCCGAGGGTTTCGCCGAGCTGACCGTGTCGCGGCGGGCCACCATCAGCGTGTTGGCGGCCGATCCGGTGATGCACGGGCGGATGAAGGCGGCCAGCCAGCTGCTGGAGCTGCTCGATCGGCTGGCCCGCGTGGTCTACGGCAGCGATCCCACGCCCGACCAGCTGTTCGCGGTGCGGTCGATCGCGGTGCTCGGCGACACGATCTCCACGCTGCCGGCATTGAACGACGACGGGGCCCGCGAAGTGGTGGCCCGAGCCGTGAAACGCCTGCTCCCCCGCCGTTGAGCGCCCATCCACTGTCACATGCGGTCCGAATATGCCTCAGGGAGGCAAGTATGACGCTCATGTGACATCCCCGGGCGCTTTTTTGCCACATGCGCTTCCTATGTGGCATCTGGCGCCACATAGGAAGCGCATGTGGCAAAAGTGGTAACGCCGGGGGTGCGAGGGGCGTTACTGCCAGTGGGCGGGGCGGGTGAGGGTGGCGGGGATCTTCGTGGCGGCGTCGCCGCGGGCGGCGTTGACCTGGGACTGGGTGAGGAACAGGGTGTCGGTGAGGTCGGCGCCGCGTAGGTCGGTGTCGCGGAAGTCGGCCCCGATCACGTCGGCCAGACGCAGATCGGCCTGACGGAGGTCGGCGGCGATCAGGTAGGCGCCGCGCAGGTTCGCGCCGGCGAGGTTGGCCGACCTGAGCTTGGCGCCCATGAGATCGGCGCCGCGACGGTCGACCCGCTTGCCTTTCACGGTGGCGCGGGTGAGCTCGCTGGCCTTCAGCAGCAACTCGTTGACGTCCTTGCGGTGCGCGGCGACGTCGCCGGCGAGCAGAGTGTCCGGTTCGGACAGTGTGACGGCCTCGACCCTGTTGTAGGCGGCGATGATCCGGTCGCGCAGGGAGGCCGCGGGCCGCAGCTCGCGGGCCTGCGCGAGGTACCAGAGCAGCTCGTGCAGGTGCAGCATGACGCCGAAGGCGTCGAACGTGCGGCGGCGCTGCTGCTCGCCGGCCAGCCGCCACGGCTGGCCGGCGAGGGTGACCTGGGTGATCTTCTGCCCGGCGCCGAAGCAGTCGAACACCGTGCAGCCGGGGAATCCCTTGGCCCGCAGGTCGGTGTGGATGCCGCAGCGGTGGTCGGCGAGCAGGTTGCGACAGGGGGTGCCGGCGGCCTTGCTGATCGCGAAGTCGCTGGACTTGGTGAAGGGCAGCGCGACGCAGCACAGTGCTTGGCAGCGGGAGCAGTCGGCGCGCAGGTCGTCGGTCACGCCCCTAGTCAATCAAAGGCTCACGGCCACTGGCTGATGTGGTACACGACCGAGGTCAGGGCGGTGATGCGGTCCGCGGAGTCCTGCCACGTGGTGCCGACCGGCTCCAGGGTCAGCACGACCATGATCTTGTCGTCGTTCGGGCCCACGGTGCCGGTGGTGTGCATGGCGCGCCGGGTCAGGTCGAGGCCGCCGGGGTCGGTGGTGGTGGCCAACGTGCGCTCGCCGGAGCCGACCACCGCGGGGTTGAGCCGCTGGCTCAGCGCCTGGGTCGTGGGCTGGCCGGGGACCGTGCCCGGGGGCGGCGGCACCGGGTTGGCCGGGCTGCACACCGGGTCCGGGGTGTCGCCGAAGCCGGACCAGCCCTGCTTGACCGCCCACGGCCGGTTGACCGCGCTCTGGATGCCGAAGGACTGGTCGAAGCCGTCGTCGCCGCACTTGGTGGACTGGTGCAGGTTGGACATGATGAAGTCGCGGACCGCGGGGTCGGCCTTGGTCAGGATGTAGTCGTAGAGCTTGACCACGTCGGCGGCGCTGATCGCGGTATAGCCCCACATGCCGCGGTTGACCGGCGGCGCGCTGTCGGTGAGGCCGACCTTGGCCACCACCCGCTGCACGATGGTCTCCCAGCCGTCCTTGACCCACAGGTAGCTGGCCGCGTCGTCGTCGCTGGAGCGCAGCATCGGCTGCAGCTGCACCAGGTCCACCAGCGGCACGTTGGTGCCGTTGGTCTCCAGGTAGTCCAGGGCGATCATCAGCTTCACCACGGAGGCGGAGCGGAACTGCTGGTGGGCGTTGTACTGGAGCTCGACGGAACTGGTGTGCCTGTCGTAGACCATGATGCCGGCGGAGATGCCGTCGGGCACGGTCAAGGTCTGGGCGCCGGCAGCGGCCGCGGGACCGGCGGAGGCGGCGACCGCGGCCACCGAGATGGCGAAGGTCGTGGCCAAGGCCCGGATCTTTGTCATGGCACGGAACTTAGGGCCGGCGCGGGGCGCGTGTCCGTGTTTCCGCGCATTTGCTGCCTGCGCTGCCAGGACTTCAGCCGGCGACGACCGTGTGAACAGGCAGGGCCACGTTGCCGCGATCCGTTGCGGTGGCGCTGATCACACCGGACCGGGTGCTGACGAGGCGACAGATGTCCTTGGGCAGCACGGACATTCGCGCGGGACCGTCCACATAGTCCAGACCAGCGGCGATCTCCCGATCGGCCTCCTGCATACCTGCGGCCGCACGGTTCGGCTGCGCTGTACGGCCCAGCCGGCTTCGATCATGGCGCGCCGACCAGCGCGGCCTCCACGGCGTCGGCGGCGGCCGGGGCACCGCCCGCGGCACGGAGCTCGGCGGCCATGGAGGCGAGGTTGGCGCGGATGTCCGGCGAGGCGGCGACTTCCGTCACGGTGACGGGCAGGTCGGCCAGATCGGACAGCACACGGCCGAGGCCGAGGTCGGCCAACTGCCGGGCGTTGGCGGCCTGCTCAGGGGTCTGCGGGTAGGCGATCATGGGGACCTGGCGGGCGATGGCCTCCATGACGGAGTTCATGCCGGCGTGGGTGATGAAGGCCGTCGCGTACTTGAGCACGTTCTGCTGCGGGAAGTAGGGCCGCAGCTCGACGTTGGCCGGCACGGGGCCGAGCAGGGCCGGGTCGACGCGGTCGCCGACGGCCATGGCGACGTGCCAGTCGGTGCCGTCGAAGGCCCGGGCGACGGCCTGGAAGAAGTCCGGCCGGTTGTTCACGACGGTGCCCAGTGACACGAACAGGACCCGCCGCCCGGCCGGCGGCCGCCAGTCCTCGTGCGGCTGGTCGAGGGTGGGGCCGACGAAGACCGAGGAGTCGTCGAAGGTGTCGCCGGCGATCTGGAACCGGCGTGGCAGGAACACGATCTGGCGGCGCGGCGTGGGCGGGTCGACGGGCACGCCGAGGTCGGCGGCGAGCTTGGCCCGGGCGGCGAGGTACTCGGTGGGGTCGTAGTCGGCCGGGATGAGCAGTGTCATCAGGTCGAACGAGTCGTTGCTGGCGTGGGTGGGCACGGTGACCACGGTCGGCACGCCGAGCCGGTGCGCCAGCAGCGGCGCGTACGGGGTGAGCACGTCGTAGCAGAGCAGGTCCGGCCGGTCGGCCTGGAACACCTTTTCCAGCGCCGGCACCGCGGTTCGACAGATTTCGACGCCGGCCAGCAGCATCTGGTGCAGGCTGCCGGAGGGCCGCACGGAGCTGGTACGGGCGGGCAGGGCGGTCGCGCCGGTGGCCGTGATGGCCTCGGCGTGGTCGGCGCCGGCGGCGTAGCTGACGCGGTGCCCGCGGCGGACGAGTTCGGCCACCAGCGGCAGGGTCGGGTTGACGTGCCCGGCCGCCGGCAGCGCGACGAAACCGATGTGGGCCATGTCAACGGCCCGCCTTGCGGGCAAAGAGTTCCTCGATGGCGTCGGCCCCGGCGGGTGGGCCGCCCGCGGCGCGGACGTGCTCGGCCATGGCGGCCAGGTTGACGGGAATGTCCTTGTCCGCCGCCACTTCCTCGACGGTGCGGCGCAGCTCGTCCGGGTCGACGTCCCGGCTGATGTCCAGCAGCCGCCCCAGACCGAGCTCCTGCACGCGGCGGCCGTTGGCCGACTGCTCGGGGATCTGCGGGTACGACACGATCGGCACCTGCCGCATGATCGCCTCCATGGTGGAGCCCATGCCGCTGTGGGAAAGGAACACGTCGGCGTGGCGCAGCACCTCGGGTTGCGGGAAGAACGGCCGCACGTCGAAGTTCGCCGGGATCTCCCCCAGCTGCGCGATGTCCACCTGGTGCCCGACGGCCATCGCCACCTGCCAGTCACTGCCACCGAAGGCCTTGATCACGGTGGTGAAGAAGTCGGCACGGTCGTTGACGACGGTGCCCAGCGCCACGAACAACAGCCGGCCGGCCGGGGGCTGCCAGTCGCCGTCGTGGTCGTCGCGGATGCCGAAGGAGGGGCCGATGAAGCGGAACTCGTCGCCGAACACCTCGCCGTGCAGCTGGAACTCGCGCGGCAGCAGCACGAGGTTGAGCTCGGCGGTCTGGGCCGCGCCGGCCACCGCCGAGGCCGGCACGCCGAAGTCGGCGGCCAGCTGGTGCATCTCGGTGACGAACTGCCGGAACACCGGGTGCTGCGGGTCGAAGTCGGGCGGCAGCAGCACGGTGGCGATGTCGAACTTGTCGTTGCCGGCGAAGTTCGGGTAGGTCGCCACCGACGGCAGCCCCAGTTTCGCGGCCAGCATCGAGCCGAGCACGGTGACCGCGTCGTGCACGAGCACGTCGGGCCGGTCGGCGGCGAAGTGCTCGTGCGCCGCGGGCAGCACCCGCTCGGTCGCGTGGATGCTGTGCACGAGCATGGCGGCCAGTTCGCCGGTGGTCTGCCCGCCCTTGGACGCCGCGACCTTGCCCGGCGCCCAGTCCAGGGCGAACAGCTCCGCGCCGGAGGCGGCGATCAGGTCGCCGAAGTCGGCCGAGGTGGCGTAGGTGACCCGGTGCCCGCGCCGGGTCAGCTCCTGCACCAGCGGCAACGTCGGCAGGACGTGGCCGGACGCGGGCGCGGTGATGAACGCGATGTGCATGTGTCCCCCAGAGGTGTTACTCCGATTCTGTCCGGGGACGCCAGCTGCCGTCGAGCGGTATACCGGCCGCGCGGGCAATCCGGTTGCGGGTGTCGCGCAGGCTCACCATCAGCGGTTCCAGGTCGTCGTCGTGGACCAGCCGGCCGTGCCGTTTGACCACCTCGCCGGCCACCAGCACGGTGTCGACCAGGCCGGGATGGCCGGCGGCGACGATGGTGCCGACCGGGTTGTTGAACGGGTACACGCTCAGGTCGTCGGCCCGCAGCAGGATCACATCGGCGTCCTTGCCGGGCGTGAGGCTGCCCGTTCGGGCGGAAAGTCCGCACGCTCGCGCGCCGTCGATCGTGGCGAACTCCAGGATGTCGCGGGAGGTGAGGCTGCCGTCCAGGCCGCGCTGCACGGCGAAGGCGGTCCGCATGGTGGAGAACATGTCGCCGCCGGCCGACGGGCAGTCGTCGATGGAGAACGTGGGCCGCACGCCCGCGGCGAACATCCGGCCGGTCATCGGCCAGCCGAAGCCCATCTTCAATTCCACGTCCGGGCTGATCGACACCGAGCAGCCGGCCTCGGCCATCATGGCGATCTCGTCGTCGTCGACGCCGTTGGCGTGCACGAAGGTCAGCGTGTCCGACAGCAGGCCGTGATCACGAAACGCGGCGATCGGCCGGCTGCCCCGCGCGCCGCCGGACCCGACGTGCACACTGGACCGCAGCCCGAGTTCGTTGGCAGTCTTGAGGTCCGCGGCGGTGACGTCCATTGTGGTCAGTTGCGGACCACGCAGCCCCAACGCCATGGTGAGCAGGCCGTTGCCGTCGGGAATGGCCTCACGCACGCGGCGGAGTTCCGCGTCGATCGGGTCTGGCCGGCCGAAACCGCCGCCGTAGCAGAAGATCGAGCGTCCCGGGGCGTCGCGCAGGCCGTCGATGGCGGCGTCGGTGTGGGCGGGGCTCTGGGCGGCGTGGAACCAGTCCAGCATGGTGGTGATGCCGGAATTCAGGGCCTCCAAGCGGCCGATGAGGTTGCCGAGGTAGATGTCCTCGGGGCGGTAGTGCGGCTTGAGGGTGCCGTGCATGGCCGTGAGGTATTCGGCGAAGGTCCAGTCGGCGCCGATGCCACGGAAGGCCGTCTGCCAGGTGTGCCGGTGGGTGTCGACGAAACCGGGCATGACGACACGGTCGGTGGCGTCGATGACCTCGGCGTCGGGGGCGACGATGTCGGGGCCGATCTCGGTGATCACGCCGTCGGTGATCAGCACGTCGCCGACGCCGTCGGGGACGGCCGGGTCCATGCTGACGATGGTGCCGCCGGTGAGCAGGGTCCTCATCGGGTGAGCGCCTCCACGAACGCCTTGGGGTTGTCCAGCATCATGTTGTGGCCGCCGCCGGGGATCACCGTCACCGACACACCGGCCTCGACCAACGTGTCCACGTCCGGCGGCCGCGCGGTCAACTCACCCAGCAGGTAGGCGCGCGGGATGTCCAGCGCGCACAGGCTGTGCACGTACCAGCGGTCCCGGGGTCCGGCCAGCGACGCCGCGCTGCGGTACATGGCCGTCGGGTCGGCCTGCCGCGCGGTCGCGGCCCACTCGCTGCCGATCACCGCCAGGATCCGGCCGTGCATCGTCTGCACGTACTCCTGCTCGCCGTAGCGGGCAATGCGGGCACTGAGCGCCTTCGGCTCGGCCGGACGGAGGTTCGGCTCGGCCAGGACCAGCTCCCCGACCAGCGAGGGGTGACGCTCCGCAAGCAGAATCGCGATCGCCCCGCCCATACTGTGCGCGACCACCCGCACCCGGTCCAGATCCACACTCCGTAGCAGCTCGGCGACCGTGTCGGCGTGCTCCTCCATGCTGTACCCGAACGCCGCCGGCCGGTCGCTCAACCCGAAGCCCAGCAGGTCGACCAGCAGCGACCGACGCCCGGTGGCCGCCGCGACCTGCGCGAAATAGGCCGGTGACGACGAGCCGAGGCCGTGCAGGTACACCACCGGCGGCCCGTCACCGGCCAGCTCCACCCACCGCATGCGGGCCCCGTCCGGACCCACCTCGACATGACGCACAGTGATCCCCCTCCTGCGAAAGCCGCTCTTAACAGTCAACGATGCCCGGTGACTGCAAGGGATTTCCCTATTACGTACCGTGTTCGCTTCTCGGCAGGATCGAACTCGTTCCCGATGTCCGTTCCGTACCTAATCGCAGGATTTTCGCGGAGACGGACAGCCCTGCACCAGGAACGAGGAGACTCGATGAAACGTGTGACCCTGTGCTGCGCCGCGGCCGTGACGGCGGCCCTGCTCAGCTCCGTCGCCGGGTACACCACCGCCACCGCGGCGCCGGTCAACCCGCTCGTCGCCCACCAGGCGGCGCTGCAGGCGGCGGCCGACCAGGCGCCCGCGCTGGCCGGCACGCTCGGGCTCGGCAGCCAGGAGAAGCTGGTCGTCAAGGACGTCGTCACCGACGCGAACGGTACCCGGCACCTGCGCTACGACCGCACCTACGCCGGCATGAAGGTCCTCGGCGGCGACCTGGTCGTCGACCAGTCCGCGACCGGCGCGGTCGACCACGTCACCTACGCCAACACCGCCCGCCTCGCCCCGGCGGCCACGCCGAAGCTGTCGGCCACCCACGCCGCGGCCGACGCCCTGGCCTCGGTGACCGGCGCCAACCTGGCCAAGTCCGCCCCGCAGCTGGTGGTCTACGCGGTCGACACCGCGCCCACCCTGGCGTACGAGACCGTGGTCACCGGCGTGCGGGCCGACCAGACGCCGATCCAGCAGCACGTGTTCACCGACGCCGCCAGCGGCAAGGTGCTGTACTCCTACAACGGGATCGAGGAGGCGACCGGCACCGGCAACACCGAGTACTCCGGCACCGTCTCGCTGACCACGACCCAGTCCGGCAGCACCTACCAGCTCAAGGACGGCTCGCGGGGCAACCAGCAGGTCAACGCGCTCAACCACGGGTCGGGCACCGGCACCCTGGTGACCAGCAGCAACAACGTGTTCGGCGACGGCAAGGCCACCACGGTCAACACCGCGGCCGCCGACGCCGCCTACGGCGCCGCCGAGACCTGGGACTTCTACAAGAACACCTTCGGCCGCAACGGCATCAAGAACAACGGTGTCGGCGCGCTGAGCAAGGTTCACTACGGCAACAGCTACGTCAACGCCTTCTGGGACGACAGCTGCTTCTGCATGACCTACGGCGACGGCTCCGGCAACGCCCACCCGCTGACCGCCATCGACGTCGCCGGCCACGAGATGTCGCACGGCGTCACCTCGGCCACCGCCGGCCTGGTCTACTCCGGTGAGTCCGGCGGTCTCAACGAGGGCACCAGCGACATCTTCGGCACCGCCGTCGAGTTCTACGCCAAGAACGCCTCCGACGTCGGCGACTACCTGATCGGCGAGAAGATCGACATCTTCGGCAACGGCAAGCCGCTGCGCTACATGGACCAGCCCTCCAAGGACGGCAACTCGGCCGACTACTGGTCCTCCACCGTCGGCAACAAGGACGTGCACTACTCCTCCGGTGTCGCCAACCACTTCTTCTACCTGCTGGCCGAGGGCAGCGGCGCCAAGACCATCAACGGCGTCAGCTACAACAGCCCCACCTCCAACGGCGCCAAGCTGACCGGCATCGGCATCGCCAAGGCCCAGGCCATCTGGTTCCGCGCCCTGACCACGAAGTTCGTCTCCACCACCAAGTACGCCCAGGCCCGCACCGGCACCCTGGCCGCCGCCGCCGACCTCTACGGCGGCACCGGCAGCGCCGAGTACAAGGCCGTCGCCGCCGCGTGGAGCGGCGTCAACGTCAACTAACAGCGATCGAAGGAAGGCCCCGGTCCGGCACTGGACCGGGGCCTTTCCGTGTGGCGTCACCGCCGGCCGCGGTAACGGCCGACGGCGCGGCCGCGATGCCTGTCGCGTTGCCACCGGATCACCTGGCGGGCGGTGACGGCGAGCCCCAGCACGGTGCTCACCGCGTGCAGCACCGTCGTCAGTGGGTCCAGCCACGGCCAGGCGGCCGCGGCGGTGATGGCGTCGAGAGCCGTGGACCACATCGGTTTCTCCCTTCATCGGTGGACGTGATCCAGCGTGGGAGTCCGGGCCGTTCGGTTGGTCCGGCCGGACGAACCGGACGGTGGGAGGCACGTTTTGCCGCAGCGGCCAGGGCTCGACGTGATCAATCAGCTCTATTCCGA
>DATJJB010000497.1:0-10763 GCA_035492655.1 Kutzneria sp. | reverse complement strand
GCCGGACAGCACCCGCAGCTTGCGGTGCTCGACCAGCCGCACCAGCCGGTCGAAGTCCTCGGCCTCGGCGAAGCTGACGCCGAAGTGCCGCGGATAGGCCACGGCCTCGTCCGGCACGTCCTCGCACAGGTGGCAGACCAGCTGGTCGCCGAAGAAGTCCAGGGTGATCCGGTCGTCGTACCGCCGGGCCAGCTTCGCGCCCAGCCCGAAGACGTAGTACTCCAGCGCCTCGTCCAGGTCCCGGGCCGGGACGGCGATGTGGCAGGCGTCGTACTGGTTGCGCATCCTCGTCTTTCCTTTGTCGTATATGGGGTTTGGCAGCAAAAGGCGGCTAGTTCGAGTGGGTCAGCGAGCGGGTGGTGGCCACGCCGGTGGTGAGCGACAGCAGGGTGTCGCCACGCAGGCCGCGGCGCAGCGTCTCGACGCCGACGACGTCGTGGGTGGCGATGTTGCCGAGGTTGACCTGCGGGCCGACGGTGCGGATGAGCTCGACCTGGAGGTCCTTGGTCGGGGCCTCGAACATGACGACGGCGGGGTCGAGGGCGTCGAGCACGGCGCCGAGGACGTCGGTGCGCATCCGGCCGTCGGAGTTGGCGATGCCGCTGCGGCCGCTCTCCCGGGCCTCGGTGATGACCATGGCGGCCCCGGCGTCGAGGTCCTCGCGCAGGGCCTCGACCCAGTCGGCGGGGGTGAGCAGGGCGGAGCGGTCGGCGTCCTTGTAGCCGACCTCGGACAGCACGGGCCGGTGGGCCGACATCCGGCGCACGTAGTCGGCCTTGCTGCGCTGGTCGAGGGGAATGGTGCCGTTGGAGACCTCGATGTGGGTGGCCTCGGTCCGGTCGACCAGCGCGAGGTAGTCGGCCAGCTGGTCGGTCCACACGGCGTGCTCGAACAGGGTGCCGCCGAAGTAGAAGTCGATGCCGGCCTCGCGGAGCACGGCGGCCTTGCGGTCGATGTCCTTGGTGACCAGTGCGGTGCCCCAGCCGAACTTGACCAGGTCGACCAGGTGCCCGTGGCTCTGGATGACGTCGGTGAAGACACCGGTCGGCAGGCCGGGGTCGATCATCATGGTGGTGCCGTGCACACCCCTGCTCATGCGGTGCCTCCTGGACTCGCAACGGTTGTTCGGCGACGTCATCGCCCGCCTCCGGCGGTGGCGAGCTCGGCCCGCAGCGCGCGGCGCAGCACCTTGCCGGTGGGCCCGGTGGGTAGCTCGGCGGTGACCTCGATGGTGGTCGGGCGCTTGTACCGGGTCAGCGCCCGCTCGCAGAGTTCGTGCAGGTCACGGGCGAGGTGCTCGGCCCGTGCGGCGGGATCGGCGGTGACGAAGGCGACGGCCACCTGCCCGAGTCGCTCGTGCGGGGCGCCGACGACGGCGGCGGAGCGCACGGCCGGGTGCCCGAGCAGCACGTTCTCGATCTCCAGCGGATGGATCTTCTCGCCGCCCCGGTTGATCACGTCGTCAGCGCGGCCGGCCAGCCGGACGAAGCCGGCCTCGTCGCGGACGCCGAGGTCGCCGGTGAGCAGCCAGCCGCGGCCGTCGCGGGCCGACCGGGTGCGCTCGGGAACGTCGGCGGACAGGTCGAGGTAGTGGCTGACGACCTGCCGCCCCCGCAACGCGACCATGCCCTCCTGACCAGGTGCGACGGGACGCCCGTCGTGGCCAAGCACCGACAACCCGACGCCGACCGGCAGGCCGACGGAGCCGATGCGGCGCTCGGCGGCCTCGATCGGATTGGCGGTGATCTGCCCGGCCGCCTCGGTCATGCCGTACGTCTCCAGCACGCCGATACCGGTGTGCTCGGTGAACGCCCGCAACGTGTGCTCGGGTAGCGGGGCGGAGGCGGAACGCGCGAACCGGATGCCGCGCACCACGTCCTCGCTCGGCGCGGGTGCGGCGGCCAGCGAAGCGAGGATTGCCGGCACTGCGTTCAGCCAGGTCGGCCGCCACTGCTCGACACGCTCCCAGTACGTCTTCACGTCGAACCGGCGGTCGACCACCAGCGAAGCGCCGCTGACCACGTTGGCCAGTAGACCCATCACCTGGGCGTTCACGTGGAACAGCGGCAGCGGCGTGTACCCGCGTTGGTCGGGGCCGAAGCCGTGATGGCGGGCGACCCGCCGTGCGGCGTGCATCAACTGCCATTCGGACAGCGGAATGCCCTTGGGTGCGCCAGTGGTGCCGGAACTGGCCAGCAATACCGCCGGACGAAGCGCGGCGCCGTCGCTCGGGCGAGCGGAAGAGTTCGCCGACCGGACCGGAACGGGGCCCAATTCAGTAAGTGACCACAATTCGGTTTCCGGGCCGAATGCGTCCGGCTCGTCGGTGGCGATCACGTCGACGCGAAGTCGTGAGATCGCGGTGGACAGTTCCGACTCGGTGAGTCGTGGATCGAGCGGCACCGCCGTCAGTCCGGCTGCGAGCACCCCCAGATAAGCGGCGGTGAACGCGAGTGGATCGGTGGCCACCAGCCCGACCCGGGCGCGCTGCGGCAATGCCGTGGCGCGTCCGGCCGCGCGCCAGAGCGCCGCCTGTGACGCCAGCTCCGACCAGGTGAGCGACCGGCCGTCCGGGCCGGCGACGAACGCCGCGGACGTGGGTCGGTCCTGCGCCCGTGCGGTCAGCAGCCGGGACACCACTGCCATGCGGCCTCCTCACGATGTGGGATGACCTGATCGATTCTTGACTTGAACGATGTGAGTCGCTTGGGAGCAACTTAAGAACCTGCTGTGCGCGACCGATTTGGGGGAATTGGCGGCCGATCGACAGCTGTCCGACAGCGAATTCAGGTCACGCCGGCCGGCGGTGGTTCACGCCATGGCAACAGCCGTACGCGCTGCGTCGACAACAGCCGCAACGGATCCAGGTATTCGCTTCCTCGCCGCGCACCCCAATGGAGACAAGCCGCCGCGCAACCCTCATGACCGGGCATCAGCCGCCCCACCTCCTCGCCGCGGCGGACCCACTGTCCGGCCGTCACCTCCGGCCGGACCGGCTCGTACGTGGTGCGGACGCCGCCCGCGTGGGTCACCGCCACCACGCCCCGGGTTGCCACCGAGCCGGCGAAGGAAACCACTCCGTCCGCCGCCACCAGCACCGGTTCGCCGTCCGCCCCGCCCAGATCGACCCCGCGATGGCCGGGGCCGTACGGAGTTGCCGGCTGCTGGAACGGCCGCAGCACCGGGTGCGGCGGCGCCAGCGGCCACGCGTAGCGAGGAGCAGAGGTAGGAGGGGAAGGGGGAGGCGAAGGTGCGGGCGGGCGAGGGGGCGCGGCGAGTGGGAGAGCGTTGCTGGCCAGGACGATGACGGCCAGGGCGAGGGCGGCGAGAGCGGGCATGGGCCCAGCGTCGACCTCGGCGGCCGGGGACAGCCAGCGGCGATGATCGAATTGTGGACAACCCCGGTGGCAGCTGGGGGCTGTGGACAACCGGGAGGCCGATTCGGGCGTTGGCGGGGTTCGGGCGTATGCTTCTCCCGCGACCTGTCTATCGCGGGTCGACTTCGCGTGCCAGCGCTTGCCCCTGATCAACGGGGTGAACGCCGTCCGGCGGTCTCGAAGGCAGCGGCTCCTCGCGAGAGGGTGACGCGGCTGGCGGGTTCGGGCGGTGGGCCAGGCACCAGGGCACTGGGTCACCCGACCCGTTGCGTCAACCGAACCGCGCGCCACCCGGCGCGCACGACACCAAGAGGTGCAACCGGCCATGGCCGTCGTCACCATGAGGCAGCTGCTCGACAGCGGCGTCCACTTCGGGCACCAGACCCGGCGCTGGAACCCGAAGATGAAGCGCTTCATCTTCACCGAGCGCAACGGCATCTACATCATCGACCTGCAGCAGACGCTGTCGTACATCGACCGCGCCTACGAGTTCGTCAAGGAGACCGTCGCGCACGGCGGCTCCATCCTGTTCGTCGGCACCAAGAAGCAGGCGCAGGAAGCGATCTCGCACGAGGCGCTGCGGGTCGGCATGCCGTACGTGAACCAGCGCTGGCTGGGCGGCATGCTCACCAACTTCACCACCGTGCACAAGCGCCTCCAGCGGCTCAAGGAGCTGGAGTCGATGGAGCAGACGGGTGGCTTCCAGGGTCTCACCAAGAAGGAGATCCTGATGCTCACCCGTGAGAAGGACAAGCTGGAGAAGACCCTCGGCGGTATCCGCGACATGTCCAAGGTGCCCAGCGCCGTCTGGATCGTGGACACCAAGAAGGAGCACATCGCCGTCGGCGAGGCGCGCAAGCTGAACATCCCGGTGGTGGCCATCCTGGACACCAACTGCGACCCGGACGAGGTCGACTACCCGATTCCGGGCAACGACGACGCGATCCGCTCGGCCTCGCTGCTGACCAAGGTCATCGCCGAGGCCGCCGCCGCCGGTCTGATCGCCCGCTCGGGCGCCCGCACCCAGGCCGCCGACAAGCCGGGCTCGGTCGAGGAGCCGCTGGCCGAGTGGGAGCAGGAGCTCCTGGTCGGCGCGAACGCCGAGACCGCCGCGCCGGCGCCGGCCGCTGAGGCCGCCCCGGCCGCGGCCGAAGTCACCGCCCAGTCCTGACCGGCGACCCGCCCGCCCGCGTGACGAGCGCGGGCGGGCGCGTGCCCTCGCACTACCCGCGCGTACCCGCAGAAGGAAACGGACACCGCACGATGGCGAACTACACCGCGGCCGACGTGAAGCGACTCCGCGAGCTCACCGGCTCCGGCATGATGGACTGCAAGAGGGCTCTTGAGGAGTCCGACGGCGACTTCGACAAGGCCGTCGAGATCCTGCGCATCAAGGGTGCCAAGGACGTCGGCAAGCGCGCCGGGCGGGCCACCGCCAACGGCCTGGTCGCGGCCGACGGCGGCGTGATGATCGAGCTCCAGTGCGAGACCGACTTCGTCGCCAAGAACGAGGAGTTCCAGGAGCTCGCGGCCAAGATCGTCGCCGCCGCCAAGGACTCCGGCGCGACCGACGTGGCCGCGCTGACCGCCGCCAAGCTGGGCGACGGCACCGTCGCCGACGGCGTCCAGGCGCTGTCGGCCAAGATCGGCGAGAAGCTGGAGCTGGCCAAGGTCGTCGCCTTCGACGGCCAGACCAGCGTCTACCTGCACCGCCGCTCCGCCGACCTGCCGCCGGCCGTCGGCGTGCTGGTCGAGTACACCGGCGCCGAGGGCGACGCGGTCAAGGGCGTCGGCATGCAGGTCGCCGCCATGAAGGCCAAGTACGTCACCCGGGACGAGGTGCCGGCCGACATCGTCGAGCACGAGCGCACCATCGCCGAGGCGACCGCTCGCGAGGAGGGCAAGCCGGAGGCGGCGCTGCCCAAGATCGTCGAGGGTCGCGTCAACGGTTTCTACAAGGACGTGGTGCTCCTGGAGCAGCCGTCCGTGCAGGACTCGAAGAAGACCGTGAAGGCCCTGCTGGACGAGGCCGGGGTCACCGTGACTCGCTTCGCTCGCTTCGAGGTGGGCCAGGGCTGAGGCCCGGCGCAAGGCGGGGTCTGCCACAGTACGTGGCGGCCCCGCTTTCGCACGCCAGGACCACCTGGCGTTGGACCACCCCGCGGACGACGAGAGGAAACCGATGTCGCTGACCCAGGACCGATCGACCAAGGACCACACCGCCGGTGAGGGCAACGGCTACCGCCGGGTGCTGCTGAAGCTGGGTGGCGAGATGTTCGGCGGCGGCGCCGTCGGCGTCGACCCGGACGTGGTGCACACCGTGTCCAGCCAGATCGCCGACGTGGTCGCCGGCGGCACCCAGGTGGCCGTGGTCATCGGCGGCGGCAACTTCTTCCGCGGCGCCGAGCTCAGCCAGCGCGGCATGGACCGGGACCGGGCCGACTACATGGCGATGCTCGGCACCGTGATGAACTGCCTCGCCCTCCAGGACTTCCTGGAGAAGAAGGGCATCGACACCCGGGTGCAGTCGGCCATCACGATGGGCCAGGTGGCCGAGCCCTACATCCCGCGCCGGGCCGAGCGGCACCTGGAGAAGGGCCGCGTGGTGATCTTCGCCGCCGGCGTCGGCATGCCGTACTTCTCCACCGACACCGCGGCCGCCCAGCGCGCGCTGGAGATCGGCTGCGACGTGGTGCTGATGGCCAAGGCGGTCGACGGCGTCTACGACTCCGACCCGCGGCGCAACCCGAATGCCAGCAAGTTCGAGACCATCTCGCACCAGGAGGTGCTCGAGCGTGGCCTCGAGGTCGCCGACGCCACGGCGTTCGCGCTGTGCAAGGACAACAACATGCCGATCATCGTGTTCAACCTGCTCACCGAGGGGAACATCGCCCGTGCGGTGCGCGGTGAGAGGATCGGCACCGTGGTGAGCACCCCTGACTCCAGGCCCTCGGCCTGACGCTGGGATCGTGGGCACCGGCAAAGTGACAACCGGCCAGCAGCATCGTTAAGGAGCAGCCGTGATCGACGAGACCCTTCTCGACGCCGAGGAGAAGATGGAAACCGCGGTGTCGGTGGCCAAGGACCATCTCGCCTCGGTCCGCACCGGGCGGGCCAACGCCGCCATGTTCCAGGGCATCGTCGTCGACTACTACGGCTCGCCGACGCCGCTGAACCAGCTGGCCGGCATCACCATCCCCGAGGCGAGGATGGCCGTCGTCAAGCCGTACGACGTCAGCCAGCTGCGGGAGATCGAGAAGGCCATCCGCGACTCGGACCTGGGCGTCAACCCGAGCAACGACGGCTCGATCATCCGCGTGCTGATCCCGGCGCTGACCGAGGAGCGCCGCCGGGAGATGGTCAAGGTGGCCAAGAGCAAGGGCGAGGACTCCAAGGTCGCGGTGCGCAACATCCGCCGCAAGGCCAAGGAGGAGCTGGACCGCATCGCCAAGGACGGCGAGGCCGGCGAGGACGAGGTGAACCGCGCCGAGAAGGAGCTCCAGCAGCTCACCGACAAGTACGTGGCGCAGATCGACCAGCTGGTCAAGCACAAGGAAGCCGAGCTGCTGGAGGTCTGACGACCGGCCGGCAGGAGAGAGTTCGACGGACGTGACTTCCACACGTGGCCGGCGGGACGATCAGGACGACGCCGCGGGCGACGCCGGCGACCCGCCGCCGGCAAAGACATCGCGGGCGGGCCGCAACCTGTGGGCCGCCGTCGCGGTCGGCTGCGGGCTGGGCGCGGTCATCCTGGTCTGCCTGTTCACCGTGCCCAAGACGTTCGTGGGGATCGTGGCCATCGCGGTCGCGATCTCCACGGTCGAGCTGGCCGGCGCGATGCAGCGGGCCGGCGGCATCAAGGTCGCGCTGGTGCCCGTGCTGGTCGGCGGGCAGGCGATGGTCTGGCTGTCCTGGCCGTTCGAGCGGGTCGGCCTGCTCGCGGCGTTCGTGGTGACGATTCTCGGCTGCCTGATCTGGCGGTTCCGGGACGGCGTGGCCGGCTACGTGCGGGACGTGACCGGTTCGATCTTCGTCGCCGCCTACGTGCCGCTGTTCGCCTCGTTCGCGGCGATGCTGGTGGTGCCGGCCGACGGTGTGTACCGGGTGTTGGCCTTCCTCATCGGCGTGGTCTGCTCGGACACCGGCGGCTACGCGGCGGGTGTGCTGTTCGGCAAGCATCCGATGGCGCCGTCGATCAGTCCGAAGAAGTCCTGGGAGGGCTTCGCCGGCTCCATGATCACCGGCACCGTCGGCGGCGCGCTGACGGTCACCCTGCTGCTGCACGGCCAGTGGTGGCAGGGCGTGCTGCTCGGGGCGGCGCTGGTGATCACCTCGACCGTCGGGGACCTGGTCGAGTCGCTGATCAAGCGGGACCTCGGCATCAAGGACATGGGCAATCTGCTGCCCGGGCACGGCGGTCTGATGGACCGGATGGACTCGCTGCTGCCGTCCGCGGTGGTGGCCTGGCTGCTGCTGCGCCTGTTCATCCCGGCCTAGTCGTCGTACGGGTCGACGGGCTCCTCTTCCTCCTCGTGGGGCTCGATCACCGAGAACGAGGCGCCCTGCGGGTCGCACAGCACGGCGACCCGGCCGTAGGCGGAGTCGAACGGTTCCACCACAACGGTTCCGGCCAACCGGCGGACCACGCTGGCCGCCTCGTCGGTGTCGGTGACCCGGAAGAACACCATCCAGTGCGGTGCCGTGTCGACCGGGAACTCGGCGTCCATCCGGTAGCGGCCGAGCACGGCCCGGCCGCCCAGCCACCAGACCGTGTAGTCCAGGTCGACGCCGTCGCCGACCTGGCCCTGGCTGTAGCCGAACAGGCCGCGGAAGAACTTGTCGGCCAGGTGGCCGTCCCGGGTGTTCAGGTCGGCCCACTCGAAGCAGCCGTGAATTCCGTACGCCATCGAGACATCCGCTCTCGGCCCGCTCAGCGCGACCACGCCGCCGCTGGGGTCCTCGGCGATCACGATCCGCCCCTCCAGCGGGCCGCGCACCACGCGACCGCCGTGCTGGCGCACGCGTTCCGAGGCGATCCACGGATTGCGGATGGCCAGGTGCAGCCGCCATTCGTGACGTCGCCCGGGATCGATGCCCGCGGCCGCCTCGTCCCGGCCGACGTGCGCGAGCGCGCCGCCGCGTCGGTCCACTGTGTACCGCCAGCCCAGCACCGCGGCGTAGAAGTCGCGGCTGGCCGGCGGATCCGTGCTGTCGAGACTGACCCAGCAGGGCGTTCCGGGGAGGATGCCGGTGGTGTGCGTCATGGGCACCTCCTCGCGTGTTCACCGCCTGTAGTCAATGGTCAACGCAGCATCATCCCCGTGGCAAGCCGCCACATGATTGGCTTGTCGGCATGGGAATGGCATGGGTGCCGCAGCTCGCGGCCCGGATGAGGGCCAGACTGACGGCCGTGCACGTGCTTCCCAGCCCCAACATCTGGCAGTGGCCCGAGCTGTACGCGGTGGAGAACCGCGCGCAGGACAGCACCGGTGAGATCTGGCGTGCCCTGCGCGCGGAATGCGACTGGGCCGGACTGGATGTCGTCGATGTCGGCTGCGGCGACGGATTCCATCTGCCGGTGTTCGCCCGTGACGCCGCGAGCGTGACCGGGGTGGAGCCGCATCCGCCGCTCGTCGAGCGGGCCAAGGAAGGCACGCATTCAGTCGACAACGTCCGGGTGCTGGAGGGTGGGGCACAACGGTTGCCGTTGCCCGACGGCTGCGCGGATCTGGTGCACGCGCGTACCGCGTACTTCTTCGGGCCTGGCTGCGAACCCGGGCTGATCGAGGCCGATCGGGTGCTACGGCCCGGCGGCGCGGTGGCGGTCGTCGATCTCGACGGCGCCGCGCCACCGTACGGAAGCTGGCTGTGCGAGGACGTCCGCGGCTACGATCCCGTTGCCGTGCAACGGTTCTTCGGCGAGCAGGGGTTCAGCACGCGGCGGATCGAGACGGTGTGGCGGTTCGAGCGCCGGGCCGATCTGGAAGCCGTGCTGCGTATCGAGTTCTCGGCCGCGGTGGCCGCCAGGGCGATCGCCGAGACGACCGGGACGGAGATCCCGGTCGGCTACCGCCTGCATGTGCGGCGGAAGCCGACCGGACTGATCCTGCCTTCGTGATCACTCGTCGTCATCGGCGTCGACGTCTTCGGCGAGCAGGCCGTAGATCCGGCGCTTGGCCTCGTTGATCGCGTCGACGGCGCGGGACTTCTGGTCCTCGGTGCCGGCCTGGGTGATCTGCTCCACCGCCATGAACAGCTGGCGCAGAGCGGTGTGCAGCTCGCGGACCTCGTCGGCCTCGCCGACCGCCTCGGCCCACGGCTTGGCCTCGCCCAGCTTGGCCGCCTCGGCCCGGCCGGTCTCGGTCAGCGTGAACAGCTTCTTGCCGCTGGCCGCGTCGGCGGTGATCAGGCCCTCGTCGTCCAGCAACTGCAGGGTCGGGTAGACCGAGCCGGGGCTGGGCCGCCAGACGCCGTTGGTGCGCTGGCCGAGCTCCTGGATCATCTCGTAGCCGTGCATCGGGCGCTCGGCCAGCAGGGCCAGCACCGCCGCGCGGACGTTGCCGCGACGCTGCCGCCGGCCGCCGCGGCGACCGCCGCCCCGGAAGCCGGCCATCGCGCCGAGGGCGCCCGGCCAGGGGCCGCCGGCCGCGAAGGGCATCGGGCCCATCGGCGGCTCCGGCGGGCGGGGCGGGGTGTGGTGCGGGAACTGGCCCGGCAGCGTGCCGAAACCGTGCCCGTGTCGATCGTGTCGGTGGTGAGAGTGGCTGCGCATGATGCGCTCCCTTCGGTTCGTGGTGTCTCTCTGACGTTGCTAACGATATATCGCTGATACATCGCGATACAACGTCCGATAGAGTGACGGTCGTCACAGCGGTCGACATGGGAGAATGACTGGGTTATGACTGCGCTCCCCCTTGTCTTCGAAGCCCCCCGCCGTGCCATGCCGCCCCGGCACCTGGCCGACATGTCCGCGTCCGAACGCGCCCAGGCCGTCGCCGACCTGGGGGAGAAGCCGTTCCGCGCCAAGCAGCTGTCCAACCACTACTTCTCCCGGCTGACCGTCGACCCCGACGCGATGACCGACATCCCCGCCGCCGCGCGGGACCGGCTCGTCTCGGCGCTCATGCCCGGCCTGCTGACCGAGGTGCGCAAGCTCAGCTGCGACGACGGCACCACGCGGAAGACGCTGTGGCGGGCGCATGACGGGACGCTGGTGGAGAGCGTGCTCATGCGTTATCCCGAGCGGGCCACCCTGTGCATCTCCAGCCAGGCCGGCTGCGGGATGGCTTGTCCCTTCTGCGCCACCGGGCAGGGCGGGCTCACCCGCAACCTCTCCACCGCCGAGATCGTCGACCAGGTCCGCTCCGCCGCCGCGGCGATGCGTGA
>DATJJB010000496.1:0-8427 GCA_035492655.1 Kutzneria sp. | reverse complement strand
GGACCCACACCAGCTTGGCCATGCCGTCGGGCAGGGGGGCCATTTCTACTCGGCGGTCGGCTGTGGCTTTGTGGCAGCGTTGTTGGTAGCCGTCGGGGTCGGTGGCGGCGACCAGGGCGGTGGCTTTGCGGCAGAGCTGGGTGCGGGTCAGACCGGCGGCGATCTCGGCGAGGGCTTGGTCGACTGCGGCGATCTGGGCGGGGTCGGACAGGTGGCAGGTGCGGTCCCGGATGGCGGTGAAGCGGGCCAGGTCGATCTGGCCTCGGCGGAACTGCTCGGCCAAGGCGGGGTGGGTTTCCAGGGCGGCGGCGGTTTCTTGGGAGCGGGCCAGGGCCGGCTCTGACACCTTCGTGGCCATGGCCACCTCGGTGACATCCTCGACGCGTCCGAGGGCGGTCAACTCGGCGTATTGGCACGCGGCCCCCAGTTTCCGGGCCACCGCCACATAGGTGATGAGCTGTTCTTGTGACAGGTTTGCCGGATCCACACCCAGGATCAGATCGAACAGGGCCCCGGAAGGCTCCATGCTCTCGATCTCGCGGGTGAGTTCCATACTTCATAGAATACTCGTCTGCAAGATCCAACACGAATCACTAACGGGTGAATCCCGTCAGACGGAAAACCTTTTCTTTCATTCCGGCACACCGCACAACGCTAACCACACTCATGTCGCGTGGATTTTGTGTGGAGGGGGGCGATGGCGTACAATTGTCAAGCGAAGGGCAGGCTCGTCCTGCCCGGTTTTTGCCCTTCGCGCCATCGCTCAGAGGCTCCACACCAAATCCACGCGACCACACCGAATAAACCACCACCCAACGGCAGCAAGCCCCGAGGCCTGCTAAACCCTTGACAAGCTAGGTCTAGTTACGCAACCCTGCTGGACGTGAGCACCACCTGGCACAAGACCGCCTGCAGCCTCTGCTACGTCAACTGTGGCATCGAGGTCCTCACCGACGGCCGCAGCATCACCCGTGTCCGAGGCGACAAGGACAACCCCCGCACCCAGGGCTACCTCTGCCAGAAAGCCCAGCGTCTCACCTGGTACGGCAACCACAACGACCGCCTCGACACCCCGCTCCGCCGCCGCCCCGACGGCACCCATGAGCCCATCTCCTGGGACCAGGCGCTCACCGAAATCGCCACCAAGCTCACAGCCATCAAGAACCAGGACGCCGCGGCCAACCGTCCAGGCTCCATGGCCTACGTAGGCGGCGGTGGCCAGGGCAACCACTCCGGCGGCGGCTACGGCCTCGCCCTCCGCAAGTGGATGAACTCCACCCGCTTCTTCGGCGCCCTCTCCCAGGAGAAGACCGGCGACTTCTGGGTCAACGGCAAGATGTTCGGCGGCCAGACGAACCATACCGCCGAAGGCGTCGAAGACTGCGACCTCCTGCTCGTCATCGGCTGCAACCCCTGGCTGGCCAACGGTTTCAACCGCGCCCGCAGCGCCGTCAACGACATCAAGAACGACCCGGCCCGCAAGATGATCGTCGTAGACCCGCGCCGCACCGAAACCGCCGAGGTCGCCGACGTCCACCTTCCGCTGCGCCCCGGCACCGACGCCTACCTCCTGGCCGCCATCCTCGCCCTGATCATCCAACGCAACGGCCAGGACCACGACTTCCTGACCCGTCACACCGAAGGCTACGACCAGGTAGCCGCCACGCTCGCCGACATCCCCGTCGAAGCCTGGATCGCCCACACCGAAGTCCCTCGGGCCGACGTCGACAAAGCCGTGGACCTGATCCTGCAAGCCGATGCCATGACGGTCCGCGTCGAACTCGGCATCCAGCAGGGCCGCAACTCCACGCTCAACAGCTACCTGGAGAAGCTGCTCTACCTGATCACCGGCAACTTCGGCCGCCCCGGCACCAACGCGCTGCACACCTGGCTGATGCCGCTCTGGTCGGAGTCCCGCGGCGAGCGCTCGGAGATCACCGGCTTCGAGTACATCGGCGGCATGCTCCCGTTGAACACGCTGGCCGAGGAGATCCTCGCCGACCACCCCAACCGTGCCCGCATCCTGTGGGTGGAGTCCTCCAACCCGGCCAACACCGCCGCCGACACCGCCAGCATCGAGCGCGCCATCCGCGCCGCCGAGCTGTCCGTCGTCATCGACGTCGCCTACACCGAGACCGCCGCACTGGCCGACTACGTGCTCCCAGCGGCGTCCCAGCACGAGAAGTGGGAATTCACCTTCTTCGACTTCGAGTTTCCCACCAACTACTTCCACCTGCGCCCGCCGCTGTTCGACCCGCTCCCCGGCACACTCGTCGAAGCCGAGATCTACGCTCGCCTCTTCGACAAGCTGGGCCTGCTGCCCGAACAGTCCACACTGGACGAACTCACCGCTGCCAACCGCAACGACTTCCTCAAGGCCGCAGCCCCGCTCCTCCAGGAAAACCCGGCCATCGCCCCGATCCTCCTCTACCGCACGCTAGGTCGCACCCTCCCTGACGGTGCCGCCACCGCCGCCGTCCTGTGGCCCGGCTGCCTCACCCTCACCAAGCGCATGCCGGTAGCCGTGCAACGCGCCCTGCAATCCACCAATGAAGGCCCCGTGCTCGCCGCCGAGCTGTTCGACCGCATCCTCACCAGCCCCAGCGGAACCCCGTTCACCCAGCACGAGTACGACGAGGTCTGGCAGCTCATGCGCCACGATCGGGTGAACTTGGCCGTCCCTGAGCTCCTCTCCTGGCTGGAAAGCCTCGACCCCGCCAGCGACCGCCCGGACCCGGACTTCCCGCTGTCGCTGATCAACGGCCAGCGCCGTCGGCACAACGCCAACCAGATCCTCCGCCCGCCGAGCTGGCGCCGCACCGACCCGGACGGCGCGCTGCACGTCCGTACCGACGACCTGAAGGCCATCGATGCCGATGAAGGCGATTGGGTAGCCGTCGTCAGCCGCACCGGCCGCATCGTCGTCAAAGCCGAGATCGACGACTCGCTGCGCAAGGGCCAGTTGGCGCTCCCGCACGGCTTCGGCATGGCAGTGCCGGACGGCCACGGCGGCCGCGTGCTGAACGGCCCGCGCATCAACATCCTCACCGACGCCACGGACCGGGACCCCATCGCCGGCACGCCCCACCACAAGGACATGCCCGTACGCCTGGAACCGGCCACTGCCGAGGAGGCGGAGGCGGCGCAGCGGGACGCCGAGATCGTGCGCGCCCTCATCTCCGCCGGCTCCTGACGTCCTCCGAACGGGCGACCTCGCAACCCGACAACAACTGTTGTCGACGCTCGACTCCCGCATCCGCCGGGTTCATACTGACCGCCGCAAACAGGCGTCGAGGTGAGTGCCCATGCACGAGGTGCTGAGAGCCACGGCCGGCAGCCAGGTGTTCGCGGTGACCACCGCGCCTTACCTGCTGCTGGACAACGAGCTGCGGATCCAGGCGGCCAACCCGGCGTACCTGCGCGCGACCGCGCGGCAACCGGATGAGCTGATCGACACGTTCGTCTTCGACGCGTTCCCGGACAACCCGCACGATCCGGCGGCGGACGGGGTGCGTCGGTTGGAGGCGTCGCTGCTGCGGGTGCTGCGCCACGGCGTGCCGCACGACATGGGCGTGCAGCGCTACGACATCCCCGACCCGGCCGAACCGGCGGGCTTCCGGGTGAAGGTGTGGTGCCCGGTCAACTCCCCGCTGCTGGATGACGGCGGCCGGGTGGTCGGGCTGCTGCACCACGTGGAAGACGTCACCGCGGTGCACGAGATCCTCGGTCATGCCGGCACCCTCCGCCGGCCAGGGGCGATCGTGCGGCACGCGATGCTGTCGGCCGGCCGGTACAAGAGAGCGGCCGCGCCGTCCGGCGCCGGCCGGTCGAGGCGTGATCAACTCTGGCATCGCCTGCTGCACACGAGCGGCGAGGGCCGGTGCATCGACACGTTGTGCACGACGGCCGTCAACGAGCTGCCCGGTGTCGACGGCGCCGCGATCACATTGTACAGCGGGGGATCGGTGCAGTGCCTGCTCACGGCCAGCGACCGCTGGGCCCGCCGCGTGCAGGAACTTCAGGTGACGATCGGACGGGTGCCGGCGCTGCAAGCGTTCATGACCGGCGAGCCGGTGCTGCTGCCGGATCTGGACCGCGCGGCCGCCCGCTGGCCGTCGTACACGGAGACGGCCAGCGGCCTGGGCGTCGCGGCTGTGTTCGCGTATCCCTTGCGCACGGCCACCTTCACGGTCGGCACACTCACGCTCTACCGCCGCAGCCCCGGCGGTCCGCCGCCCGACGCGGAGGCGTTCGCCGACATCGCGACCGTGCTCGTGCTGGCCGACACCGAGGACGACGTGATCGATGAGCTGGCCGCCGCGGGCGACGAGGACGACGTCAACCTGGCGGTCGGATTCCTCGCCGCGACAAGGGGAATCTCCATCGACAACGCGAAGGCCCTGTTGACCAATGCGGCTCGGCAGTCGCGACGCCGGCCCGTGGACATCGCCCGTGACGTCCTCGCGCGGCGGCCAGGCGTGTTCACCTAGCCGCCGGCGAGTCGGTCCGCTAAAGCTGCGGCGCGATCTTCGACGCCACGAGGTCCAGCTGGTCGAGGTCGACGAGGTCCAGCAGCTGCACGTAGACCCGGGTGATGCCGGTGCGCTCGCGCCACTGGCCGAGCTGGTCGACGATCTGCGCCGGCGAGCCGGCCAGCGGATTGTCCTTGGGGTCGGCGGTGCGCAGGCCCAACTCGGCCGCGCGCTGGGCCACCTCGGCCTCGGTGTCACCGAGGATGAGCGTGTGGGCGCAGGAGCGGACGATCTCCGACGGGTCGCGGCCGGCGTCGACACAGGCCTGGGCCACCCGGTCGAACTGGGTGGCGGCCCGGTCGACCGGGGAGAACGGCACGTTGAACTCGGTGGCGAAGCGGGCGGCCAGCGCGGGCGTGCGGCGCGGGCCGGTGCCGCCGACGATCACCGGGATCGGCGCGACGGGCTTGGGCAGCGCCGGCGAGTCGGCCACGGTGTAGTGCTTGCCGGTGAAGGAAAAGGTCTGGTCGGACGGCGTCGACCACAGCCCGGTGATGATCTCCAGCTGCTCGGTGAGGCGCTCGAAGCGCTCGCCCAGCGGCGGGAACGGGATGCCGTACGCGGTGTGCTCGGCCTCGAACCAGCCGGCCCCCAGGCCGAGTTCGACGCGGCCGCCGGACATCTGGTCGGCCTGGGCGACGGCGATCGCCAGCGGGCCGGGTAGGCGGAAGGTCCCGGAGGTGACCAGCGTGCCGAGGCGGATGCGCTCGGTCTGCACGGCCAGTGCGGAAAGCGTTGTCCAGGCGTCGGTCGGCCCGGGCTGGCCGTCACCGGCCATGGCCAGGTAGTGGTCGGAGCGGAAGAAGCCGTCGAATCCCGAGGCCTCGGCGGATTTGGCCACGCGCAGCAGGTCGGCGTAGGTGGCGCCTTGCTGGGGTTCGGTGAAGATCCTCAGATCCATGGCCGCCATATTAGGCAGACAGGTGGCGCACGGCGTCGGCCAGCACCTTCCCGTGCAGTTCGAACAGCGCCGCCAGGTCGACCGAGTCGCCGCCGATCTCGTGGGCCACGAAGAACCCGTCCACCGCCGCCATCGCGTAGGTGGCCAGCAGCGATACCGCGTCGTCGGACAGTTGGGGAGCGAATTCCCGGATCGTCGACGCGATGCGCTCCAGGGTGGTCGCCCGGACCTGGAGGAACATCGTCCGCGCGCTGGCCTCCCGTGGCCGCCGCTCCAAGGTGAGCATCAGTCCGAGCCGGAGGAAGTCCGGTGTCCGCATCAGGGCCCGGCCGATGCGCAGGACGAGTTCGGGCACCTGCTCGTCGTGCTCGTCGAACGCCCGCAGCCACTGTTCGAAGCTGCGTTCGATGACCGCCGCGATGAGTTCGTCCTTGTCCTTGAAGTGCCAGTAGATGGAGCTCGCCGGCAGCCCGGCGCGGGCGCTGACCTGCGCGATGCTGGCGCCGTCGTAGCCGCGCTCGCCGGCGATCTCGGCCGCCGCGTCGAGGATCCGCCGCCGCGACTCCTCGCCGTTGGCCCGCCGTTTGCGTTCCGTGGTCATCCCGGCCACCTCCTTGACAAACCCAGCTTACTGTAGCGACCATTCCAGCAAGTACTGGAGCGATCGCTACAGGAACGAGGTCCGGTGTCCCACTACGACGTCGCCGTCGTCGGGTACGGCCCGACCGGCGTCACCGCGGCCAACCTGCTCGGCGTCGCCGGCCTGAAGGTGCTGGTCGTCGAGCGGGACGCCGAGGTCTACGGCCGCGCACGAGCCATCTCCACCGACGAGGAGGTGCTGCGCGTCTGGCAGTCGGTCGGCCTGGCCGACGAGCTGGCCCGCGACATGATCAGCGACTGCCCGATCAGCTTCGTCGACCACGACGGCCGGTCCTTCTTCGACGCCGCCTTCACACCGCGCGGCCACGGCTACCCGCCGCAGCTGTTCTTTCACCAGCCGACCCTGGAGGCCACGCTGCGCCAGGGCCTCAAGCGTTTCCCGAACGTCGCCGTATTACTCGAAGCGGAATGTCTTGGCATTGAACAGGATTCCACCGGTGTGGAGCTCCGGCTGGCCAAGGGAACCGTGCGGGCCAAGTACGTGATCGCCGCCGATGGTGGTTCCAGCCCGATCCGCACAGGTCTGGGCGTCAGCTTCGAGGGCCGCACCCACGAGGACCACTGGGTGGTCATCGACGCCAAGGTCAAGCGGGAGTGGCCGGGCCTCGACCGGATGCGGTTCCACTGCGATCCGCGGCGGCCGGCGGTCGACATCCCGTCCCCGCTCGACCATCACCGCTGGGAATTCCCGGCGCTGCCGGGGGAGGACCCGGAGCAGCTAGCTGCCGACGTCTGGCCGCTGCTCGGCCGCTACGGCATCACCGATGAGCACGTGGAGGTGCTGCGGTCGGTGGTGTACAGCCACCACGTGCGGGTCGCGTCGCGCTGGCGGATCGGCCGGGTGTTCCTGGCCGGGGATGCCGCGCACGCGATGCCGCCGTGGATCGGCCAGGGCATGGCCGCCGGGGTGCGGGACGTGGCCAACCTGTGCTGGAAGCTGGCCGGGGTGATCAGTGGCGAGCTGGCCGACAGTGTGCTCGATTCGTACGAGACCGAGCGCAAACGCCATGTCCGGGCGACGATGCGCCGGGCCGTGTTCGCCGGCCGGCTGATCACCGAGCGACGGCCGGCGGTCACCAAGGTCCGCAACGTCCTGTTCAGTCGGGTCGGCAGCAACCCCCGGCTGCTCCGGCTGATGACGAGGCGGTGCTGGGTGCCCGAACCCCGGTACGCACAAGGGTTCTTCACCGGTGGCCCCGGCACCGGACGGAAGATCCCACAACCATGGGTGCTCGACTCCGACGGCGTTCGGCAACGGCTCGACGACCTGACCTCCGGCTGGGTCGTGTTCAGCCGGCACGAACAGCCCGACGCGATCACCGTCCTGCCGCCCGGCTCGACGCCGAGGACCGGCTGTGTCGTCGACATCGCCGGCGCGCTGATCGCCTGGCTCGCCGAGCACAAGGTCGACGTGATCACCGTGCGGCCGGACGGATTTGTCCATTCCAGCGGGAAGCGGAAGGCATGAACGAGCACACCATCAAGGCCGGCGGGCACGAGATCTTCGTGGCCGAGACCGGCGCCGGTCCGGCGGTCGTGCTGCTGCACGGCGGCGGCCCTGGTGCCTCCGGCGTGCCCACCTACAGCGCCAACATCGACGCGTTGGCCAAGCAGTACCGGGTGATCGTGCCGGATCTGCCCGGCTACGGCCGGTCCAGCAAGACCATCGACCAGTCTGACCCGTTCGGTTCGCTGGCAGACGGGGTGCGGGGCCTGCTCGACGCGTTGGGCATCGACTCGGCCACGCTGGTCGGCCACTCCTACGGCGGCTCGGCCGCGCTGCGGCTGGCCCTGGACACACCCCGTCGCGCCGACAACCTGGTGCTGATGGGCCCGGGCGGCATCGGCACGACCAAGTCGCTGCCCACCAAGGGATTGCAGCACCTGCTGGGTTACTACCCGAAGCCCGGTCGGGAGAAGCTGGCCACGTTCATCCGGCAGTACCTGGTGTTCGACGGATCGTCCATTCCGGACAGTATGATCGACGAACGGTACCGCGCCAGCCTCGACCCCGAGGTGATCGCCAACCCGCCGCTTCGTCGTCCGTCCGGCCTGAAGCCGTTGCTGCGCATGGATCTCACCCGTGACCGGCGGCTGCGTCGGCTCGACGTGCCGACGCTCGTGCTGTGGGGCAGCCAGGACAAGGTGAACCGCCCGTCCGGCGGCGTGACGCTCGCCCGCCTGATGCCCAACTGCGATCTCGTGCTGTTCGCCAACACCGGGCACTGGGTGCAGTGGGAACAGGCCGACCGCTTCAACCAGTTGATCGCCGATTTCGTGGGAGGACACCGTGACTGACGTCTTCGGCACCGTGCACCTGGGGTACATCGTCAT